>NZ_JADPUN010000012.1 GCF_015690345.1 Plantactinospora alkalitolerans | reverse complement strand
GTTGATGGGTAGGCCGGTGGTCCAGGCGTGGGCCAGGCAGGTCAGGAGTTGGTGGTGGTCGGGTTGGTCGCGGTGCAGGGTGGCGATGGTGGTGCAGGTGGTGTCGTGGTGTTCGGCGGTTTGTTCGATCGCGGTGGTCAGGACGGGGTGCGGGCTGATCTCGATGTAGGTGTGGTGACCGGTGCTCAGGAGGGTGTCGATGGTGGGTTGGAACTGGACCGGTTGGCGTAGGTTGCGCCACCAGTAGTCGGCGTTCAGGTCGGTGGGGGTGGCGGGGGTGGCGGTGACGGTGGACCAGAAGGTGACCTCGGGTCGGCCCGGGCCGGTGGTGATGGTGGCCAGGTCGGCGGCGAGCCGGTCGTGGACCGGGTCCACGGCCGGGCCGTGGGAGGCGTAGTCGACCGGCAGCATCCGGGTGCGTACCTGTTCCTCGGTGTACCGGTCGGCCAGCCGTTGTAGCGCGGGTACCGGTCCGGACACCACGACCGAGGCCGGGGCGTTGACCACGGCGATGGTCAGGTCCTCGCCGAGCCGGTCGGTGACCGCCTGGGCGGTGTCGGCGACGGCGAGCATCCCGCCGCCGGTGCTGGACAGCTCCCGCAACGCTCGGGAGCGCATCGCCACGACCCGGGCGGCGTCGTCGAGGTCGAGCAGCCCGGCGACCACGGCCGCGGCGATCTCGCCCTGGGAGTGCCCGACGACCGCGCCGGGGGTGACACCAGCCGATTCCCATACCGTGGCCAGGGACACCATCACCGCCCACAACACCGGCTGGACCACGTCGACCCGGTCCAGCCCCGGGGCGCCCGGCTCCTGACGCAGTACCGCCACCAGCGACCAGTCCACGAACGGCGTCAACGCCGCTTCACACTCGGCCATCCGGGACGCGAACACCGGTGAGGAGTCCAGCAGCCCGACCGCCATCCCCGCCCACTGACCACCCTGACCCGGGAACACGAACACCGGACGGCCGCTGTCACCGACCACTCCCCGGACCACACCCGTGCCGGGCTCGTCAGCGGCCAGCGCGGTCAGACCCGCCACCAGTTGCGGCACCGACGTACCCACGACCGCGGCCCGTACCCCGAACCCGGAACGGCCCGCCAGCGTCACCGCCACCCCGGCCGGATCGACCACCGGTCCCGCCCCGGACAACTCCGCGGCCAACCCGCCCGCGACCCGCGCCAACGCCGCCGCCGAACGACCCGACACCGGCCACACCACCGGCAACCCAACCCCAAC
>NZ_JADPUN010000072.1 GCF_015690345.1 Plantactinospora alkalitolerans | reverse complement strand
GTTCGCGAGCACCTCGTCGCCCTCCCCCTCCCCCTCGTCGCCCGGCCCCTCGTCGCCCGGCCCGATCCCCTCGAGTCCGGCGAGCGGACCCTGCCGGGTCAGCGCGGCCATCAACCCCTGGAATACCGGCCTGACCGAGAACCTCACCATCACCAACACCGGAAGCGCCCCGATCAACGGCTGGTCCCTGGCGTTCACCCTGCCCGGCGGCCAGAGCATCACCTCAGGATGGAGCGCCACGTACTCGCCAACGTCCGGTCAGGTGACCGCCCGGAACGTGAACTACAACGCCACCCTCGCCCCGAATGCACCGGTGGTCATTGGATTCCAGGCCAACCACACCGGCAACACCGCCACCCCGACCGCATTCACGCTCAACGGCGCGGCGTGCACCGTTGGCTGACCGGCGGAAGAGGGGCATAGAGATGAAACACGCCTCGACGTGTCACGCGGCCGGGTGCCGCACAGGCGAATCGGTTCGCTGCTCGATCGGCGCCGTGTCGATGGGCCGGCGACACGCAATGCCTGAACGCGATGCCTAACACTCCGAAAGATCGGAATCATCGGCGGCTATTCGGAGCCCGCGAAGCGTCAGGAGCAGGACGTAACCGTCTTGAAACCTTGACTTCACGCCCGATGCGGCCATTAATACATATCTATGTATCCGAGCCGTAGCCGCCCTTCCGGGTGGTCGGCGACGCCGGCAGAATTGTCGAAACGGTTCGCGTATCGGCCGTGAGGCTGTGCCCTGAACCGGTGTTGCGGAGCTGCCGGATGAGTCACAGGAGGTTGGCACGCATCGTTCGGACGCCCGCCGGCGCGGTTGGTTGCCGACAGCGGCTGGAGGGCTGGCCACAGCCGTGGTCCTCGGTGGCCTGGCCCTGGCGATCGGCGGGTCGGCCCTTGTCGGCGTACGAGTGTGCGTCCCCAGGTAGGTACGGCTGAACGTGGCCAGGTTCAGGCGACGTTGGCTTGGCCGTCGATGGCGGTGAGGCGGTTCTTGAGGCGGTAGCTGGGTCAGTTGATCGCGACGACGTCGCAGTGGTGCAGGAGCCGGTCGAGGATGGCGGTGGCGAGGACTTCGTCGCCGAAGACCTGGCCCCATTCGCCGAAACTCTTGTTCGAGGTGAGCAGGGTGGAGCCCTTCTCGTATCGCTTCGAGATGACCTGGAAGACGAGGTTGGCCTGGGCCCGTTCGACCTGAGTTTGGTCACCGGCTCGCGGCGCGACGGTGGGCAGCGCGTTGACCTGGGGTGTTGGGTGTTGGTGGGTTGTTTCTGAGGCACTAATTGGTCCCCTACGCT
>NZ_JADPUN010000013.1 GCF_015690345.1 Plantactinospora alkalitolerans | reverse complement strand
GACGTTCCTCGGCCAACGGCTCCCGGACTACATGGTCCCGACCACGTTCGTGTCCCTGCCAAGCCTGCCGTTGACGGTCAACGGCAAACTCGACCGGACCGCCCTACCCACACCCGACCACACCACCAGAACCACCACCAACCGACCACCAACCACCCCCCACGAAGAACTCATCTGCACCGCCTTCACCGACGTACTCGGCATCGACACAATCGGCATCGACGACAGCTTCTTCGAACTGGGCGGACACTCACTGCTCGCGGTACGGCTCATCTCGCGGATCCGGGCCACCCTCGGCGTGGAACTGCCCATGCGCCTGCTCTTCGAACGGCCCACGCCGGCCGCGCTCGCCGTGAGCCTTGCCTCAGCTGCCGATGGCAGGCCTTCCCTGCGGGCCTGGGACCGCCCGGAGCGGGTGCCGTTGTCGTACGCGCAACGCCGGCTGTGGTTCCTGGCCCAGTTGGAGGGACCCAGCTCGACCTACAACGTCATGTCCGCGGCCCGGCTGTCCGGCGAGGTGGACGCCGACGCTCTGGCTGCGGCCTTGCGGGATGTGGTAGGTCGGCACGAATCGCTGCGGACGGTGTTCACGGTCGCGGACGGTGAGCCGTACCAGCGGATTCTTGCGGCGGATGAGCCGGCCTTGGAGCTGGAGACAGTTCGGGTTCAGCCAGAGGATCTGGCCGGCGCGGTGGGCCGGGCCTCGCAATACGCGTTCGACCTGTCGGCGCAGCCGCCGGTTCGAGCCTGGCTGTTCGAGTCGGGTGCGGACGAGCGGGTGCTCGCGTTGGTGGTGCATCACATCGCCAGTGACGGCTGGTCGGTCGGGCCGCTGCTGCGGGATCTGTCGATGGCATACGGCGCGCGGCTTGGCGGTGAAGCACCGTCGTGGGAGCCGTTGCCGGTGCAGTACGCGGACTATGCGTTGTGGCAGCGGGAGTTGCTGGGTACGGAGTCGGATCCGGACAGCTTGTTGTCGGCGCAGGTGGCGTACTGGCGCCAGGCCCTGACCGGTGTGCCGGAGGAGCTGGCCCTGCCGGTGGATCGGTCGCGTCCGGCGGTACGCGGCCACCGTGGTCATGCCGTTCGCCTGAGTATTCCGGCGGAGGTACATGGGCGGCTCGCGGAGTTGACCCGCACCGAGAATGTCACCGCGTTCATGGTGGTGCAGGCGGCTCTTGCGGTGCTGCTGTCGCGGTTGGGTGCGGGTACGGATATTCCGATCGGGTCGGCGGTGGCGGGGCGTACGGATGAGGCGCTTGATGATCTGGTCGGGTTCTTTGTCAACACGCTGGTGATCCGTACTGATCTGTCGGGGGATCCGGGGTTCCGGCAGGTGTTGG
>NZ_JADPUN010000111.1 GCF_015690345.1 Plantactinospora alkalitolerans | reverse complement strand
GCACCGGAGGGCGGCCGGCGGGACGCGGCGGGCTGGCCCAGCGCGGCGGGGTCTCGGCCGGTGGTGCCGGCGGCAGCCGAGGCGGTGGCACCTGCGGCGCGGACGTGGTCGAGGGCTGTGCGGCGGACCAGGGCGGCGCTGGTGCGGGCGGATACCGCAGCGGCGGCAGGTCCTCCAGGGGTGGCAGGTCGGCGTCCGGCGGATGCTCCGTCTCCAGTGGATACCCGCCCGACGGCCGCGCCGAGCCGGGCTGGTACGGCGACGCCGTGGATCCGTGCGGCGTTGCCGGGGGGCCGTACGGCGCCGCCGTGGGATCGTACGGCGACGATGACGGGGCGGGCGAGGTCGGCCGGTCCGGCTCGGTCGCGGAACTGGTCGGCGGATCGGTCTGCGGGGGTGCGCCGGTCCGGGCGGGTGGCACCTGCGGAACACTCCGGGTCCCCGGGGCGGCGTCGGCGCAGACGTGGTCGGGACTGGCCGCCGCCCGGGCGAGCGCCCCGACCTGGGCGGCCAGCGGATGGTCGGCCGGCAGGTGTTCGCGGCAGAGTTCGCGGGCCAGGGCCAGATGCTCGTGCGCCGAGGTGTGCAGTCCACAGTCGCGCTGCATCGAACCCAGCCGGGCGAGCATCCGGATGCCGGCGACGTGACCGTCACCGTAGACCTCGCGATGCAGTTCCCAGGCGTCTTCGAGCCGGTTCCGGGCGAGCGTGCACTCACCCTGGGCGTACTCGACCGTGGCCAGGTCGGCGTGGGCGGCGAGCACCCGCAGCGACTCCGGTCCGTCGGTCGCGGTGAGTTCGATGATGACGTCCCGGTACAGCCGGGCGGCCCGCGCGTGGCTGCCGACCCGGTGCAGCACGGCGGCGAGCGTGGCCGCGGTTCCCACGGTCCGCTGGTCGGCCGGGCCGTACAGCCGGGTGGCCGCCGAGTACGCGAACGCCGCCCAGCCCCGGGCCGAGTGTGCGTCGCCGAGGGCGACCAGGACCCGGGCTTGCAGGCCGGCGGCCTCGGCCAACTCGGGTGAGGCGTTGCCCGGGCTCGGGTCGGCCCCGCGCAGCGGCGGGCCCAGCAACTCGCGCGCCCCGGTCAGGTCGCCGGCCGCCACGAGTGCCTGCGCATGGGAGGTGAGTTCAGCGAAGCCGGAAGCCACGCCCCATCGTGCTCGCCCGGCGACGTTCAGTACAAGAGGGCCGGTGGGGACAGTTTGGTCATCCTGTCGGATGATCCGGTTCGAGATGAGCGACCAACGCCTCGCTGATCCGCCGCAACTGGTCGATCTGCGCGGGGCTGAGTGGGTCGAACAGATGCTGTCGTACCCCGTCGACATGTCCGGGCGCGGCGCCGGAGAGCACCTCGAAACCCTGATCGGTGAGCACGGCAACCTGACCGCGACGATCGGTGGGGCAGTCCTCCCGGCGGACCCAGCCGGACTCGGCCAGCCGGGCCACCGCGTGGGACAACCGGCTGCGGGAGCCGCCGGTCGCGTCGGCGAGGTCGGACATCCGCAACTGCCGGCCGGGCGCCTCGGAGAGCCGGACCAGGATCTCGTAGTACGCGTGCGGCATGCCGGCGTCGCGTTGCAACTCCCGGTCGAGCGTCGCCATCAGGGCTCGGGACGCGGTCAGGAACGCGCGCCAGGTCCGCTGCTCATCGGGATCGAGCCATCGGGTCATGACGACGATCATACCTCATATAGTTGAACGCTCAACTAAATGTCGCTATGGTGGAGGCATGACAATCCACCGGCTCAACCACGCGGTCCTCTACGTTCGCGAACTCGCCCGCAGCGTCGCCTTCTACCGTGACGTGCTCGGCTTCCGCCCGGTCGCGATGACCCCGGCCGGGTTCGACGGCGCCGCCTTCCTCCAGGCACCCGGATCCACCAACGACCACGACCTCGGGCTGTTCGAGGTCGGCGCGGCCGCGGGCCCGTCCGGCGCCGGACGGACGACGGTCGGCCTCTACCACCTCGCCTGGGAGGTGGACACCCTCGACGAACTCGACGCGACCGCCGCGCGGCTGTCCGAGGCGGGAGCGCTGGTCGGCACCTCCGACCACGGCAGCACCAAGAGTCTCTACGCCAAGGACCCGGACGGGCTGGAGTTCGAGGTGGTCTGGCTGGTCCCCGCCGACCGCCTCGACGCGCAGACCCTGGCGGCACGCAAGCAGATCACCCGGCTCGACCTCGCCAGGGAGAAGCAGCGGTACGGCGGACAGACCCGGGGCGGGGTCGGCATCTCCGTCCCGTCCTGATCGAACCGCTGTCGGTCGGCTACCGGTCGAACCCCACTACCCGGCCGGGCGGCGCAACGACGTGACACAACGGGACCGGGCGGGGTAGACACGCAGCATGCCCGCTGACCCGATCGGTGCCGTCAAACGCGAACTGCTGGTACGCCAGCTCGACTCCTGGACCCCGGCGGCGCTGCACCGGTCCCGGCGGGCGACCTTCGCACAGGCGTACGCCGGTCCCGACGGCGGTGCCGCCGACGCCGCGCTGCGCGTCTTCACCGAGTTCGCGGACCTGCTTCGGGGACGCCGGATGACCGTGCTGACGATCGCCGACCGGACCGAGGAACTGGCCGCACGCCACACGGCGACGCAGCCGGAGTTGCCGGCCGAGGTGACCGCGCACCTGATGCCGGGCGATCTGTCACGGCTGCCCGTGGCGTTAAAGGCCGCCGGTGCGGCCGGTGCTCCGGTACTTGCCTACCTGGACGCGACGGGCGGCCCGGAGCCGGACCGGGACACCCTCGCCGCGCTGACCGTGGGACGCCCGGCCGAACTGCTGCTGGCGCTCGATCCACCGAGCCCGTCCGGCCCGGACCTGCGGCGGACGCTCACCGAAGCCGGATTTCCCCTCGTGACCGAGGTCGAGCTGGTGGCCGACGCGCCCGCCGAACCCGAGAGGATCGTCTTCGCCACCGCTTCCGGCAAGCGGCTCGACGCCTTCAAGGACGCGCTGTGGGCGGTGGACGAGTACGCGGGCGTGCGGTACCGGGATCCCGGTGATCCCGAGGGACATCTGCTGGACATCTCGCTGACGCCGCATCCCGGACCACTGCGCCGTGAACTCCTGGCCCGACTGGCGACCGCCGGCCGGGCGTCGGTGACGGAACTGCGCCAGTTCACCGCCGAACGGACGGTCTACCGCGCGGCCGACACCAACCGGGTCCTCGGCGCGCTGCTGGCCGCCGGCCTGGTCGGTCGGGACCCGGCGGCGGGTCGCCTCGGCGGAGACGTGACCATCACCGCGACCTGACCGGTTCTCCGGAGACGTGACCATCACCGCGACCTGACCGGCCCGACCGCGCGAAAACACCGCTGAAAACGCGGCGGGGATGCCGACGGCTCCGTCGGCATCCCACCCCGCGCGCATGTCCCTACCGGCGTGACTTGTCCTGCTTCCAGGACAGCGGGCCGGGCAGGTCGACCCGGTGCGCCCGGGCCTTGGAGTTCCACGACCAGCGGCCGATCTTGATACTCCACGACGAGAAACCGTTCTCGGTGAAGTTGAGAATCAGCGGACCGAACTTCTTGCGCTTACGGAACATCAGACCCACGGCCATGCTCCCTTCAAGACAAAAGCTTGTTGCTTCCGGCGGGGTGGCCACGAAGTTCCCCGTACGCGTGTTCGGTAAACCTTCCGGGCTCCTCACCGGACAGTCCGCGCGGGACGTCCGGGTCATTCCGCCGCTGCGCCAGGAAAGCGTCGGTCAGCGTGGCGTGGCGGCGACGGCGTCCGTCAGCGCGGTTGCCAGGCGTCGGGCCGGGTCGTCAGCTTGCGAACGTGCGCCGGCATCCGACCGCTGACCAGCTCCGCGAGGCTCACCTCGTCGACGACATCGCGAACCGCCGCGCGAACGGCGACCCAGAGCCGGGGGAGGTTCTCGGCCGCGCCGTCGTACCGGGTCTCCTCGGGACGCAGCCCGCGTACCCCGGCGAGTGGACCGTCCACGGCCCGCAGGATCATCCCGACGGAAACCTCCCGGGGGGCGGTGGCCAGGGTGTAGCCACCCTCCGCGCCCCGCTGGGCCCGGACGATCCCGGCCCGCCGGAGGTCCGCCAGGACGGCTTCGAGGAACTTGCGGGGCAGGTCCTGCTCCGCGGCCAGCGCCTGGGCGGACATCAGCGACGGGTACGCCGCCGCCAGGCTCAGCCCGGCCCGTACCGCATAGTCACCTCGCGCGGAGATCTGCACGCCCCCATCATGCACGCCCCCGGCGGCCGGCCCGGAAGGCGCCCGGACTGCGCCCGACCTCCCGTTGGAAGAACCGGCCGAAGTTCGTCGGTTCGGGAAAGCCGAGTCGACGTCCGACCTCGGCGACCGGAAGGTCGGTCGCGGCGAGCAGCCGTCGGGCCTCCAACGCCACCCGGTCGTCGATGACCTGCTTGGCGCTGCGTCCGGTGGCGGCCAGACAGGCCCGGGTGAGGGTACGCACCGAGCACTCCAGCCGACCGGCATAGTCCTCGACCCGTCGGGTCTGCCCGTACGAGCGCTCGACCTCGGTCCGCAACCGCCAGAAGTTGCCGACGTCGTCCCGTGGTGCGGGGCGACCCGGCGTGCCGTCGATTGCCGCCGGGGCATCCGGAGCCGGGCTGGCCGGTAGCAGCGCCAGGCGGAGCAACAGGACGGCGAGCTGGTGTCGCAACAGGTCGGCGGCGAGAGTGTCGCCACGGTGCCGCTGACAGTCCACCACCAGTTGGCTGACCTCGTTGATCACCGCGTCCTCGTCCTCGCCGGCGAGCTGCCAGTAGCCGGCGTCGTACGGCGGTGCGACGGCTCCGACCCCGAGCCCGCCCATGGCCTCCGGTGCCCAGCAGACCATGATCGCGTCGAGCCCGGCCTGCCCGCCGTGCTGGAGGACCTGACCGGGCTGGACCCAGATCAGGGAGCCGGGCCGGCACGGATAGGCCCGGAAGTCGACCTCCTGCGCCCCGTGTCCGACCGTGACCAGAATGAGCAGATGCCGGTCGAGCAGCAGCGGACGCTGCGACGCGGGTTCGGCCGAGAAGTCGCGCAAGGTGAGGGTACGAATACCGGCCCATCCGGCCGGGGACGGCGACTCACCCGGGGCGCTGGGAAACTGACCGAATCGGACCATCCCCTGCGACGTTAGCCGTCGAGGACTTCCGGCGCACCCCTCCGCGCCGCCGACCCCGGGCTCAGCCGGTCGGGGCGGCCGTCGGACCCTGTCGGACATCGACGACCGGCGTTGACCGTAGCTGCCGAAGATCGGTAGCCTGACCTCGGTCCGGGCTGGCCACGACGCGCGGGAACGCAGGTAGACCACGCATGACCCCATCCCGTCATGCCCGTCCGATCCGCCTCGGACGCGCCGAGGAATCCAGGAGATTCGCTCATGCGCCGCAGACCCGTCCTGCCGCTGTTCGTCAGCGCATCGCTGTTCGTCAGCGCATCGCTCGTCGGCACCGGAGGAGCACTCGTCCTCGCGCCCACGCCGGCCCTCGCCGAGCCCGGGCCGACCCTCGAGGTCGACCTCGCCGCCGACCGGCACCCGATCAGCCCACACATCTACGGCATGAACTTCACCGACGAGGCGCTGGCCGAGGAACTGGCCCTGCCGGTACGGCGCTGGGGCGGCAACGCCACCACCCGCTACCACTACCGGTACGACACCACCAACCGCGCCTCGGACTGGTTCTTCGAGAACATCGCCGAGGCCAACGACAACCCCGAGGCGCTGCCGGACGGCTCGTCCACGGACCGCTTCGTCGAGCAGGACCGGCGTACCGGAACCGACACCGTGCTCACCGTTCCGCTGATCGGCTGGGCGCCGAAGGCCCGGGACGGCTCGTGCGGCTTCTCGGTGGCCAAGTACGGCCCGCAGCAGAGCACCGACGAGTGGCGCCCCGACTGCGGCAACGGGGTACGGCCGGACGGTACCCGGATCACCGGCAACGACCCGCTGGACACCAGCGTGCCGGTCGGCCCGGAGTACGTCCGGGAGTGGCTCGGCCATCTCACCGCCAAGTACGGGACAGCCGCCGAGGGCGGGGTCAAGTTCTACAACCTGGACAACGAGCCCGACATCTGGCACTCCACCCACCGGGACGTACATCCGACCGGGGCCAGTTCGGCGGAGCTGCGCGACCAGGCGTACGCGATCGGCGCGGCGATCAAGGCAGCCGACCCGACGGCGTCGACGCTCGGCCCGGTCGGTTGGGGCTGGACCTCCTGGGACCACTCCGGACTCGACCAGGAGGTCTGCTCGCGCACCGGATGCTGGGCGAACCCACCGGACCGGCCGGCCCGGGACGGGCTGCCGTTCACCACCTGGTACCTGCAACAGATGAAGAAGTACGACGACGAGCACGGGCAGCGGGTACTGGACTACTTCGACATGCACTTCTACCCGCAGGCGTCCGGAGTGGCGTTCGGCAACGGCAACGACCCGGCCACCAACGCGCTGCGGCTGCGCTCGACCCGGGCGCTGTGGGACCCGTCGTACACCGACGAGAGCTGGATCAACACCCAGGTGCGGCTGGTGCCCCGGATGAAGGAGCTGGTGGCCGCGAACTATCCCGGCACGAAGACGGCGATCACCGAATACAACTGGGGCGCGCTGGACCACATCAACGGCGCGCTGACCCAGGCCGACGTACTCGGGATCTTCGGTCGGGAGGGGTTGGACCTGGCGACGCTCTGGTCGCCGCCGAGCGCGACCCAGCCGGGCGCGTACGCCTTCCGGATGTACCGCAACTACGACGGCGCGGGCGGCCGGTTCGGCGATGTCGGCGTCCGGGCGACAAGTGCGGACCAGGAGAAGCTCTCCGTCTACGCGGGTGAGCGCACCGAGGACGGGGCGCTCACCGTCATGGTGGTGAACAAGAGCGGCACCGAGCAGACCAGCCAGTTGTCGCTGCGCGGTCGGGGTGCCTCGACTGCCAAGGTGTACCGGTACGGCGCCGCCGACCTCACCTCGATCGTCCGCGCACCCGATCAGCAGATCGTGGCGCCGTCGCCCGGCGCCGGAACGCCCAGCGGCTCCCTGACCCACACCTATCCGGCCGACTCGGTGACCCTGTTCGTGGTGGACCGGCCGGCCCCGCCGGCGCCGTCGATGACCGTCGGGTACCGGAACCTGGACCGGTCGCCGACGGACGCCGAGATCAGGCCGGCGATCCGGCTGCAGAACTCCGGCGCGGTGCCGGTCGACCTCTCCCGGGTCACCGTCCGCTACTGGTTCACCCGGGACTCCGGCCGGAGCCCGGTGCAGGCATGGTGCGACCGGGCCTCGCTCGGCTGTGCCAAGGTCACCCGCCGGGTGGTGGCGCTGCCGACACCCCGGCCGGGTGCGGACGGCTATCTGGAGGTCGGGTTCACCTCGGGGGCCGGGATGGTGCCGACAGCCGGGCAGGTCGGTCCGCTCGAACTACGGCTCCGCAAGGCGGACCGGTCCCGGTTCTCCGAGCTTGACGATCACAGCTGGCGGGCCGCGAGGCCTGACTTCGAGGCCAGCACCCGGATCACCGTCTACCTGGACGGGGTACGGATCGCCGGAGTGGAGCCGTAGCCCTGGCCCCAGCCTCGCCGGACTCGATCCGTAGCATCACGTGGTCCGCCCGCCGGGCTTGTCGCGGCGGGCGGCCACGATTGCGTTACCGGACGGTAAGTAAGGTGAACTCAGGTCGGCATCGTCGTCGGGAAGACGGCGGCCCATCGTCGGGAGGGTGCGCATGCCAGGTCTGTTCTCGGTCGAGGACAAGGCGGTGCTGGTCACCGGCGGCACCCGGGGGATCGGTCTGATGATCGCCCAGGGCTTCGTCGAGGCCGGAGCGAAGGTGATCATTTCGTCCCGCAAGGCGGAGGTCTGCGCCGCGGCCGCCGAACGGCTCTCCGCGTACGGCAACTGCGTCGCGATCCCGGCGGACATCTCGACGACGGCCGGGGCGAGCCGGCTCGCCGAGGAGGTGCTGGCACAGGTTCCGGCGCTCGACGTACTGGTCAACAACGCCGGCGCGACCTGGGGAGCGCCGCTGGAGGCGTACCCGGAGAGCGCCTTCGACAAGCTCTGGGCGGTCAACGTCAAGGCGGTCTTCCAGCTGACCACGGCGCTGCTGCCCGCGCTCCGGGCCTCGGCGAGCGCCGACGATCCGGCCAGGGTGATCAACATTGGCTCGATCGACGGGATCCGGGTGCCGTGGATGGAGGTGTACGCGTACTCGGCCACCAAGGCCGCCGTGCACATGCTGACCCGGAGCCTGGCCCACCAGCTCGCTCCCGAGCACATCACCGTGAACGCGATCGCCCCGGGGCCGTTCGAGAGCAAGATGATGGCGTTCGCGCTCGACGATCCGGCCACCCGCGCCACGATCGAACACCAGGTCCCGCTCGGCCGGATCGGCCGTCCCGACGACATGGCCGGAGCCGCGATCTACCTCGCCTCACGAGCCGGCGCATATCTCACCGGAGCCGTCATCCCGGTCGACGGCGGCATAACCACGCACGGCTGAGGTGTAAGGAAGGGCCCCTTCTTATCGCTTTTTGTAGAAGAGGGGACCCTTTTTAACACACAATCGGCGCCGCGCGGACTCGGCAGGTCCGCGCGGCGTGGTGATCTTTCCCGGCCGACGCTCGACGAGAGGCCGGCGGGTTGTCGGTCTAGCGACCGGCGAGGAGCCGGTTGACGGCCGTGTCGACGTCGAGGTGGTCGCCTTCCCGGCCTCGGGGCACTACCACGTACGTCCGGCGCAGGAATCTGACCAGAACGCTACGTGGCACCTCGAACAGTGCGTTGCCGTCCGGTGACGAGAGCGCGAGCGCGACAAAATCGCCGCGGGGCGTGGCCCACGGCCAGACCCGGACGTCGCCGATCCCGGCCGGCTCGTCGAGGCCGGTGACGAGCAGTTCCCGCGCGAAGGACCAGCTGACCGCTTCGCCTCCGGCGGATTCCGCATGAAACAGGACATGGACCGCATACGGGTCGGCTGGGTCGTAGCGCAGACTGGCGCGCACGGGCAGAGCCGTCGCGTCAGGTGCAACGAGCCTTAACGACGTCTCGACCTCGACCGTGGTCGGTCGGATGACACTCATGGACGTTCTCCCCCCGGCACCGCTGCGGGACGTACGTGTCCCGCTTTTCCCATCCTCAGGTGCTACTTCGTGGTTACGCTCCGCCATACGCTGATATCACCCAGTAGTGGGAAGAGGTTTCCTAGCTCCCGATCGAAATCGAATCTTTATGTAGGATGTCCAGTTCTGCCCAGGTACTCGAGTCCACCCGACGCCAGGTGGTTCAGCCTTCGACTCACTCCGGTAACGTCCAGTCGTCCTGTTGAGTGACGGGCCGGGCCACACTGGGGGTTGAAATGGCTACGAAACCATCCTCAATGGAGAAAGCGGCTTCAACGGGGGCGTCGAGGGTGAACGGGGCCGGCACAGGGGCTCGCTCCGGTGCCACGGGGGCGGTCGACGAGCGGAGGTACGACGTGCCGGAGGACGAGCGCGTCAGGCGGGAGGTGTCGCCGACGCCCGCGGCCAACTCAGACGTGGACGAGGGAGGTGCTCTCCGCACCGATCCAGGCGTACCGGAGGGTCGGCGGTACCGCTTCCGTACCACGCTGGAGATCATCCGAGCCAACCCCACCGGCCGGATTGCATTGAAGGTCTTCGTGGCGGTCGCGGGTGCGATCGTCGTCACCCTCGGCCTGGCGCTCATTCCGTTGCCGGGGCCGGGCTGGCTGATCGTCATCGGCGGCCTGGGTATCTGGGCGGTGGAGTTCCACTGGGCCAAACGGCTGCTCAATTTCACCCGTAGGCACGTACAGAGCTGGGCTCGTTGGGTACGCGATCAGTCACTGTTCGTGCGGATCGTTCTCGGCTCGGTCGGTCTGGTGTTCGTCGCCGCCGTGGTCTGGCTGTCGGTGCGGGCCAGTCTGGGGATCGATCTCATCGCCCAGGCGATGCACTACCTCGCGACGCACTGACCCCGAAGATGCGCGACGGCGCGCCGATCAGGTACAGTCGTCCGCGCTGAGGGCGATTAGCTCAGCGGGAGAGCGCTTCGTTCACACCGAAGAGGTCACTGGTTCGATCCCAGTATCGCCCACCAGGTCAGGGGGCATGTCCATCGATGGACATGCCCCCTTCTTGACGCCTGAGTCACTAACTGAGTGACTACGCCTCAGGGAGCGTCGGCTTCGTCGGTGCCGGATCGTCGGGAGTGGCGTTGAAGATCCGGTCCATGGCCGCAGCTCCGTTCAGCAGCACGGGCCGTAGCTGGTGGCGGTAGACCTTCTCTGTCACGGTCGTTCCGGCATGCCCGCACAGGTCGGCAATCGCCTCGATGCTCACGCCACTGTCGGAGAGCAGGGACACGAAGTTGTGCCGCAGTTCACGGGGCGTCCAGTCGCGCGGGTTGAGTCCGGCCTTCCTGGCGACTGCTCGGAATGCGCGGCGGACGTTGGCAGCGTCCAGCGCCGTACCGACCGAGGTAGCGAAGACGATCCCGGTGTTCTGCCACTTCGGCCCGGCCTGCTCCCGGTCGCGCTCCTGGAACTGGCGGTGGTGTCGAGTGGCACCGACACAGCGAACGGGTAGCGCCAGCGTCCGACGCGACTTCCTGGTCTTCGTGTCACCACCGACCCGCACTGAATGCCAGACCTGAATGGACGGGGGTACCGGTGGGTCATTATCCGGTCGGCCGTCCAAATCGACATGATCCCAGGTGGGTGCGCGAAGCTCCTCGGTACGGGCGCCGGTCAACAGCGATAGGACGATGTACGCGTGTAGGCGGCTTTCCTGAGCAGCGTCGAGTACTACCTTCGCCTGGTCGAGCGTGAGCGACTTCGACGGTCGTCCAGGCTGTCCCTTCGGTATGGAGCACAGGGCAACAACGTTCCGCTTGACCTTGTCCCTGGCCATCGCGCGATTGATCGAGCGATTCAGGCATGAGTACAGCTCTTGTAGCGTCCGCGTACTCAGTGTCTTCGCCTTCTCTGGTAACCACTTGTCGACGTTGTCGGCGGTGAGATCGCGAAGCTTGCGAGCGCCGAGCGCGGATATGAGTGGACAAATGAAAAATGATTCGTTTTTAGCGACGGTGGACGTACCCTGCCCGGTCAGTCCGTAGGTCAGCCAGTCGGTTACGGCGTCCGCGACCGTGACGCCGTGCGGCGCGATGGTGAGTCCGTCTTCGTGGTCGCGTAGGACTTCCTTGAGCTTGTTTGGCTTCGGTCTTGGTCTTGCCGCTGCCCCGCCGAACGATGCGCTTGCCGGCGGGGAGTGCAGCCGGCGGTGACAGAGGCAATCCAGCGTTGCCGAGCTTCCCTATCGACCGGGTGAGCGCCGAGCCATTCGGTCAGCCGCTCGGCGAGTTCGGCGATCTTCGCCTCGTCGCGCGGCACCGCCCGATGCGCCGGGACCTGTGTGGCCGTACCCGATGCGGTGCAGCAGATAGGACACCCAGCGCAGGGTATAGGACACGTGGAACTTCGTCGACACCCGCAATCGGGCTGCGACCAGTGTGGCCGGGCCATCGGCGGCGAACATCCGCGCGACCCGCATCCGTACCTGTTCACGCTTGGCCCGCCTGGCAGCGGACAGACCACCACTATCGGCGTACCTCATGCGTACGGCATAGACCGGCTGTCATCATTGTTCACGCCGACACGCCGTGTGTGATCAGTTAGACCCGAACCGACCAGAGACTCCAGCTATTCAACCGCTCTAGTAGAGGCGACGGGGATAGGCGAAGTCCTCGCCGGGGAAGTGATACCAGTCGCCCGGTCGTACGATCGCGACTCGTGTCCCGGCATGCCCGTGCGCTGCCGCCTCTCCAAGTGCATCGTCGTAGTTGCCGTGCGACGACCCCACCCAGACCCCGTTCGCTCTCGCTCCAGCCCCGCTAGGGTCGTGATAATAATCCAGGCAGACGGCCACGTAGACGTCTTCTGGCCGAGGTGGAGGCTCCTCCTCAGGGACATTGGTTCTGACATCCACCCCCTGCTCCTCGCGATCCAGATCGCCTACGGTCCAGAGGACCGCTGAGGTTTGCAGCGGATCGCTCTCGTTGATTTTGTCCGACTCGTCCTCTGGGCTCCCGACCACGACTTCCACCTCCCCATTGCTGCTGGCTACGCGAGCCTTGCTCGGAGTTGCGGGACGCCAGACAATTCCCGATTCATGTCCGGCTAACCAGGCAGTCCGATGGAAGCACTGCCGGCATCTGACCCAATTCTGTTCAGATAAGACGTTTGTGCTGGGGTTTAGAGGGTTCCTGCGTGGAGCGGACGCGGACGTACGACTCGGACCTGGCCGATGGCCAGTGGGGTCTCGTCGAGCCGTTGTTGCCGTTGATCAACGAGCCTGGTCAGGCGCCAAAGCATCCACGTCGGGACATGGTTGACGCCTTTTTGTACGTGGTGCGGGTCGGGGGGTTCGTGGCGGCAGTTGCCGGTGGACTTCCCGCCGTGGCAGACGGTGTACTCGCAGTTCAAGGAGTGGGAGAAACGGCAGGTCACTGCGCGGCTTCTTGACCTGTTGCGAGAGGAGGTCCGCCTGGCCGAGGGCCGTGACCCGCAGCCGTCGGCGGGGATCATCGACTCTCAGTCGGTGAAGGCCGCTAACCCTGTCGGCCGGGACACTCGCGGCTACGACGCTGGGAAGAGGGTCAACGGCCGGAAGCGGCTCATCGTGATAGACACCCTCGGCCTGCCGACCAGGGCTTCGCCGGACGTCTGGGCGGCTGGTGCCGAGATGTTCCCCACACTTATCTTGAGAACGTGCGGAAGCCGGCCGACCAGGAAGGCTTCGTGGTCCATCCGAGGCGGTGGGTGGCCGAGCGGACCCTGGCCTGGATCACCAGCTACAGCGGTTGAATAGCTGGGGGTCTGTGGTCGGCTCGCCGCATCTCGGGTGCAGCGCAGGCCGGGTCCGTCGCCGCATTCATCGTCGTGCCAAACCCGTGCCAGACGCGTCGGTCTGCATTGGAGAGCGGCGGGGACTTGTGGGCAGAGTGAGGTGATGTAGGACTCACGACGCTGGCCGAGAGTATCGCTGCCCCTGAGAGCGCCACTGGCAGTGTGGAGGTCACGTTCAGGTCTCGCGTGCGTGCGGGTCGAGTGCCGAACTGAGTGACAACGGATCCGAACGCCAGCGAACGATGAGGGGCGATATTCGCTGCTCATGCCATACATGCTGGCATGTGCCAGCACCCCTGATCATTCTCACACCGAAGAGGTCACTGGTTCGATCCCAGTATCGCCCACCGAGGAAAAGTCCAGATCACATCGATGATCTGGGCTTTCTGCTGTCGGCTGACCGCGAAGGCGGCGGCCCTGGGCGTGGGCGGTGCCAGCTCGGACATCGACGTCCGGCGGGTCCCACCAGGATGGCCGGAAGCGCGGCGGGGCCGGCGGGGGCCGGCGGGCGGAGGCATCGTCCGCGAGCGCGGCCGTACCGGATCGCCGGATCGGCGCGGACCTGTTTTACTGGTGCGCCGTTGCCTCCGACCCCTGGTGTGCCGGCGGCCTGAGATCCCCTCCGCGTGCCCCGTCACAACGCACGCCAAGTACGGATGCGAGGTGTCATGCGCGCGGACCCGGAAGCCGACGTGGAGCCCGGCGTGCGGGAGTCCGGCGTGCGGGAGCCCGACGTGCGCGAGTCCGACGTGCGGGAGTCCGACGTGCGGGAGCCCGGCGTGCGTACGCACCGCCGCCAGGACGCGGTGGTCTACCTCGCCTACCTCGCGCTCTCCGGCTGGGTGACCGGGCGGCTGTGGCTCGGCCTCGGTGACCGCATGACCGACGGCGGAAAGGGCGGAAACGAGGATATCCGCCTCTTTGAATGGTATTTCGCGTACGTGGCGCGCGCGGTCCGGCAGCTCGAAAACCCGTTCGTCACCCACCTGCAGAACATGCCGGACGGCGTCAACCTGATGAGCAATACGGGGATGGTGGGTCTCGGGGTGCCACTCGCCCCGGTGACCTGGCTGGCGGGCCCGACCGTGACCGCCAACCTCGTCGTCTGCCTCGCGCTGTTCGCCACCGCCTCCGCGTGGTATTTCGTGCTCTCCCGCTATCTGGTGGCGTCGCCGCTCGCGGCCGCCCTGGGCGGCGCGCTCTGTGGCTTCAGCCCCGGCATGGTGGCGCACACCAGGGGACACCTGAACTTCATCGCCCAGTTCCTGATTCCCCTGATCATCGCGCTGGCCCTCCGCATGCGTGAGCCGGGCCGACATGTGCGCCGTGGCATCTGGCTCGGGGCACTGGTCGCCTGGCAGGTGCTGATCGGCGAGGAGGCGCTCTTCCTCTACTTCGTCGCGTCGGGGGTGTTCGTGGCCGGGTACGCGTTGCTGCGGCCGCGCGAGGTGCGCGACCTGGTGCCGCGCTTCCTGACCGGCCTCGCGGTGGCGGCCGGCACGGCTCTGGTGCTGCTCGGGTATCCGCTGTGGCTCCAGTTCTTCGGGCCGCAGTCCTATCACACCGTGCCGTTCGTCTCCGGCCACGGCGCGGACCTCGCCTCCTACCTGGCCACCCCGCAGCTCGCGCTCACCGGCAGCCAGTCCGCCAACGTCGACCTGGCACTCAACGCGGCCGAGGAGAACACGTTCTACACCATCCCGTACGTCGTGCTCGCGGGTGTCGTCGCGATCTGGCTCTGGCGGTCGACGATGGTCCGGGCGCTGGTCGTGACCGCAGGGGTCCTCGTCCTGCTGTCGCTGGGCAAGACGCTGGAGGTGGCCGGCCACCACACGGGCGTACCGCTGCCGTGGCGGGTGCTCGCCGAGCTGCCGTTGCTGGATTCCGTGCTGCCAGCCCGGTTCGGGTTGGTCGTGGGCACGATTTTGGCGATTCTGACCGCCCTCGGGGTCGACGCCGCGATGGCCGGGCTGCGGGCGAGCGAGGTCGGCGGCAGCCGTGTACCCCGGTTCGTCGCGGGTGGACTGCTTCTCGCGGTGCTCCTGCCGCTGGTGCCCCGGCCGGTACCGACGATCCCGGTGGGCTTTCCGGTGCCCGACTTCGTCACCTCGGGACAGTGGCGGCCGTACGTCCGGGATGGTCGTTCTCTCGTGCCGATCCCGTTCCCGGACGTGAAGGACGCGAGCGGTCTGCGCTGGGCAGCGGTCACCGGAGTGCCCTTCGCGGTCCCCGGTGGCTATTTCATCGGCCCGGACGCGGAGGGGCGTGGGCGGTTCGGTCCGCCGCCGCGCCCCACGTTCGAGTTGTTGAGCGCCGTCGCGGCGACCGGGAAGCGGGCCGAGGTGTCCGATGCCGACCGGGAGACCGCGCGAGCCGACCTCGCGCACTGGCGGGCGGATGTGGTCGTGCTGGGCCGGCACCGGCACGTGGACGCGCTGCGGCAGACGCTGGACGCACTGCTGGGGCCGTCGCGACGGGTATCGGACGTCTGGCTGTGGGACCTGTAGCCCCGGCGGCCGGTGCGGCCGGGTCGGATGGTCCGCGCCGGAGACGGTGGGGACTGTGGCTGGCCGCCCTGCTGGTCGTCTCGGCGGCGGGCGCCGGGCTGTACGGGTACGCGCGCGGCGGCGGCACGGCCGGCTACTCGTGCGTGGTGGTCCACTCGTCGGGCGACGACGCCGGACGGCAGCGCGCCCTGGAACTGTGCCATCGCCAGCAGCGGGACCGGGCCCGGCGGGCGCCGATATCGTCGCCCGGCCCGATCGGTTACGAGGGCACCGCGGAGATCATGCACGGTGCCGTCTCCCGCAGTTCCTGGTGTCCGGCGCCCGGCGATCCGCGCTGCTACGAGGACCGGTCGGGTCGAGCCGCCACCGCCGTCGACGTGGCGGCGGCCGAGCGCGCCCTGAGCGAGGCGGGTCTTGCCGGCAGTGTGGTACGGGTGGCACGACCCGACGATCCCGCTCCCGACGGTGCCCTGGTCTTCGCGCTGCAGATGGGCGACGGCTGTGTGGTCGGCTACCTCGACGTCGGGAGCGGCGACGGCGACCATCTGGTCGGTGGCCTGCTGCCCAACGGGGAGTGCCTCGAGTCGTAGGACGAGCCGGCCGTCGGGTGCCTCCGTCGAGGTGCGGAAGGCTGTCACGGGTGGCGTCATGGTGGACATCTCTTCCCTGAGGACGACGGAAGAAGAGGCGACGATGACGATCTTGGACAGTGACCGGACGGACGATCTCGTACGCGGCGCGGCGCCGCCCGCACGGTTGGATCCGAACAGCGAACTCGAAAGCGTCCTGCGGTAGCTGGCCGTCGACGGAGCCCGGATCCGTCGGCCGGGATTATCGACTCCCAGTCCGTCAAGGGGGCCGACACGGTGGGCCGGGACAGTCGCGGCTACGACGCCGGCAAGAAGATCAATGGCCGCAAGCGATTCATCGTCACCGAAACTCTTTGTCTGCGGCCGACTCCTGCCAGGCTCAGGTCGACATCGTCGTGCACGACAGCGGCCCGCCCGACGACGAACCGGCGCCGGCGGCCAACCGGCCTGAGCGCCGTTCTTAACAGTCGTCTCAGGTTCGCTCGGTAGGAAGTAGGCATCGCCGGGCGACGCCGGTCTCGGCCTCGCCGGCATGGCCGATCGCGCCGCGCTCTATCGCGGCACGGTCAGCGCCAGCCCCGCACCGGACGGCGGCTGGACCGTACACGCGACCCTGAAAGGCAGCCATTCATGATCTCTGTGCTCGTGGCGGACTCCCTGCCGCTGCAGCGCTTCGGGTTCCGCATGTTGCTGGAGAGCACCCCCGACACCGAGATCGTCGGCGAGGCCGAGAACGGCGCCGAGGCCGTTCGGCGGACCACCGAGCTGCATCCCGACGTGGTGCTGATGGACATCCGCATGCCGGGCGTCGACGGGATCGAGGCCACCCGGCGCATCGTCGCCGCCGGTGGACGTTCACGGATCCTGGTGCTGACGACGTTCGACGTGGACCGGTACGCGCTCGCCGCGCTGCGGGCCGGGGCGAGCGGTTTCCTGCTCAAGGACACCCGCCCGGAGGAGCTGCTCGCCGGCATCCGGGCCGTCGCCGCCGGGGACGCGGTGATCGCGCCGCCGCTGACTCGGCGGCTGCTCGACGCGTTCGTCGACCAGCTCGACGATGACCTCTGCGGGCCGGTGTGGGAGGACCCCCGGCTGGACTCCCTGACCGACCGCGAGCGCGAGATCCTCGTCGCCATCGGCCATGGCCTGACCAACGGCGAGATCGCGCAACGGTTCACGCTGTCGGAGTCGACAGTGAAGACCCACGTCGGGCGGGTCCTCGCCAAGATCGGCGCACGGGACCGGATCCAGGCCGTCATCCTCGCCTACGACCTGAGACTCACCAGGCCGATCTAGCGCTTCATCTCGCGCGTCTGTCAGGGCGCGACCGTAGTTCTCAGCCGCACCGCTCCGCACCGCTCCGCACCGCTCCGCACCGCTCCGCACCGCACCGCTCCGCTCTGCGTGATCTACCGCTCCGCTGCCGGGGCCGCGTGCAGCCGCCCACGTCACCGCCCGTCCGACCGCCACGACGCCCGCACGCGTGTGAGCTCAGTGCGGGACGTGTGTGAGCTCAGAGCTGTTTTTCAGCTCTGTTGACCTCGGTGAGCTCACACACGTTCCACGCTCCGTCAGGACTTGCGAGGGGAGACCGTCATGATGCCAATGCACATCTCGTCGCTGGTGCCGTCGCCCCACACCACGTAGCGCGGTGGCAGCTTGCTCAGCTGCGGCAGCCGCTTGCGCAGCCCCGCGTCGTGCGTACACGTCACCCGCAGCGTGTCGTCCGGACCGATCTCCACCGGCGACGGCAGCGTCACCAGCCGCTGGTTGTCGAAGTCGAACTGCGGCACGTCCAGCACGACCTTGGCGTTTGGCGTGCCCGGGTTGAGTTCTACCTTTATGGCCCGCCCGAGCAGGTGCATGTGGCCGAAACCGGCGAAGAGCGTCATCGGCGCCGGAACCCTGTGGTCGCAGGTCTGGGTGTCACCAGGCTTCGGCGCGCTCTGGCCGCACTCCTCCAGCTGCTCGTCCGCCATGTCGCCGACCTCCGGCCCGAACCGCTTCGTCACGTCCGCGATCGAGGCCGCCCGGTCACAGAGCGGCCCCGACTCGTCGGCGGCGCAGGGCAGGTCGGTCGGCGCGTCGAGCGGCCACGTGACGAGTTCCCGGGTCTGTGGCGTGCCGTCCGTCAGCCGCAGCCGCACCGCCGAGCGGTCCGACCCGGCCGGCTTGCCATCGGTCGCGAGCAGGTTGTAGTGGATCTGGAGGACGAGCAGGCTGCCCGGCTCCATCTTGTAGCCGGCGTCCTGGGTGAGCAGCGTCTCCGTGGCACCCGGCGCCCAGGTGTTCACCCACACTGCGTCCCCATCTTCTACCTCGGCGCCGTCCACGCCGGTCCCGCCGAAACACTGCCAGCCGAGGCCGGGGGTCTTCGCGTCCTGCTCGCGCACCGCGGCAGCGCCGCCCGGCGGCACCGCGTACACGATGGCGTGGTGCGCGATGGCGACGTTCTCCGGCATGAATTGAGTTCCGGTCAGGTACTGCGCCCTGGTCAGGCCCGGATCGATCACCTGACACCGGTACTCGTCCGTGCCGCCGCCCTCCGGCGGCGCGGGCGTGTAGGCCTCGGCCATCTTCAGGTCGACGAACCGCTCGCCGGCGCGCAGCGGCTGTGGTGGAGCCGACGACCCGCCCGCGTGCGCGCTGTGCGAGCCGGCCGCAGCGGGCGCCGCACTGTTGTCGGCGTCCGACCCGCAGGCGGCGACAGCGAACGCCGTCGCCAGCGCCATGGTGGCCGCCCCGAACCTCCACGGTGGGCTGTCAGGTTTCGTCATGGCCTGAACGCTAGGCCCGATTCCGTCCTGTTTCGTCGTACTGCAGTCGTCATCCTCGGGAGGGAGGTGGCACCACGGTACTGCTCTCCGGAGCGCCGTTCGACACCCGCACGAGAATCAAGGCCCGTCGCGACTGGCCCGAATTCACGCCCACGAAAGTCCATCGGCGATGGACGGGAGCCAAACTCCCAGCTTAGAACCGACTGCTACGCCTGCCTGACCGCGCGGGTCGACGCGCTGAACAACAAGCGCTGGATCGAGGTCGAACGGCTCTGTGGCGCCCTCACAGGGCTGCCGCTACCGCGGTGCGCGGGCGGACGGCTGATCCTGGCCGTGTACGTCAGCGCCCGGCTGCGCCCGGACGCCGCCAGCAGCCCCGACGGGTTGTTCTGCCACCTCTACGGCTGCGGCGAGAACCAGGCCCAGCCAAACCCGGGCTGGCCGTACTCGTTTATCGCCGCCGCTGGAACCGGGCCGGACCTCATGGACCGCGATCCTCGACGCCGTGCGGCTCGGCCCGAGGCGACGACGTCGCCGAAGTGACTGCGGCCCGGGTCCGCGACGTCATGCAACGTTCCATCGCGGCCGGACAGCGGGTGATGGGCGATCCTGACGTGCTGGTCGTGCTCGACGCCCGGCTCTGGGCGCCAGCGCGCTGATGCGTGCGCTGGGCACCTGGGTCGGCCAACCGGCCTGAGCGCCGTTTTAACGGTCGTCTCAGGTTCGCTCGGTACGAAGTCGGCGTCAGACAAGCGATGTAACCCGTATGTAGGAGGCTAGTGATGGCAGTCAACGCAGCGCCGTCCGGGGAAGCGTCTGCCGGTCGGTTGGCAGGGCGCTGGGTGCCGTGGTTGGTGATCGGGTTGTGGGTGGCGCTGGCGGCGGTCATGGTGCCGCTGAGCGGGAAGTTGAGCTCGGTCACCACCGACAGAGCCGTGGACACGCTGCCGGCCAGTGCGGAGTCCACCAAGGTGGCGGTGCTGGAGGACAGTCTGCCCGGCGGTGAGGACAACACGTTCGTTTTCGTGTACCACCGCGCCCGCGGGATGACCGACGCCGACCGCGCGACGGTCGAGCGCCACTACAACACCCTTGCCAAGCGGTACCCGCCGACGGCGACGGCGGCGGCCGGCGAGGACGACGAGGGCTCACCGACGAGACCCTCCACCGACGGCAAGGCGATGATGTTCACCCTCGATGTGAGCACGACCTACGGCGGACCGGAGGCCATCGTCGGCCCGTTGCGTGAGGCCGCGAAGGACCGCCCCGCCGGCCTGGAACTCGACGTGACCGGCCCGGCCGCGGTCGACGGCGACATGGACGCCGTCTTCGACGGCATCGACCTGCAGGTTTTCCTCACCACCGTCGTCGTCGTCACGCTCCTGCTCATTCTCACCTACCGCAGCCCGGTGTTGTGGTTGATCCCGCTGGTGGTCGTGGGCGTGGCCGCACTGACTGCGATGGCGACCGTCTACCTGCTCGTCAAGGGCTTCGGCATCGTGGTCAACGACCAGAACTCGGCGCTGCTGACGATCCTGGTGTTCGGCGTCGGCACGGACTACGCGCTGTTGCTCATCGCCCGGTACCGGGAGGCACTGCACCACCACGAGAACGTCCGGGTTGCGATGGTCCACGCGCTACGCGGCGCGGCGCCGGCCATCGTCGCATCCGCGGCCACCGTGGTCGCCGGCCTGCTCTGCCTGTTCGTCGCCGACCTGAACAGCACCAGCGGGTTGGGCCCGATCGGCGCGGCCGGCATCCTGTGCGCGCTGGTAGCCATGCTGACGCTGTTCCCGGCGGTGCTCGTGGTGCTCGGCAGGCGGATCTTCTGGCCGGCCATCCCGCGGTTCAGCACGGCAGTGGAGGAGAAGCCGGGGCTGTGGGGACGGCTCGGCACCGCCATCAGCCGCCGCCGGTGGGTGGCGACGCTCAGCTCGCTCGGAATTATGGGTGTTCTCGCCATCGGGCTGGCGGGCAACACCGGCGCCCTGCGGGAGCAGGACCAGTTCCTGTCCGCGCCGGAATCGGTCACCGGCTTCACCGTTCTCCGCCAGCACTTCCCGGAACTCGGCGGCCAGCCGATGACGATCTTCACGCGGCCGGCGTACCAGGAGCGGGTGCTCGACATCGTCAAGGGCACCCACGGTGTGGCAGAGGCCATCCCGGGCCAGACCAGCGGTGGCTGGGCCGACATCTCCGTGTTCCCGACGGACGCGCCGGACTCCACCGCGGAGTACGACACGATCAAGCGGGTGCGCAGCGCCGTGCACGCGGTGAGCGGGGCGGCGGCGATCGTCGGCGGGCCGAGCGCGGAGAACCTCGACACCGAGGTCACCACCAGCCGCGACGAGAAGCTGGTGATCCCGCTGGTGCTCACCGTCGTCCTGATCGTCCTCGGGCTGCTGCTGCGCGCGATCGTGGCCCCGCTGGTCCTGATGGCCACCGTGATCGTCTCATTCGCGGCGGCCTTCGGCGGCAGCGTGTTCGTCTTCGACACGATCCTCGGGTTCAAGGGCGTCGACTATTCGGTGCCGCTGCTGGCATTCCTGTTCCTGGTGGCGCTCGGCGTCGACTACAACATCTTCCTGGTCAGCCGGGCCCGGGAGGAGGCCGTGCGTCTCGGCACCAGAGACGGCATGCTCAAGGCCCTCTCCGCCACCGGTGGCGTCATCACCTCGGCAGGCCTGGTCCTGGCGGCCACGTTCGCGGTCCTCGCCACACTTCCGCTGGTGATGCTGATCGAGGTCGGGTTCCTGGTCGCCTTCGGCGTGCTGCTCGACGCCCTGCTGGTGCGGTCGGTCCTGGTGCCCGCCCTCACCCTGCTGATCGGCCGGCGGATCTGGTGGCCGAGCCGGCTGTCCCGACCGGTGGAGCCGCCGGACGGTCAACGGCCGCTCGTGGACGATGAGGAGCTCGCGCTGCAACGGTGAGCGCGGCGGCACGGACGAGATCCGGGACGGGGACCCAGGCCCGTCCCGGATCTTTTCATGGGCCCGACACTCGCCGCCCTCTGGTCCTGCGCCGTGCGGCCGGGGCCGGGGTCGGCGCACCGCGGTGTCCTGCCCCGACGGTGAACCGCGTGGGGCCATGCCCGAGGGCCGCCGTCCCTTGTCCTGCGCCACGCCGCCGGGGCAGGTCAGCGCACCGCGGTGTCCTCCCCGGCGGTGAGCCGCGCGATCGGGGCGGGCGGGGCCGCGGCCGGAAGGTCGACCCGAAGGAGCGCGCCACCGCGTGCGGACCGGGCGACGGTGACCCGGCCGCCGTGGGCGTCGACGACCCGCTGCACGATCGACAGCCCCAGACCGGATCCCGGCAACGCCCGGGCGCTGTCGGCACGGTAGAACCGGTCGAACACCCGCGGCACGTCGGCGGCGTCGATGCCCGACCCGGCGTCGTCGACCTCGAGCACCACCGACGCGCCCTCGGCGACGAGCCGGACCTGGACCGGCTGGTCCGCGGGAGACCACTTGCCGGCATTGTCGATGAGGTTGAGCACCGCCCGCTGGAGCGCAGCGGGACGCCCGCTCACCCACACGGAGGTCACGTCGAGCGCGACCTCGATGTCGGGCGCGCGGGAACGCGCCCGGGTCACGGCGGCCACCACCACGTCGGCGAGGTCGAGCAGTTCGGTGCTCTCGTCGCTGACGTCACCGCGCGCCAGGTCGGTCATCTCGGCGGCAAGGGTGCTCAACTCGGCCACCTGGGCGCCGAGATCGTTGAGCAGCCGGGTCCGGCTCTCCGCCGGCAGTGCGCTGTCCAGGGTGCCGCGCCGATCGAGCCGGATCAGCAGCTCGACGTTGAGGCGCAGGCTGGTGAGCGGGGTCTTGAGCTCGTGGGCGGCGTCCTCGGCGAGCAGCCGCTGGGCCCGCCGGGAGTCCCGGAGCGCGGCGAGCATGTCGTTGATCGACTGGATCAGCCGCCGGATCTCCCCACCGCCCTCATCCGGGATGTCGGCGTCGAGATCCCGGCTGTGCGCGACACGTACCGCGGCGGCGGTCAGCCGGTCGATCGGTGCCAGCCCGGCCCGCGCCACGGTCCGCCCGACAAGGGCGCCCCCGGCCACGCAGAGCAGCCCGATCAGCAGCATGCCAAACCCGAACCGGTTGATCGGGCTGTCGTCGGTGACGCGGGCCGTCTGGACCGCGCCGTCGCCCGCCCGCAGGGTGTAGATGACGTAGCCGTCGTCGTCGCTGTCGTTCGACTCCATCAGGTCGGCCAACGCGCCCTGCGCCACGCGCCCGGCGTCCTCGCTGACCGGAGGCAGCGCGGGTTGGCCGACCGGCGTCCGGGTCGAGCCGTCGGGCAGGATGACCCGCGCCAGCCGACCGGATCCGGGATACGGCGGTAGCTGGACCTGCGCCAGACCGGCGCGCTCCGCGTCCGTCGCCAGGACGCGGGAGTCGGCGCGCAGCTGATCCTCCGCGCTGTCCTGCAGCTCCCAGTCCAGTAGCTCGCTGGCCACCTGGAAGGCCACGAACACGCTGACCGCGATGGCCGTCGCCGCGATCACCGTCAACCTGGTCCGCAGGGACCGCCGGCGCCACCATCGGGTCAGCCGGCGAGGTTCCCAGCCGGCGGGCCTGCTCACGGAGGAGTGTCCCGCAACGTGTACCCCAAGCCGCGCAGCGTGTAGATCAGTCGCGGCTCACCCTCGGCCTCCATCTTGCGGCGCAGGTAGCTCACATACACCTGGAGGTTGTTGGCGGTGGTGCTCATGTCGAAGCCCCAGATCGCCTCGAACAGCGCGTCACGGGTCAACACCCGGGTCGCGTTGCGCATCAGGACCTGCAGCAGGGAGAACTCGGTCCGGGTCAGGTGCA
Source organism: Plantactinospora alkalitolerans (assembly GCF_015690345.1). Lineage (GTDB taxonomy): Bacteria > Actinomycetota > Actinomycetes > Mycobacteriales > Micromonosporaceae > Plantactinospora > Plantactinospora alkalitolerans. The sequence goes on along the minus strand of NZ_JADPUN010000111.1, from coordinate 19,608 downwards.
GCGGCCGCCCACCCCGCCACGCCTCGAACCTGTCGGGATCCAGCCGGACGTCGGCGAACGTCAGGAGCTGCGACTCGTCGTCGCCCGGCGCGCGGCGGCGCAGCAGAGCCCGGACCCGGGCCAGCAACTCCTCGCTGGCGAACGGCTTGGGCAGATAGTCGTCGGCGCCCGCGTCCAGCCCCGCGACCCGGTCGGAGACCTGATCCCGGGCGGTCAGCATGAGCACCGGCAGATCCCGACCCGCCGCCCGCAACCGCCGGCAGGTCTCCAACCCGCCGAGGCGGGGCATCATCACGTCGAGGATCAGCAGATCCGGCGCGTCACCACCGACCCCGTCGAGCACGGCGAGACCGTTGGCGACGGTGCTGGTGTCGTAACCCTCGACCTGGAGCACCCGCTCCAGCGACTCACGGATGGCCGCCTCGTCATCCGCGATCATGATTCGCACGTCGGCCCGTCCCTCTCCAGTCGATGCTTTTCCGCTCATCCTGCCCGATCAACCTGAGGCCAGGATTCAGACCGCCGCCACCGTCCCGGTGACGGCGGCCAGCGCCTCGGCGGCGTCGCCCACCGCCGAAGGCTTGGCGTACAGCCGGTCGGCGATGACCACCACGTCCAGGCCAGACGAGGTGAACGTGTGGAACGCCTCGGCGCCGGCCCGTGCGGTCGGCCTGCCCTTGATGTTGAGCGAGGTGTTCATCAGCACGGGTACGCCGCACAGCCGTTCGAACTCGTCGAGGATCCGCCAGAACCGGGGGTTCTCCGCCTCGTACACGGTCTGCACCCGGGCGGTGCCGTCGTCGTGCACGACGGCGGGGATGGTGGACCGCGCGTGTGGACGTACCGCGACCGCGACTGTCATGTGTCGGAGATTGGTTCCGGCCGGTACGACGAAGAAGCGGTCCGCGCACTCGGCCTTCACCGCCGGAGCCAGCGGCCGGAACTCCTCCCGGAACTTGACCGCGGCGTTCACCCGGTCCCGTGCCTCCCGGTCCCGCGGGTCGGCCAGGATGCTGCGGTTGCCCAGCGCCCGGGGACCGAACTCCAGTCGGCCCTGTGCCCAGCCGATGATGTACCCCTTGGTGAGCAGCCGTGCCACCACCCGCTCGGCGACACCCGGTGCGACCTGGACGGACCAGTACGGATGTCCGGCCGGCGGGCCGTCCTCGGTCACGTCGGGCCCCAGGTAGGTCATCACCGGATAGCGCGCCGCCTTCGCGACGGCGGTGGGGCCGGCGACCGCGAGCGCGGCGCCCACGGCGGTGCCCTCGTCCCCGGCGCACGGCTGTACGTAGATCGCGTCGACCAGCCCGGAGTACGCAAGCTTGCCGATCGCGGCGCAGTTGAGCGCCACACCGCCGGCCAGCGCGACCCGGCGTAGCCCGGTCTGCCGGACCCAGTGCCCGATGAGGTGTGCCATGGCCTGCTCAAGCCGTTCCTGCGCGGCGGTGGCCAGGTCGATGTGGGCCTGGGTCAGTGGCTGGCCCGGCCCGCGCTCGGGGCCGACCCGTTCGCGGAGCCAGTCCCGGGATCCGGCGAAGGTCTCCCGGCTGCGGGGGTCGCGGTTGTGCCGCAGGACCGGTACGTCCAGCCGTCCGTTCGGGCCGAGCGTGACGGCCTCGGCCATGCTCGCCCGGTAGCGTTGCGGATCGCCGAGCGCCGCCAGCGCCATGACCTTGTACTCGTCGCTGTTCGGCCAGTATCCGGTGAACATCGTGACCAGGGCGTAGAACAACCCGAGACTGCTGCGGTAGTCAAGCGCGGCCAGCCGGTCCAGGGTGCCGTTCCGCCAGGCGTAGACGCTGACCGCGTGCAGCTCTCCCATCCCGTCCACGACCACCACGAGCGCCTCGTCGAAGCCGGAGGGGATCGCGGCGGTCAGTGCGTGCGCGCGGTGGTGCGGTACGGGCACCGGTTCCGCTCCGGACAGCGCCGGCACGAACCGGTGCAGCAGATCGGCCTGTCGCTGTGGCGCGAGTATCTCGGTGTAGCGGCGCCGCGCGTACGGCTCGCCCTGGGCGAGCACCTGGACCCGCGAGTGGTCGAAGTTGTGCGCGACCGCGTCGACCTGGGAGACGTCCAGATCGGCCAGGCGCAGGCAGGACCGGATGGCGTCGATCGGGAACGCGTGGTCGAACTTGATGCCGGAGTACCGCTCCTGTTGTACCGCCGCCACCAGTTCGCCGTCGACCACCAGCGCCGCCGCCGAGTCCAGCCCCTGGAACAGCCGGGCCTCGCGTTCGTCGAGTCCGGGGAAGCAGGACGCCTTCAGCTCGGCGGAGCCGTGCAGCCCGCTGTAGCCGAGCACCACTGTGGGAGGTTTCGCAGCCGTCATCGGTCTGTCTCCTTCAGTCGTCGGTCCGGGCGCGCCAGCGGAAGGTGCGTACGGCGACCAGGAAGGCGAGCACGCACCAGGCGGCGAGGACCAGCGCGACCCGGTCGAGTTCCCAGCTTCCGGCCGGCTCCTGGGCCTGGTATCCGTCGGGGAGGAACACCGACCGCATGCCCTGGGCGATCCACTTGAGCGGGAAGATGGCCGCCACCGTCTGCATCCAGTTCGGCAGGGTGGCGAAGACGAAGTACACGCCGGAGATGAACTGGAGCACGATTGCGATCGGCGACATGATGGCCGGGGCGGTCCGGCCGTTGCGGACGAACCCGCTCGCGGCGATGCCCAGCATGGTGCACGAGGCGATGCCCAGCACGATGACCCAGAGGTAGGTGATCCACCGTCCGACGGTGTCCGGCAGGTCCAGGCCGAAGAAGGCCGAACCGATGCCGAGCAGCAGCACGTTCTGGGCCAGCGCGACGAACGCGACCATCAGCATCTTGCCGAGGAAGTACGCGGATCTCGGCATCGGCGTACCGGCCAACCGCTTCAGCGTGCCGATGTCCCGTTCGATCGGGATCGCGATGGCGACGTTCTGGAAGCTGACGCCGAACAGTCCGGCGCCGATCATGCCGGCCACGAAGTACTGGGCGAGGTCGACGTCGCCCGGCAGCCGCTGACCATGGAAGATCGATCCGAGGATGATCAGCAGCAGGACCGGGAAGATGAAGGTGAAGACCACCGAGATCCATTCCCGGATGAACACCAGGAACTCCACCCTGGCCCGGGCCCGGGTGACCGCCAGGAGCGCGGGCGCCCGTACGAGCGTCGCGGCGGCGTTCACGCCGGTGCTCCGATCATCCGCAGGTAGACCTCTTCGAGGCTGGGCCGCTCGACGGCCAGGCCCGGAACGTCCTGGCCGAACCGGGCGGCCAGATCGGTGACCAGCGCGGCGGGCGTACACGTCTGTACGCTGCGCGGTCCGTCGGGGCTGAGCCAGCGGACCGTGGCGGCGGCGGTGGCCCGGCCACCGAGGGTCTGCGGCGGGCCGACCTCCATGATCCGGCCGTCGACGATCACCGCGACCCGGTCGGCGAGGTGCTCGGCCTCCTCCAGGTAGTGGGTGGTGAGCAGGATGGTGGTACCGGAGCGCGCGAGGTCGGCGATCAGGTCCCAGAACCGGCGTCGTGCCTCGGGGTCGAACCCGGTCGTCGGCTCGTCCAGGAACAGCAGCTCCGGTCGGCCGATGATGCCGAGCGCGACATCGAGCCGGCGGCGCTGCCCCCCGGACAGGTGCGCCGCGCGGGCGTTGCGCCGGTCGGCCAGGCCGACCAGTTCGATCACCTCGTCCGGATCCCGGGAGTTCGGAAAGCACGCCGCCATCGCGCGGGCCCAGTCGCGGACCGTCAGCGCACCGGCCTGGGTCAGGTCGTCGGAACGCTGCAACACGATGCCGATCCGGGCCTTCCAGGCCGCCCGGCCGAGCGCCGGGTCGACGCCGAGCACGCGTACGTCGCCCGAGTCCCGGCGTCGATGACCTTCGAGGATCTCCACGGTGGTGGTCTTGCCGGCACCGTTCGGCCCGAGCAGGGAGAAGACCTCACCGCGCGGAATCACCAGGTCGATCCCGGCCACTGCGGGCCGCCCCCGGTACGACTTGCGCAGGTCGGACACGACGATCGCGGAATCGCCGGCCGGGCCGCCACTCATCGGCCGTCGCCAGCGGTCAGTACGGGTTGGTGCGCCCACGCCTGCGGGTCGGACGGGTCGGCGGGCGGGTCGGCGCAGATCACGTACCGGTGCGGCGTCATTGCGGTACGGCGGCCCGGCATCGCGGCCACGCAGGCCGCGTGGGCCTGTTCCGGTGTCCGGACCGAGCCGCCGACCAGGTACGCCACCAGCCGGAACCCGTTGTCCTCCGGCACCGCGAACACCCGCTTCACCGACGCGTCGAGCGTCTCGTCGAGCAGTCGCTGGGCCTCGGCCAGCTCGACCCAACTGGAGTCGACCAGCCGCCATCCGTCGCCCCGGTCCATCGGCTCGATGCCGGTCAACTCGCCGACCCGGGACAGCGCGAAGTTCCCCTCGGCCGCGGCGACCAGCACCTGCTCGATCCCGCGTAGCAGGGACTCGATCTCCGCCGGAGGTATCCGGTTCCGGTCGTGGCCGATGGCACCGAGCACCAGCTCGCCCCGTTTCTGCATGAGACGGAACGCGAGCAGCGGTGAGATGGGTGGCCAGTCCTGCCACCACACCCGGCTCTCGGGAAGCGCCCGCCGGACCTCGGCCGGGTCGGTCGAGGATGCCGGTTCTCCGGCGGCCGGATCCGGAGAACCGGACGACGTCCCCACGTTGCCGTCGAGCGTGCTGGCGTTGCCGAGCGTCTCCGCGTTGCCGTCGAGCGTGCTGGCGTCGTTGAACGTGTTGCCGTCGGGCGTGTTGGCGTCGTTGAACGTGCTGGCGTCGTTGAACGTGGTGTCCCGGCCGAACCAGCTACCGCGCTCGTGGTGGATCCGATCGATGAGCCGGGCCCGCTTGGCATCGTCGACCATTGCCTGCCGGCCAGCCCGCAGCACCGCGGTGCCCACCCGCCGCACCTGCTCGTCGTAGGTATCGGCGCTGGCGTCGATCGGCACCAGGCTGTCCGCGGCCAGCGGACCGATGTAGCCCCGGAGCCGGCGCTCGGTCCGGTTGCTGGCCAGCGTCGGCAACGGGAAGCGCGGCAGACCGGTGCGCCGGGCCAGCACCGCGCAGATCGCCGCGAGCACGGCCATCGACTCGCTGGCTCCGATCCGGGCCGTGATGTGCGGCAGGGCCAGGGCGCCGGCACGGGACCACAGCCAGCCGGAGGTGGCGCCGGCGGCCGGCTGCGCCGATCGCGGCGTCGCCCAGGTGCACTGCGGCAGCTGTCGCAGGTGGCGCCCCCAGTACTCGACGGCGGTGTCGAGCCGGCGCTGCCCGGCGGGCGACCGCTCGTACGTGGCCTGGTCCAGGGGCTGGTGCAGGGGTGGGCCGACGTTCCGGCGGGCGGGATCGGCGGCGAGTTCGGTGAACTGGCGGCCGAGCAGTTCCGCGCTCATCAGGTCGACGACGACGTGCGAGTACACCACGGCGCCCGTGGTGAGCACACCGTCGTGGACGGCCACCGCGGCCCGCAACGGCAGCTCCTCGGCCAGGTCGAACTCCCCGTCCCGCAGTCGGTGGAACAGCTCCTCGATCAGTGCGGCGGGGTCCGCACCGTCGTGCTCGTACACGTCCAGGGGCAACTCGCAGGTCTGCAGTACCCGCTGGACGGGCACCCCTCCGCCGGTGAACTGGGTACGCAGACCCTCGTGCCGGGCGACGAGGACGCCGAGCGCCGCCACGACGTCGTCGACGCCTGCGCCGTCGGGCAGTTCCAGTGGCGCGGCCGCCCAGCGGCCGTACGGCTTCTCCTCGCGGATCCACTTGAGCATGGCGAGGTGCCCGACGGTCAGTGGTCCCTCGCCGCCCCGGACGCCGGTGACCTTCACGTACCGCCTGTCCACCCGGCGCAGCTCGACGGTCGACGTTCGCTGTCCGACGACAGGTGGCGGGAAAAGGTCAATAGGTCGTATTCCCATTGCTGTCTCCTCAGGGAACCGGGAGTCGCCGCGTCGATCGGACCTGGGGTACGTCGACTGGCCAGGCGGCTGTCGGCGACGCTAGGCGAATTCTGAGGCTCCCACAATCGGGTAAGCCCGATGCTTTATGTATTGACGAACATCATAGAACGTAGGGGAATCCCCAGTTCCGCCGAGGGGATCTCACGCATAATCTGGCATCGCCGCACGCCGAGCGTCGTGGCCGACCAGAGTCCCAACGCCGACCAGCGCCCAAATGGCGGGACCGCCAACTTGGAGGAATCAGTGGCCGACCACGTCACGACCCTGCTGCGCGTCGAGGCGTTCGCGCCGGAGCGGTCGTGGACCGTGGAGGAGATAGCCGAGGCGAACGGGCTGAACCGGAATCAGGCGCGGATGTTCCGACGGATCCGCGGACTGGACCGGATACATCTGGATCCCGACCTGGATCTGTTCGACCTGCTCGCCGCCCCGGCCGAGATGATCCTTCGCTCGGTGCCCGATCCGGGACGGATCAGGTATCTGATCTACGCGCACACGTTTCCGGACCTGACCCCGTCGTACGTCTTCGCGGCCGACCGGCTGCGGGAGCGGCTGGGCCTGTCCGAGGCGGACGCGTTCGCGGTGACCCACCAGATGTGCGCGAGCAACCTGGCCGCGCTGGACGTGGCCGGTGAGCTGCTGCGCGCCGACGGCGACAGCACCGCGCAGGCGTTGGTGATCACCGGGGAGAAGCCGTTCACCGGCCTCGTCCGGTACATGCTCAACGTGTCGGTCACCGGGGAGGGGTCCGCGGCGTGCCTGCTCGGCATCGACGGACCGGGCAGCCGGATCCTCTCCTACGCGGCCCGGACCGCCGGGGAGTTCGCGGACGGGTTCCGGATGACCGTCGAGCGGCAGCGCGAATTCGACGACACGTACAACGTGTATCTGTGGGAAATGATCGAGGAGGCGTTGCGCCGAGCCGACCTGGATATCTCCGACATCGCGATGGTGGTCCCGCACAACGTCAACCGGACGCTCTGGCTGCGGTTGTGCGCGAAGGTCGGTCTCGATCGGAACAAAGTGTTTCTCGACAACATCTCCCGCTACAGCCACACCTACTGTTCCGATCCGTTCCTGAATCTGGCGACGATGCGGGACCGCAATCTGCTCGTCCCGGGTGAGCGCTACCTCCTGACCTCGGTCGGGGTTGGCGCGACCTATGCCGCGATGGTTCTCGAGTACTGACGAGGGGACGGACGATGGACACGAGCTATCTGCGTACGCTCAAGAGCAAGTTGCTCGGAACACCGGCCGGACGCCTGGTCTTCGTCTGCAACTTCGAGGCCGAGAACTGGTGGGCCGAGGGGTACGTCGGACTGCCCGCGCCGCGCTTCTCCGCGCCGACCTCGGTGGTGGGCCGGATGGAGGAACTGGGTGTCCTGCTGGCCGGTGCGGACGACGTACTGATCCTCAAGCATCCCCTCGACCCGGGGTACCGGGAGTACCTGTCCGGGCTGGGCCTGCCGGTGCCCAGCGTGCTCGTCCCGGAGAACGTCCGCCCCGACCGGTCGACCACGGAGGACGTGCTCGACTCGCCGGAACTGCTCCGGCAACTGTCCGCCCTGGGCGCCGAGGGTGCGCACCTGCTGCCGATGGGTACGACGGTGCTGGAACAGAAGCTCACCGACCGCTGCGGCCTGCCGCTCGCGGTGCCCGACGCGGCCACCTTCGCCCGGGTCAACAGCAAGATCTACGGTCGGCGGCTGACGGCGGCGGTAGGGCTGCGCGGCATCCCCGGGGACTGCTGTGAGAGTCGCGACGAACTCGCGGCGGTGCTGCGGCGCCGTCGGCCGGCGCTCACCGGCGGCACCCGGATGGTGGTGAAGGACGCCTACGGGGTGTCCGGCAAGGGCCTGCTGCTGCTGGACCGCCCGGAGACGGCGGACCGGTTGCTCCGGATGGTCGACCGCCGGGCCGAGCGCACCGGCGACGACCGGCTGCACGTGGTCGTGGAGGAGTGGCAGGACAAGAGCCACGACCTCAACTACCAGCTCACGGTGGCCGGCGACGGCGGGATCACACTCGACTTCGTCAAGCGGGCGATCACCGAGAACGGCGTACACAAGGGACACCTGATGCCGGTGGCGCTGACCGCCGGGCAGCGCGCCGAACTGGAACACGCCGCCGAACTCGTCGGCGGGCGGCTGTACGACGACGGCTACACCGGCATCGTCGGCGTGGACGCGATCCTCACCACCGCCGACGTGCTGTACCCCGTACTCGAGATCAACGCCCGGCTGAACATGTCGAGCTACCAGGGCAGCGTGACCGAGCACTGCCAGCCTCCGGGTCTCGTGGCGTTCGCCCGGCACTATCCGCTGCGGCTTCCCGCACCGGTCGGCTTCGACGAACTCGCCGGAGCGCTCGCCCCGGTCCTGCACCGCGACGGCCCCGAACGCTTCATCATCACCTGCTTCGGCACGGTCAACGCCGACGCCGACCGGCCACCGCCCTTCGACGGCCGGCTGTACGCCCTGCTCGTCGCCGAGGACCAGGCCGGTCTGACGGCGCTGGACGACGCCGCACGCGCCGCACTCGCACACCTCGCACCCCGGGAGCACTGATGACCGAACGCTATGCCGAGGTGGCCGACAGGTTCGGCACCCCGGTCTACGTCTACGACGGTGACCTGCTCCGCCAGCGGTACGAGTCGCTGCGGAGCCGGCTGCATCCCGACGTCGACGTCTTCTACTCCGTCAAGGCGAACCCGAACATCAGCATCTGCGGACTGTTCGGCGCCCTCGGCGCGGGCATCGAGGTCTCCTCGATGGCCGAACTGGTCACGGCCGAACGGGCCGGTGTCGACCCGGCCGACGTCATCTTCCTCGGCCCCGGCAAGTCGGCCGCCGAACTCCGGGCCTGTTGCGAACGCGGCATCCACGCCGTGGTCTGCGAATCGCTCGACGAGGTACTGGCGCTCGACGCCATGGAGATCGCCGACGGCATGCGGGTCGTGCTGCGGATCAACCCCGACTTCGACACCCACGGCTCCCGGCTGTCGATGGGCGGCAAGCCGCGCCAGTTCGGCATCGACGAGGAGATCCTGCGCGACCGCCCGGCCGCGCTCACGGGCCTGCGCCGGGTACGCGTCGTCGGGATCCACGCCTACCTCGGCACCCGCATCCTCGACGCGTCCACGGTGCTGCACAACACCCGGGGCATTCTCGGCACGGCCGAGGCGATCGCCGGGATCCTCGACATACCGCTGGAGGTCGTCGACATCGGCGGCGGATGGGGCGTGCCGTACTTCGACAACGAGACCGACCTCGACGGCGACGAGGCCGTCGACGGCGTCAACCAGGCGGTCTCGGCGTTCCTCGAACGCCATCCGGGCACCCGGATCATCACCGAGCTGGGGCGTTACCTGGTGGGCTGGTGCGGCACCTACGTGGTGCGGGCCCGCTACGTGAAGCGGTCCAAGGGCGAGTGGTTCGTGGTGGCCGACGGCGGCACCAACCACCACATGGCCGCCGTCGGTATCGGCAGCTTCGTCAAGCGCAACTTCCCGATCCGGTCGCTCAGCCGGCCCGACGAGCCGGCCGAGGAGACGTACACGGTCACCGGCCCGCTCTGCACCCCCAACGACGTGGTCGGCAAGCGGGTCCGACTGCCCGAGGTCCGGCCCGGCGACCTGCTCGGAGTGGCCCGATCCGGCGCGTACGGCCCCAGCGCCTCACCGGTGCTGTTCCTCAGCCACGGTCACCCGGCCGAGGTGCTCCTGCTCGACGGCGAGGCACACCTGATCCGGCACCGCGACACCGTCGACGACCTGCTCCGGTCGCAACGTCTGATACCACTCCCCGTCCCGGCGACCAGCGCCGCTCCAGGAAGGACCAGTCATGGATCAAGGTAAGATCATCGCGGGCATCGAGCAGGCGCTGAGCGACGTACTCCAGCGACCGGTGTCGGACCTGCCCAGCCAGACCCGGCTCTTCGAGGACCTGCACCTGGACTCCACGTCGATCCTGGAACTGTTGATGGCGCTCGAGGACACGGTCGGGATCGAGGTCGACCCGGAGAACCTGGAGATGTCCGACTTCACGTCGCTGGAGACGCTCGCCACCTACGTGTCGGCCAACCTGAACGACGACGCCTGATTCCCATGCCGCTGTCACTGTCCTCCGCGGCGCTGGTCCTGGAGCCGGACCCCGTCCCGTACCGGCCGGATGCCGACTGCGCGATCTTCGAACGCGACCTGCTCGTCCGGTTCGGCATCGGACGCGACGAGGGGCGGCTTCGACAGGGCGCGAACATCGGGTTCACCGAACTCGCCGACAGCCTGATCCGGGCGCTGCCGATCCCGCTGACCAGCCCCGATCTGCTCATCTTCGCGTTCGGCCTGCCGGACATGATCGCGCTCAAGCACGTGGCCCAGCGGGTCAACTACATGCTGGGCGGCCGGAGCCACTGTTTCGCCGTCTCCGAGCAGGGGCTCCGGGCGCCGTTCACCGCCCTGAAGGTGGCCGACGCCTTCGCCCGGTCGGGCCGGTGCGACACCCTGGCCCTGTTCGTGTGCGAACAGAACACGTACGCCTATCCGGATCCGTTCATCGAAGACAACAAGGTGCCGAACTCCGGCGCACTGCTCTACTTCGACGGCGCCGGCCGGTACGAGTTCCACGGCACCCGGATGGCGCCCCGTGGCACCCCACTTCGCACCCTGCTCACCTCGATGACGGCGGGTCTGGAGCCCGGCCCGACCCTGCTCGTCGCCGGGCCGTGGGCCGACGGCGGCGAACTCACCGGCACCGGACTGCCGATCCACCGGACCGCACCGGGCCCGTTCTGCACCGGCGTCTGGCTCGACCTCGCCCGTCACCACGAGGACTGGAGCGCCACGTACCGGTCGGTGGTGTTGTGCGACACCGATCCGCGTACCGGGCAGAGCCAGGTGGCCGTCCTGCGGCTGCGGCCCACCCACCAGATCCACAGGAGGTCGTCGTGACCAGCGCGTTGATCGACCAGCTCCACGCCACCGGATATCCGGTCACGCTGGATGCCCTGCACCGGCGCGTCTGGTCCGGCGAGTTCGTGCCCGCCCCGGCCGGGTACGTCGCCGCCTCGGTGACGGCGTTGCCGACCGCGGAGCCGACGCCGTTCGCCCGGTTCGGTCTCGCGGTGGCGCCGTGGCCCGGTCGGGCCGTACCGACCGACGTCGCCGCGAGGTTCGCGTCCGGGCTGCTCGACCTGCACCGGGCGGTGCTGCGCCGCGCGCTCGACCAGGCCGTACGGCACCTGGGGGAGCGCAACTCGGAGGGCACCTCGCTGCTGGCCAAGCAGCTCGTCCAGGCACAACTGGCCGACGTCGCGATGGGGCTGCGCGAGGACGAGGTGATGCCGCCCGAACGGCGCTCCGGCGACCGCGCCGCGCGCTGGCGTACGCACCAGCGCCTGGTCCGGCTCGGCCGTGCGGTGCTGTACCTGTTCGGAGCCTCCGGGTTCCTGGTCGACGGCCCGGCGGGCGAGCTCTACCTCGCGGAGGTCACCGGCAACATCTACCTGCATCCGGGAACGGAGGAGTCCGATGCCTGAGCTGCTCGACGACACGTTGCAGGCGCTCGACGGGTTCTGTCGCGACGTGTCGGGCGATTTCCGCGAGTTGGGCCGGCTGCTCGACCGGGATCCGGACGTGATCGGCGAGTACCTGGACCGGCCCGGGGTACGGCTGTCCCGGTTCGTCGCCATCCCGCCCCGGTACTGGACCGGGCCGGAGGCCCCGGCGAACCTGGTGGGTGTGCTGCGTACCGTGCTGGGGCAGAGCGTGGCCTGGGAGCGGCTCGCGTACGGCGATCCCAACGTGTGGCTGGCCAGCCCCGGTCCCGCGCTCTCCGGCGGGGTCATCGACGTGCTGGCCACTCCGGCCCAGGCAGACCGGTACTACCAGCGGCTGGTCGCCGAGCCGTTGCACACCTTCTTCGGGCTCACCGAACCGGCCAAGGGTTCCGCCGCCACCGAACTGGAGACCACCCTCACGCCCGCCGACGACGGCGACGGCTGGATCCTCGACGGGGAGAAGTGCTACATCGGCAACGGCGCGCGGGCGCAGTTCGGTGTGGTGTTCTGCCGGCGGGCACCCGGGCTGCTGGGGATCGAGGCCGTCCTGCTGGACTGCGCCACGCCCGGGTTCAGCGGCGAACTGCTGTCCACCGTGGGGCTGCGCGGGGCCCGGATCAGCCGGATGCGGTTCGACCGGGTACGCATTCCCGCCGAGAACCTGCTCGGCGCGCACCTGCCCGCGACCCGTCGTGGCCTGTACGGGGTCACCCAGGTGCTGTACCGGGCCCGGCCGACCATCGCGGCCATGGCGCTCGGCTGTGCCCAGGCGGTGTGCGACTACGTCCGGTCGCAGCGACGCACCCTCGCCGGGTACGACCGGCTGCACCTCGAGGACGTCGTGGACCGGATCGCCGCGGTGCGTCTGCTCATCCACCGCAGCGCCGCGGACGTCGATCGTGGCGTGGTGAACAGCCACCGGCTCGGCGCGGCCAAGGCGCGGGCCGCCCGGCTCTCGGAGGAGGCCACGCTGCTCGCCGCGCGGTTGCTCGGCCCGGCGGCACTGGTGGAGCATCCCTGGCTGGAGAAGATCTACCGTGACGTGCGGGCCTTCGAGATCATGGAAGGGACCACGAACCTGCACCGGATGTCGGTGTTCCGCGGCGTACTGAAGAACACCTTCCTGACCGCGTCGGAGCCGCCCGGGAACGGTCATGCGACTGGGCATTGACCTGTTGGCGGTGAACGAACTCGACCGGCTCGCCCAGCGGTCCTGGTTCACCCGGTACGTCTTCGCCGACGTCGAACTGGCCCACGCCGAGCGGTTGTCGGGCCAGCGGCGGCGGGAGTTCCTGGCCGGTCGGTTCGCCGCCAAGGAGGCCGTACTCAAGGTGCTCGGCATGGGCCTGTTCGAGGGTGTGGCGCCCCGCGACGTCGCCGTGGCAGCCCGGCCGGGCGGGGCTCCGCAGGTCAGCCTGCACGGTGCGGCGACCGAGGCCGCCAGGAGGGTGGACATCGAACAGGTCACGGTCTCCATCACCCACAAGGGCGGTCTCGTCGCCGCCGTCGCGATGGGTTGGTGAGAGCAGGTGGGTTGGTGAGAGCGCGGTGGGCAGGTGGAAAAGGGCGGGCGCCCGACGTGGCCGAGGTGTCGGTCAGTCGGCGCCGGCCGCCGCGCTCAGTCGTCGTGCCATGCCGACGCGGTTGCGTACGTCGAGCTTGGCGAACACGTGGGTGAGGTGCATCTCGACGGTCTTCTCGGTGACGAACAACGCGGCCGCGATCTCGCGGTTGGTGAGTCCCTCGCCGGCCAGATCGGCAACCTGCCGTTCGCGTCGGGTCAGGACGGCCAGCCGGGCCCGGCCGGTCCGGCGTTGGGCCCGGGGTTCGCCGGCCGTGCCGGCGACGAGTGGTACGTCGTCCGGGTCGGCGGCGTCCGGATCCGCGGCGTCCGGGTCGGCGTCGCTCGGGTCGGCGGCGCTCGGGGCGCCGTCATCCGCGTAGGGGTGGCCCTGGTCGGCATCGTCCGGGTGGTCGACGTCCACGGCGGCGGTCCCCGCGCCAGCGAGGGCTCGGGCGCGTGCGGCGTCCCACCACAGACCGGCATAGCCGAGCGCCTTCGCCGCGTCGGCGGCCACCTCGGCGCCGCCGCCGGGTTCGCGGGCGGCCAGGACCTGGGCCCTCGCCAGCATCGCGAGGCCGGTGAGTCCAGGCAGGGGCACGTCGTCGGCGACCGACTGGCCCCGACGCGCCCACTCGGCCGCGAGCGCGGTGCGCCCGGCCCGCAACGCGGCTCGGGTGAGTATCTCGGCGTGGACCACCCGGATCCGTGGATCGGCGGCCGGAACGGTCTCGTCGTCGGGGCAGAACCCCGCCATCGACCCGCCCCCGGCGTCGAGGACCAACCGGTTCTCCGTGGCCAGCACCCGTCCCAGCGTGGCGAACCAGCCGCCGGTGGCGATGCCGGTGTCCGGCGGCGAACAGTCTGTGGCCCGCGCCGGCCAGCCGGCGCGGGCCGCCACCCAGGTACGCAGGACGGCAACCGTGTTCCGCAGGTCCGTGCCGCCGAACTCCTCGGCGACGTCGACCGCCCGATCGGCGCTGTCGCCCGCTGCACGCAGCCGCCCGGCCACACCAAGCCCGAGGGTCCGCACGATGAGGACGTGGCAGAGCGTGATGCCGTGCCCGTCGGGCGGTTGGTCGGTCAGCACGGTCACCGCGCGGTCGAGATGATGCAGCGCGTCCCGCTGGCGCTCGGCCCAGAGTTCGGCCCAGCCGAGCCACAGGGCGGCCTCCGGTCGAGCCGCGAGTTCGTCGTCGGTCAGCCCGTCGAGGGTCCGCGCCGCCTCGACCAGCAGGGACTGCACCTGACTGACCGCGCCCTCGAAGCAGCTCACCGCGGCCAACAGAGCCAGTGCGCCGGCCCGATCGGATGGTGGCCGGCGGTTCGGGGCGGACTTGACGGCCCACTCGGCCAACGGTCGTGCCTGGTCCGGCGCTCCGCAGGCCAGTTCGAGGTGGGCCAGCAACAGGGTCAGCGACACCCGGTGCGGACCGGCCGGATCGGCCAGCGCTCCCAGTTGGGACCGGATCAGCGTCCGTCCCTGCGCGATCCGCCCGAGCGCGTGGCTCAGCCGGCCGTACAGCGCCGCGACCTCGGTCCGCTCCGCGTCACCGATGGGCACCGGCTGGCGCAGCGCCTCGCGCAGTGCGGCGCAGCCGTCCGCCGGCCGTCCAGCCCTGCCGTACGCCCGGCCCAATCCGACCAGGATCGCGAACCTCGTGGCGGCCTGCCGCTCGTCCGTGCAGATCCGCAGCGCCGCCCGCAGCCAGTGTGCCGCCAGCTCCGGTGCGGTCGTCTGCACGGCGGCCGCGGCGGTGACCAGGTTGCTGATCGCGTCCGCGTCGTCGACCGCGGCGACCACCGCGAGATGCGGCGCGAGTGCGACCGCGTCGGACCCGGCGCTGAGTATCCGGGCGGCGCGGGCGTGCGCGTCGAGGCGCCACCCGGGACGGCTGCTCTGGTAGATGGTGCGACGTACGAACGGATGCCGGAAGGTGAAGTCGCCGGTCTCCGGCAGGTACCGGACCAGGTCCCGCTCGACCAGTTCGTCGATCGCGTGCAGCAGGTCGACGTTGGAGAGCTGGGCCACCTGCGCCACGATCGGCAGGTGGAGCCGGTCACCGATGACCGAGGCCGCCGACGCGGTCTGCCGCGCGTTGGGTGACAACCCGTCGAACTCGGCGACGGTCACGGCGTCGACGGCTGCCGGGCCCACCGCGGTCAGCGCCTCCAGATAGCGGGGGTTCCCGCCGCTCCGCCGGTACAGTTCCCGGGCTCCGAGTGGATGTGGCCGGCCGGCGAGCAGGACACCGACCTGGCGTCGTGACAGGGGGCCGAGACGCAGGCGGGTGAGTTCGGGTGCGGTGCCGACCGCCGCCCGAAGCTGGGCCGGCGTCTGTCGCTCCCGGTGCGCGAACGCCACCAGCAGCGCGGCCCGGGGCGGAGAGTGCAGCAGGTAGCGGAGGGCGTCGATCGTCTGGTCGTCGGCCCGATGGAGATCGTCGAGGACGATCACCAGTGGGCCGCCGGTGGACGGGTACGACTCCACCAGTGCGTGAATGGCGCGGACCAGTGCGTACCGCTGCGGTAGGCGGGCGGGCCGGGGTCCGCCGTCGGACGGTCCGGGGAACATCGGAAAGATCGACGCCAACGCCTCCTGGTCGTCCGGCGAGAGCCCGGCAAGCTGTACGGGGCTGGCACCGACGAGATGTCGGTCGATGGCGTCGACGAACCCGCCGAACGGGAACTCCCAGCCCGGTTGTGGCGCCGCACCGGACCAGACCGGGATCTTCCGTGCCCTCGCGAGGTTCGCGACCTCGGTGAGCAACCTGGTCTTGCCGATCCCGGGATCGCCGGTCACCTCGACGAAGCGCGCACCGCCCTCGATGTCATCGAGGATCCGTTCGATCTGCCGCGTCTCCCCGCCCCGGGTGAGTGCCAGGTCCGGACCGGACCGGCCGGTACGGGTGGGGCACCGTGGATCGGCGCGGCGTCGGCGGGAGTCGTGCGGGACGGAGGCGTTGTCCGCGCCGTCTGCCGCCGGTTCGCTGAGGTCGTACAAGTCGTGCCTTTCCTGTCGCCGATGCGGGTAGGCGGAGCCTATGCAGCGCGACTGGATGGCGAATGGACGGCGGCTGGACCGAATCAATACGATGCACATCGATGTCCGGGTCGCGCTCGGGCGCCCTGGGTCCGAGCGTCACACCTCGCACCTCCGGGCGGCGAAGCGGCACCGCTCCGCCACCCGGAAGTGCCCGGGGCTCACCTACCCACCAGATGACGCTCCGCCGTTCCGGGTCGGCCCGCACCGCGGCCCGGCGGGGGCCACCTCCGGTCGACTAGACGGCGACGGCGGCCCGATCGGCGATCGGCATGGTCAGAGTCCGGCCCATCAGTGGCGACAGCAGGCTGACGATGTCGGCGATTCCCTTCAGGTCCGTGTCCATCAGGGCCTGGTCGCCGTCGCAGAGCGCGACCTTCGGCTGCGGATGCACGTCGATGATCAGACCGTCGGCGCCCACCGCGATCGCCGCCCGGGTCAGTGGCAGGACGAGGTCGCGGCGACCGCCGGAGTGTGAGGGGTCCACGATCACCGGTAGGTGCGACAGTCGCTGTGCGACGGGGACCGCGCTGATGTCGAGGGTGTTGCGGGTCGCTGTCTCGAACGTGCGGATGCCGCGCTCGCACAGGACGATGTCCAGGTTTCCGCGCTGGGCGATGTACTCGGCCGCGCTCAGCCACTCCTCGATCGTCGCGCTGAATCCGCGCTTGAGCAGCACCGGCTTGCCCGCCGAGCCGACCGCCTGGAGAAGCGCGAAGTTCTGCATGTTGCGCGCGCCGACCTGCAGCATGTCGGCGTAGGACGCGACCATCTCGACGCTGCCGGGATCGATGACCTCGGTGACCACCGGCAGCCCGGTCTCGGCTCGGACGTCGGCGAGGATCCGCAGCCCGGCCTCGCCGAGTCCCTGGTACGAGTAGGGCGAGGTGCGCGGCTTGAAGGCGCCGCCACGCAGCAGCGAGGCCCCTGCCGCCTTGGCCATCAGCGCCGCCTCGAGGGTCTGCTCCGGAGTCTCCACCGCGCAGGGACCGGCGATCATGCTCATCGTGTCGGGCCCGATCGGCACCCCGCCGACCCGGACGACCGACCGGGCCGGATGGTTCTCCCGGCTGACCAGTTTGAACGGCACGGAGACCCGCATCACCTGCAGGACGCCCGCGAGGCTGCCCAGGTTCAGCGCCTCGAAGTCTCCGACGTCGCCGACCAGGCCGACGATCGTCCGGGACACTCCGCGGCTGACGAAGGCCTGCCCTCCGGCCGCGTGCACGGAGTCGACCACGGCCGCGATGTTCTCCGCCGTGGCCTCCGGGGCCATCACCACCACCATGACGCTCTCCTCCTGTGGGAAATTTCCGATTTCGGTTGCTGGGGATCAGGTCGTTCCGCAGTCGTTTTGGATGTCGCCGAATTGACTCTCCCGGGGTCTGCGAAAATTTCCTCGGCAAGGAGGTTTTCGGCTAGTCGATCCTTATGCGGCCACTGCCACATGTCAATTCTGATTCGTCCAACCGTACGTTGTCCGCGACACCCGGATGGTCACTGCCCGGCTCTGTCGGTAGGGTGTTGTATCGTCACTTCCGGATAGTCGTTTTGTCGTAATCAATACGAGTGGTCGAAGATGCTGTCTGAAAGGCTGAGTACCCCTGGGTCGGGACGTCAGCCGTGTATCCCACGTAATGGTGCTCTCTGTCGTGTTTCTTGCCGGATCGCTGGTCAGGGCCGATGCGGACGTGCCCCGGTTGCCGCCACAAGGCTTCGGCCAGCACGAACCTGCAGCTGGAGCGCCTGAGAACATCGACCCCGATGTCTATTCGCGAATCGGGCACTATCGCCTTTATCAAGCCACTTATCGGCAAAGAAGTCGATTCTGGCTAGGGGTGGTCTAGGGGTTGGCCAGGGGGTGCAGGTTTCTCAGGGGTTTCGTCGCCAAAATTGACGGTGATAATTTCGGGCGACTGCTCGGATCGCGAACTATGCGATCGAGCGTGGTTCTCATACGACTGAGGGGAGTCGAGAGCCGTGGTAAAAGGCGGAATCTCACATTCTGGCACGACGCTCCGCGACGAATTCACCAAAGATGATCGCCTCGGCAGGGGTGTCGCGCAGCGTGCTGCACGTTCCAGGGCCGCGGCGGCGTCCGAGGATGAGGGAATCAACCAGCAACCTGTCGTCCAGGTCGAGGTCGGCGCGCTGACGATCGCCGACTCACCCCGCCTCTCCGGCGAGAATGCCGAGCATCTGGAGGCGCTCGCGGCGGCGCGGAGCCCGTTGCCGCCGATCATCGTGCACCGGCCCTCGATGAGGGTCCTCGACGGCGTGCACCGGCTGAAGGTGGCCATCCGGCGTGGCGAGGAGACGATCGCCGTCCGGTTCTTCGACGGCGACGAGGCCGACGCGTTCGTGCTCGCCGTTCGCATGAACGTCACCCACGGCCTGCCGCTGGCGCTCGCCGACCGGAAACGTGCCGCGAGGCGCATCATCAGCTCCAACCCCGTGTGGTCCGACCGGAAGGTGGCCTCGGTCACCGGTATCTCGCCGGGAACGGTGGCGGAGGTGCGCAAGCGGGTCAACGGTGGAGCACCGGGGGCCGGGGCCGGCATCCGGATCGGGCAGGACGGCCGGGTCCGGCCGCTCGACGGAAGCGCCGGCCGTCGGTTGGCGGGACAGTTGATGAGCGAGAACCCGCACCTGTCGCTCCGTCAGGTGGCCCGGGCCGCGGCCATCTCCCCGGAGACCGCGCGCGACGTGCGCAACCGGCTGCGGAACGGTGAAGACCCGATTCCCACGCAGCGGCGGAAGTCACCAACGACCGCCAACGAGCCCGTCGCCGAACGGCGTCGGGACCTCGACTCACTGGCGATCCTCCGGCCACCCACGCGCCCACAGCGGGAGCCGGTGCTCGACCGCACCGCGACACTCAACCGGCTCAAGGCGGACCCGGCGCTGCGGTACAGCGATACCGGGCGGAACCTGCTGCGGCTGCTGACCCTGCACACGCTCTGGACCGAGGAATGGGAGGCGATCATCAACAACCTTCCGCCGCACTGCACCGGCGTCGTCGCCGGCCTGGCCGGGCAGTTCGCCGACCTCTGGACCGAATTCGCCACCCGGGCGACCGGGACAGTCGCGAAGGTCGGATGAGGCTCCCACCTCTGCCGGTGTCCAGGCGGTACCACAAGCGGTTGGCTGCTGTGTGGGGCCTTCGGATCCACCGCCGCGCCGCCGGTGGTTCTCGAGCGCTGTCCGAGTGCGGAAAACGCTCGGTTGGACGGACGAGGATGCCGCAACGCCCCACGCCTCGACCGGGAACACGGGATGGCATGCGGTTCGGACCTGGGCTGGTGCGGCGGCGTCGTCGACGGCCAGCCGGTCCGACCGGCGAGAGCCCGTCCGGCTGGTGCGCAACTCGCCGGCCGCCGCGACGCTGTCGCATCCAGATGAACCCAGCGTGTCCCGGAACTCGGCGGCCAGGAGGTCGAGGACCGGCGGACGCCGTTAAGGGGCCGCCCGCGGC
>NZ_JADPUN010000015.1 GCF_015690345.1 Plantactinospora alkalitolerans | reverse complement strand
GGGTGGGAGGGCCGCTACACCGTCACCAACGGCGGCAGCACCCCCATCACCTCGTGGCGGTTGGAGTTCGATCTGCCGGGCGGTACGACGATCGGCTCCTACTGGGACGCCACGCTGGTGAGCAGCGGCCAGCACCACACCTTCGGCAACCGCTCCTGGAACGGCAGGATCGCCCCCGGCGCCTCGGTGACGTTCGGGTTCCTCGGTGCCGGCCCGGGTGCCCCGGCCGGGTGCCGGTTGAACGGCGCGTCCTGCGACGGTACCGGCACGCCGACCCCGACACCCACGGCCGGCCCGACATCCACGCCCACGGCCGGCCCGACATCCACGCCCACGGCCGGCCCGACATCCACGCCCACGGCCGGCCCGACATCCACACCCACGGCCGGTCCGACGCCGACCGTTCCGCCGGGTACCACCCCGGTCGCCGCCAACGGCCAGCTCCGGGTCTGCGGCCGGCAGCTCTGCAACGCGGCCGGCAAGGCGATCCAGTTGCGGGGCATGAGCACGCACGGCCTCCAGTGGTACGCCAACTGCGCCACCGCCGGATCGCTCGACGTGCTCGCCGGCGAGTGGCGGGCCGACGTACTCCGGATCTCGATGTACATCCAGGAGGGCGGGTACGAGACCGACCCGCGCCGCTTCACCGACATGGTGCACAACTACATCGAGCTGGCCACCGCGCGTGGCATGTACGCCATCGTGGACTGGCACATGCTCAGTCCGGGCGACCCGAACTACAACCTGGACCGGGCGCGTACGTTCTTCGCCGAGATCGCCGATCGGCACCGGGCCAAGAACAACGTGATCTACGAGATCGCGAACGAACCCAACGAGGTGGCCTGGAGCGCCATCAAGAGTTACGCGGACCAGATCATCCCGGTGATCCGTACCCGGGACGCGGACGCGGTGGTGCTGGTCGGCACCCCGGACTGGTCGTCGCTCGGCGCCTCCGGCGAGGGTGGTGGGGCGGACGTCATCGCGGCCAATCCGGTGAGCGCCGGCAACGTGATGTACGTCTTCCACTTCTACGCCGCCTCGCACGACGACTACTACCTCGACACCGTGGCGCAGGCGGCGGACCGACTGCCGCTGTTCGTCACCGAGTTCGGCACCCAGGACTACTCCGGCGACGGCCCGAACGACTTCGCCATGGCGCAGCGTTATCTGGACCTGTTCGCCAGCAAGAAGATCAGCTGGGTGAACTGGAACTTCTCCGACGACTTCCGATCCGGCGCCGTCTTCACCCCCGGCACCTGCGACGCCGGCCAGTTCGGCGGCACCAACCGGCTCAAGGAGGCGGGTGTCTGGATCCGGGACCGGATCCGCACCCCCGACGACTTCTGAGCGATGAGTGGTGTTAGGAGGGGGCCCTTCTTCTACAGAAAACGATAAGAAGGGCCCCCTCCTTACAGCTCAGGCGAGGGTGACCGGCGCGGGGCGCAGGTGTAGGCGGACGCGGGTGTCGGG
>NZ_JADPUN010000016.1 GCF_015690345.1 Plantactinospora alkalitolerans | reverse complement strand
AGGTGGCGGGTGGGAGGGGCAGGGCGGCCAGGGTGCCCAGGATCAGGAACGGGCCGAACGGGAGGTGGCCGCGCCAGCCGATCCGCCGGGTCGCCAGCAGGACCAGCGCGCACAGCGCCGAGCCGGTGAAGGCGAACAGCAGCCCGAGGACCACCGCCGGCCAGCCCAGCCAGCCGAGCAGCGCGACGGAACTGAGGGCCAGTTTGGCGTCGCCCAGCCCGAACCCGCGCTGTCCCAGCAGCAGCGTGCTCACCCCGAACGACAGGCCCGCGCCGAGCCCGGCGAGCACGGCCCGCCACCAGGCCGAGGGGTCCCCGGCGGCCACGGCCGCGACCCCGAGCAGGGCCAGGGTGCCACCGGCGGCGGCGAAGGTGAGCCGGTCCGGCAACCGGTGTACGGCCACGTCGACGAAGAACAGCGGTACGGCGCAGCCCGCCCACCAGGCGAACGCGATCGACTCGGGCAGTGGCCGACCCGCCACGACCAGTACCGCCACCGCGAGGAGCAGGGCGAACTCGACGGTCAGCGGTGGTGCGCCGACCCGGGTTCCGCAGTTGGCGCAGCTAGCTCGCGGCGAGAGTGTCCGGAGCGGACCGGCGGGCGGTCCGATCGGCGTCCCGCAGATGTCGCAGCCGGATCGACGTGGTTGGCCGTACGGGACCGATTCGGCCGCGACGAGCCAGCGCAGTGCCGGGGCGATCGTGAGCGCGGCGATCACTCGGGCCGGCCAGGACCCGGCCCGGTCGGTCCCGGTCACCGGTTCGTGTCGCGAGGTGGTGATCCGCACCTCGACCTCCTGTCGGGCGCGGCCCCGGCGGGCCGGGGTCGGGGCGGACTGCCAACACGTAGAGTAACTTCATGATCGCCGATAACTGATCTTCGCAGCGTACGGGGCGCCTCGGGGCGGTCGGTCCGGCCCGCCGGAGTGGGTCGCCGATCGGCGCCCCGGGGACCGGCAGCGCCTCCCGGAACCCGGAGTACGGAAGCTGTCAGATCATCGTCATCCGCCGCAATTCGCCCCGTCGGGCCGGCACAATCTGACCAGAACGTTCCACCGCCCACCCGGGACGGAAAATCATTGATCAGATTCGACACATCGATTGACACCATAGGACTCCGATGTCGATCGACCACAAAGATCGCTACCGTGCGTATTCTCTGAATTAGCCCCTGTTGCATCGTCGCCGGTCAGCCTATGCTCGCCCCTTGGGTGACGCACAATCGTCGGCGAACAGCGGACGGAATGATCAGCTGGCAGAAGCGGCACCGAAAAACTAGATCGACTCGACCAAATGTGGATGCAGCGGCGCCGGGCCCGGTCGGGGGCCTCCGGGGCGGAGCGGCCGTGCCCACGTCCCCGGATCCGGCGGAGCAGAAGCCGGCAGGCGGCGGAAGCATGAGGAGGAGACACCGTTGCGAACGCGGCAACTGGCCACCCTCTCGACCACGCTGCTCGTGCTGGCCACGCTGGCCGCCGGGGCCGGCTGCGGCAGCCGGCCCCGGCGGCTGTCTCTCATACACATCTCCGAGC
>NZ_JADPUN010000345.1 GCF_015690345.1 Plantactinospora alkalitolerans | reverse complement strand
GTGGTGTGCTGCGCGGGACCGCCGCCGCGTCGGCCGGCCTCGCCGTCGGTGCGGCGGCCGGACCCGTGGCCGGTGCCGAACTGGCCGAACCGGCCATCGCGGCACCCGCGCCCGAGGCGGCGGGGAACTCTCCGGTCGAGATCCGGCTGGTGGTCAACGGTCGTGCCGAGCGGCTCCAGGTCGATTCCCGGGTCACCCTGCTAGACGCGCTCCGGGAGCGCCTGGCACTTACCGGTTCCAAGAAGGGCTGCGACCGTGGCCAGTGCGGGGCCTGCACCGTGCACGTCGACGGTCGCCGGGTGCTGTCCTGCCTGACCCTGGCGGTGGCCACCGCCGGCCGCCGGGTCACCACGGTGGAGGGGCTGGCCGACGGCGACCGGCTGCACCCGATGCAGCAGGCGTTCATCGACTGTGACGCGTTCCAGTGTGGATTCTGCACCTCCGGCCAGATCATGTCGGCGGTGGCGCTGGTGGACGAGGGCCACACCCACTCCGACGACGAGATCCGCGAGCACATGTCGGGCAACATCTGCCGCTGCGGGGCGTACGACAACATCGTGGCCGCGGTCCGGACGGCCCGGCGGGACGGGGCGGACCGATGAGAGCCTTCGACTTCGCGGTCGCCGAAACTCTCGGCCAGGCACTGACCAGGGCCGGAAGTGGCGCCGGTTCCGCCTACCTGGCCGGCGGGACCACGCTGGTCGACCTGATGAAGCTCGACGTGATGACCCCGCGCCAGGTGGTGGACATCAACCGCCTTCCGCTGCGCGGTGTCACCACCGACCGGAGTGGCCTGCACATCGGAGCGCTCGAGCGGATGAGCGACGTGGCCGTCCATCCGCTGGTGACCGCGCGCTACCCGGTGATCGCACAGGCGTTGTCCCGCAGCGCGTCGCCCCAACTGCGCAACATGGCGAGCATCGGCGGCAACCTGCTGCAACGGGTCCGCTGCGGCTACTTCCGGGACACCAGTACACCGTGCAACAAACGGGAGCCCGGTTCCGGCTGCCCCGCGATCGGGGGCGAGAACCGGGGACACGCGATCCTCGGCACCAGCGACTCCTGTGTCGCCACCCATCCCAGCGATCTGGCGGTGGCGCTGGTCGCACTGGACGCCTCGGTCCGGCTGGTCGGCCGGGACGGAACCCGGGACGTCCGGCTCGCCGACTTCTACCGGCTGCCCGGGGACACTCCGCAGCTCGAGCACGACCTACGTCCCGGGGAACTGGTCACCCGGGTGACGGTGCCGGAACTGGCCTGGGCCCGCCGGTCGGCGTACCTGAAGATCCGTGACCGGCAGTCGTACGAGTTCGCCCTCGCCTCCGCCGCCGTGGCCCTGGACCTGCGCGACGGCGTCATCCGGGACGTACGGCTGGCGGTCGGCGGCGTCGGTACCCGGCCCTGGCGGCTGCCGGAGGTGGAGGAGGCCCTGCGCGGGATGTCCCCGCGTCCGGACGCCGTCGAGGCCGCCGCCGCGCGGGCCGTCGCGGACGCCCGGCCGCTGGCACACAACCGATTCAAGGTGACGCTGGTCCGGCGCACCATCGTGCGCGCCCTGACGAACCTGGCGGGTTGACCATGCAGAGCGCAGCACAGGGCGCGGCCCGGACGGTGTCGGTGAACCGGGTCGACGGTCGCCTCAAGGTCACCGGCGGAGCCCGGTACAGTGCCGACCACCTCGCCGAACGCGCCGCGCACGGCTACCTGCTGCTCAGCACGGTGGCCCTCGGCACGATCCGGTCGATGGACGTCGCCGCCGCGCAGCGCGCGCCCGGGGTACTCGCGGTGTTCACCCCGTTCCATCCGCTGAAACTGAACGGCGGCGGCAACCCGTTCAGCGTGGGCCACAGTTGGCTGCCGTTGCAGGACGCCGAGGTGCGCTACCACGGGCAGGCCATCGGTCTCGTCGTGGCGGAGACCTTCGAACAGGCCCGGGACGCCGCGGCGCTGGTCAGCGCGGACTACGACGTACGCCCACCGGCGGCGTCCCTGCCGGACGGGATCCCGCGCGCCACCGACCCGGGGCGGGTCAACGGCGAGCCGGCGGTGCTGAACCTGCTCGCCGACGGGGTAGGCACCATCGACGAGGCGCTGGCATCCAGCGAGGTGACCGTCTCCGGCACCTACAGCCAGCCGATGAAGCACCACAGCGCGATGGAGCCGCACGCCACGGTGGCGGTCTGGCAGGACGACCAGCTCACGCTCTACAACGGCACCCAGAGCGCGTCGCTGACCCTCGGCACCATCGCCGCCGCCCTCGGCGTCGAACCGGCCCGGGTGCGGGTGATCAGTCCACACGTCGGCGGTGGCTTCGGCAACAAGATCGCGACCTGGGCGCATCCGCTGCTCGCGGCGGCCGCCGCCCGTACGCTCGGTCGGCCGGTCAAGGTCGTGCTGACCCGGGAACAGACCTTCACGGTCACCGGAAACCGCTCGGCGGTGCGGCAGACGGTCACGCTGGGCGCCCGCCGCGACGGCACCCTCGTCGCCGTCAAGCACCAGGCGTACTCCAGCCAGTCCACCTCGGGCGGAATCTTCGAGACCTCGCCGCACACCACCTCCCGCTACCTCTACCGGGCCGAGAACATCCACCTCGACCAGAAGATCGTGACGCTGGACGTACCGCCACCGACCTGGATGCGGGCGCCGGGGCAGGAGTCCGGCTCGTTCGCCCTGGAAACCGCCCTGGACGAACTCGCGGTCGAGCTGGGGATGGATCCCGTCGCCCTGCGGTTGCGGAACGACGCGACGGTGTACCCCGGGCGGAACGTGCCGTGGTCCAGCAAGCACCTCGACGAGTGCTACCGGGTCGGCGCGCGGCGGTTCGGCTGGGACCGGCGCGATCCGGCACCCCGATCCGACGTACGCGGCGAGTGGCTGGTCGGGACGGGGACGGCCAGCGCCGTGTATCCGGCGGAGCGCTTTCCGGCGTCGGTGAAGGTGCGGTTCCAGGCCGACGGGGACGTGGCGGTCTCCAGCGCCACCGCCGACCTCGGAACGGGGATGTGGACGGTGCTGGCCGTACTCGGCTCCGAGGCGCTCGGCCTGCCGGTCGACCGGATCCGTACCGACCTCGGCGACTCCACCCTGGCCGCCAACATCGGGGCGTTCGGCTCGGGCGCCACCGCCAGCACCGGGCCGGCCGTCGCCGTCGCCGCCGAGGCCGCCAGCACCGAACTGATCAAGCTCGCCGTCACGCACGAACGCTCGCCGCTGCACGGCGTGCCCGCCGCCGACGTCCGGTACGACCGTGGCGACCTCGTCGCCCCGGGCCGGCGGATCGGGTTCGCCGCCCTGCTCCAGGCGGTCGACGTGGCCGGCGTCGAGGCGACCGGTTCGACGGCACCGGGCCCCGAGCACGGGCAGCACGCCTTCACCTCGTTCGGGGCACACTTCTGCGAGGTCCGGGTCAACCGGTGGACCGGTGAGCCCCGACTCGCCCGGATCACCACCGTCATCGACGGCGGCGCCATCGTCAACGCCAAGACCGCGCGCAGCCAGATCATCGGCGGCGTGATCTTCGGCATCGGGCAGGCGCTGCTGGAGGGTGCCCAGGTGGAACCGGCGACCGGCCGGATCGCCAACGCCAACCTCGCCGAGTACCTGCTGCCGGTGAACGCGGACGTACCACCGATCGACGTTCACTTCCTGAACCATCCGGACACCCTGTTCAATCCGCTCGGTGCGCGCGGGATCGGCGAGGTCGGCACGGTCGGCGTCGCCGCCGCGATCGGCAACGCGATCCACCACGCCACCGGGCGGCGGATCCGCGACCTGCCGATCACCCTGGACAAGCTCCTGGACTGACCGCGGGTACGTCCGCCGGCCCGTCGAGTCGAAGGACTCCGACGTCCGCCGCAGGCGGACGGTCTGACAGGCTGTTCGTCGACAGGCATCCAGCGATCGGGAGGAGCCGGCGTGACGTGGGAGGAGATCCGCGCCTACTGTCTGGCCAAGCCCGGCGCGTGGCAGGACGAGCCCTGGGAGGGTGACGTCGTGGTGAAGGTCGGCCCCAAGATCTTCGCCTTCCTCGGCGAGCAGTCCGGTTCCAGCGTCGGCCTCAAGTGCGGCCCGAACCGGGAGGCGGCCGACGAGTGGCTGCTGCGCTATCCGGAGGACGCCTCGGTGACCGCCTACATCGGCCGCTCCGGCTGGAACACCCTGCGGATCGGCGGCGCGATCCCCGACGACGAACTGCTGGAGGCCGTCGACGCCTCCTACGACACGGTGGTCGGCAAGCTGCCGAAACGGGACCGGCCGGTGGCCCCGCCCCGGTGACCAGCGGCGGGGCGGCGAAGGCTCGGGGCCTACCCGACGACGGACCGTCCCCGGACCAGACCGGAATGCCACGCGGTGACCGGTCCGGCCGTGCGGTCACTCGGAGAGCCGTGCGGTCACTCGGAGACCAGGGTGGCGCGCAGCAGCATGCCGAGGCGGTCGCCGTAACGCCGCGACGTCCAGCGTCGATCTCCGACAAGCCGCTCGCAGACGTCGACCGACATCAGCGCCCACAGCAGATCGGCGGCGTGCCGCGCCGTCCAGGGAGCGGCCAGCCGGCCCTCCCGCTTGAGGCGATCCGCGAGGTGTTCACAGGCGGCGAGCCAGTCCGCCATGATCATGTCCCACAGCGCCGCCGCGTCCGGGTCGGTGTCCCGGGCCCGCTCGATCGCCCGGGTGATCGGGACGAGCCGAGGGTGATAGCGGGCCAGGTGATCGGCCCACTCCATCAGCGCGCTGACCGCGTCGGGCGCCTCCAGTACCGGCCGGCTGGACTCGGCCAGGCCCTCCGTCTCGTTCACGTGGTCGAACAGCGCCGCGAGCAGGCGTGACCGGGAATCAAAGTGCAGGTAGACGGCGCGTCGGGAGATCTCGGCCCGGTCGGCGACGGCGGCCATGGTGAGGCTGGACAGCCCGCCGTCCTCCAGCAGCGCACGGGTGGCGCCGAGGATCGCGGCACGGGTGCGCCGGCTCCGTTCGTTGCGTGGCTCCCTGATCGTCACCCGTGATGCCTCCATCCGCTGCGCCGCCCGGCTCCCCGGTCTAGGATATGCACATGATGTGAAGTTGTTGGCGGCAGCCAGGTACGCCCATCGGTGCCCAGTTCGTTGCCACATCAACCAAGGAGGCGAGCCCGTGGTGGCCGTGAGCGTGCGCTACATCGTCGACGACGTCGCAACGGCGTCAGCCTTCTACACCGAACACCTGGGCTTTGCGGAGGCAATGGAACCGGCACCCGGCTTCGCGATGCTGACCCGGGGAGAACTCCGCCTGCTGCTCAACTCGCCCGGTGGCCCGGGTGGTGCGGCGCAGGCGATGCCGGACGGCCGCCGGCCCGAGCCGGGCGGCTGGAACCGCTTTCAGATCGAGGTTCCAGATCTGGCGGAGATGGTCGACAAGCTCAAGGCCGCCGGCATCCCGTTCCGCAACGAGATCGTCGAGGGCCGAGGTGGCAAGCAGATCCTGGTGGACGACCCGTCGGGCAATGCGGTGGAACTCTTCGAGCCCGCCAGCGGCCGATAGCCGGTCCGGGGCAACGGCCGGGATCACCGGCCGCGCCCCGGCCTACGGCCGGTCCGCGCCGGCCCCACCCACCGGCTCCGCCACAGTAAGGTCGCCACGACGCGACATCCACGTTCGGAGCGGCCGACCGCTGACGGCGTGACGTCGGCGGCCGGCTCGGCAGGCGTCGTCACCGATCATCTTGCGGCGATATTGACGGCGAACCATGCCCATTTGCTGGACGTCGCCCCCACGCCATTTCGTCCCACCGAGACTCCCATGTCGGCTATTCGATCATTCGATTTAACCGGCCAAATGGCGCGGATACGCCATGTTCATCGCTCAACTTGACGATGATAGGTACCCGTGGTTACGTCACCCCCAGGGGATTTACGTAGCACCATATGCCACCCGCAAAAGCTTGCGGCGGCAGCTTTTGCCCTGCGTAACAACGGGCTCCGGTCAACTGGTGTGCGACCGATCGGCACTCCTACACACCTTATAGGACATTGTATACGGCTTGGGACACCGTCTGGCGCAATCATCCGGGGGAGGGACAGTGAATGGGGACGGATCTCCAATCGTGGGCCGGAAAGCCACACTCGACGTACTGAGCCGAGAAATGGCGACCGTAACGCGGGGGGCGGGACGCTGTGTGCTCATCCAGGGGCCGATCGGCATCGGCAAGAGCCGACTGCTCGAGGAGGGGACGGCGCTGGCCGTCGCCCACGGAATGGCGGTAATTCCCGGACGGGCCAGCGCACTGGACCGGGCCGCGCCGCTCAGCACGCTGGTCCCGTTCACCTCCGGGGTACCGACCAGAGCCGACCACGCAACCCTGTCGTCGGACCTGAACGGACACGAACCCAACCCGGTGGAACTGGTCCGAGCCCTCAGCGAACAGCTCGGACGATCCGCGACGAACCAGCCCGTCGTCCTGCTGCTCGACGACGCACAATGGATCGACCACCTCAGCGCCGTCGTGTTGGCCGCGCTGGTGCCGGCACTCGCCCACTCCCGCATCCTCTGGCTGGTGGCCAGCCGTGCACCGAGGCCCGACGCACCCGGCCGGGTGGTGATCGACCGCCTGGTGGACGAGGGCGCCTGCCGGTTACCGCTCGGCCCCCTCGACGAGCAATCCGTGGCCGAACTCTGCCTGACCGTGCTGCGCAACCCACCCGGACCCCAACTGCTCGCCCTCGCCAATCGCGCGGGCGGCAACCCGTTCCTGCTCAACGAACTACTCGGCACCGTCGCCCGGCACGGTCGGTGGGACGAGATGCCCACGACGTTTCTCGACGAGGTCGACCGACGGCTGCACGACCTCACCGACGAGGCACGTCGCCTACTACAGGCCTGCGCGGTCCTCGACCGGCCCTTCACCGTGCACGAGGCGGCGGGACTGGTCGGCCGCGGCGCCGTCGACGTCGTCCCGGCGACGACGGAACTGGTCGACGCCGGCATGCTGACCGACCGCGGCGGGGAGCTGGACTTCCACCAGGACCTCGTCCGCGAGGCCGTCTACCGCCGTACCTGCCGGCCCGTGCGGCTGGCGCTGCACCGCGAGGCGGCCCGGATGGCGCAACAGGAGGGTCGTCCGCCGGACGAGGTCGCCGTCCACCTGTCGCGGGGTGGCAGGCCGGTGGAGCCCGAGCCGGCGACCCGCGCCCGGCCGGCCGCCGGACCGAAGGCACCCAACCGGCCGGTGCCGCGGCCGAGGACACCCGTCCGACCCGGACCTGCCGGTGAGCCGACGGGGCCACCTCCGGCCGGACCCGACCCGGCCGCCGCTGCCGACGTGGTGGTGCACGTACTCGACCAGCTCGGCGAGCAGGGAGCCGACCGCCCCCAACTGATCGCGGAGGCCGTGCGCATCCTGGCCTCCGCCGGTCGGCTGCCGGAAGCCCGGCAGCTGGGTGAGCTGGCACTCGGCGCGGGTCTCGCCCCGCAGGCGGAGGCCCGACTCCTGCTCGGCCTCGCCGAGGCCGTCCAGTGTGTTGGCGACAACGTGGCCGCCGTGCACTACTCGCGGCGTGCCCTCGACCGGCCCGGCCTGCCCACCGCGATCCGCGCGGAGCTGCTGACCGTGCAGGCACACGCACAGCTCGTCGGCGCCGACCCGGTCGAATCGGGTGTGCGGCAGCCGGTTGAGATGGTGCACCATGATCGGCCCTACCTACCCGCGTCCGATCCGGTCGACCCGACCTGTCCACCGCAGCCCTGGCTCTGGCTCGCTCGGGGTCTGACCGGCGCGGACCGGCTGGCCGAGGCCGACGTCGTCTACACGGCGGCGCGGCGGGGCGCCGCCCGGTTCGGCCCGGACTGGTCACAGGCGCTCTGGCACTATCACCGGGCGGAGCTCTGCGCGGCGGCCGGTCGGCTGGCCGAGGCCGGTGACGAGGCCGGCGCGGCGCTCGACCTCGTCGACAACGATGCCCCACCCCAGCTACTGGTCGTGCTGCGGGCACTGTTGGCACAGATCGCGATCCGCCGGGACGACCTGGCGGTGGCGCGAACCCATCTACGACATGCCCCCGCGACCGATGGCAGCGTCGGCGTCCCGGCGGTGAACCTGGCCTGGGCCAGTGCCGCCCTCGATGAGGCCGGCGGCGAACCAGCGGCAGCGCTGGACAAACTCGCCTGGGTGTACGCCGGGACAGCCTCCCGCGCACTGCTGCTCACCGAGCAGCCACAGGCCGCACCGGCCCTGGTCCGCATCGCCCGCCGGGCCGGCGAGCAGAGCATGGCCGAGGCGGTTGCCGCAACGGCACGCTGCCTGGCCGACCACAACCCGAGCGTGGCATCGCTGGCCGGAGCGGCCGCGCACGCAGACGGGGTGCTACGCGGCGACCTGCCGGCCCTGCGCCGCGCCGTGGATCACTTCCGGACCAGTACCCGACCCCTCGCGCGGGCCTCGGCGCTCGAGGACGCCGCCCGGGCCGAGCAGGGTGCCGGCAACCTCACCGAGGCGGCGGCGTTGCTTGGGGAGGCGGTCGAGACGTACGGCCGCAGCGGCGCCACCTACGACGTCGTTCGCGCCCGGCGGCTGTTGTGCGGAGTGAACCTCGCCGCGCCGCCCCGGCCGGTCGAGGGATGGCTCAGCCTGACCCAGTCCGAGCTACGCGTCGTCGAGGTGATCGCCGAAGGGATGACCAACCGGGAGGCCGCGAACAGGTTGTTCCTGTCGCCGCACACGGTGGACAGCCACCTCCGGCACGTCTTCGCCAAGCTCGGTATCAACAGCCGGGTCGAGCTGACCCGGCAGTACCTCGCCAACACCCTCAGCGCCGCCTGAGGGTGCCGACAATCCCGAAGGGAGTCCGATCATGAGACTGTGCTGGCTCGACGTACGTCGTGCGGAGGAGAACCGGAAGGCGATCCTGGAGGAGGCGGTCCATCAACGGATGGACGCCGTGGTGTCCGACGTGCCCGACGACCTGTCCGGACTGCCTCCGACGCTGACCAGGGTGTACTTCTCGCTGGACCAGCCACTGCCGCCCGACTTCGACGGCATCGACGTGCTGATCCTCGACGTCCGGTCCGGAGTCCGGCCCGCCGACGTGCTCCGCGAGCATCCGGATCTGGAGGTCGGCCGGTACGTCGAGATCACCGACTCGGCCACGCTCGAACGGGCCTGCGACATCGCCCGGACCGACACCTGGAGCGTGTTGCACTTCCACGACCCGACGAAGATTCCGTTGGAGATCGTCCTGGCCGCCGCCGACCGCACCGACGGCAGCATCGTGACCATGGTGGCCGACCCGGCCGAGGCGGAGATCGTGTTCGGTGTGCTGGAACGCGGGTCCGACGGCGTCATGATGGCCGCCACCGACGTGGGCGACACCACCCGGCTGCGAACGGCCGCCCAGTCCCACGTCGCCGATGTCGAACTGGTCGAGCTGACCGTCACCGCCGTCTCCGACGTCGGAATGGGCGACCGGGTCTGTGTCGACACGTGCTCTCATTTCCGGGAGGACGAGGGACTGCTCATCGGCTCGCACGCCCGGGGCATGGTGCTCTGCTGCAGCGAGACCCATCCCCTGCCGTACATGCCGACCCGGCCGTTCCGGGTGAACGCCGGTGCACTGCACTCCTACACCCTGGCGCATGCGGAACGAACCAGCTACCTCAGCGAACTCACCTCCGGCGGTCGGGTGCTCGCGGTCGACTCCGCCGGCCGTACCCGCCTGGTCACCGTGGGGCGGGTGAAGATCGAAACACGGCCGCTGCTGAGCATCGACGCGGTCGCCCCGTCCGGTCAGCCGGTGAACCTGATCGTCCAGCACGACTGGCACGTCCGGGTCCTCGGACCGGGTGGACAGGTACTCAACACCACCGAGCTCCGCCCCGGTGACAGGGTGCTCGGCTTCCTGCCGGTCGAGGCCCGACACGTCGGGTACGCCATCAACGAGTTCTGCCTGGAGAAGTGACCGGTGCGGCACATCGCCATCGTCGGCGGCGGGATCGGCGGCCTCGCCGCCGCGGCGGCGCTGGCCCGCGCGGGCCTGCGGCCTCGGGTGTACGAGCAGACGTCGCGGCTGACCGAGGTCGGCGCGGGGCTCCAACTCGCCCCGAACGCCACCCGGCTGCTGGACCGCCTCGGTCTCGGCCGGTACCTCGCCGAGGTGGCGGTCCAACCGTCGGCCGTCGAGTTGCGTCGCTGGGATGACGGGGCGTTGCTGGACCGTACCGAACTCGGCGCCCGGTGCGAGCAGCTCTACGGGGCGCGGTACTACACGGTCCACCGTGCCGACCTGCATGACGGGCTCCGGCGGACGCTCGATCCGGACCTGCTGCGGCTCGGGTTCCGCTGTACCGGACTCACCGCCGGCCAGGATCGGGCAGTGCTGCGCTTCGAGGATCGGGACGACGTGACCGCCGATGTGGTGGTCGGGGCCGACGGAATCCGCTCCGTGATCCGGGCGACGCTCGTCGCCGACCGGCCACGCTACTCCGGACAGCTCGTCTACCGAGGGCTGGTACCGGCCCGGATGGTGCCGTTCCAGCGTGCCGACCCGCGGGTGCTGATCTGGGTTGGGCCGGGTCGGCACTGCGTCTGCTATCCCGTGCGCCGGGGGGAGCTGGTCAG
Source organism: Plantactinospora alkalitolerans (assembly GCF_015690345.1). GTDB lineage: Bacteria > Actinomycetota > Actinomycetes > Mycobacteriales > Micromonosporaceae > Plantactinospora > Plantactinospora alkalitolerans. The sequence goes on along the minus strand of NZ_JADPUN010000345.1, from coordinate 32,644 downwards.
CTTCGCCGCGACGGTGCCGAGCGATGATCCGTTGGGCGAATCCTGGCGGGCGGAGGGGCGGATCGAGAATCTGGCTGAAGCCTACCGGGGCTGGACCGACGAGGTCGGCCAGTTGTTCACCGCCGCGGACCGGGTGCACCGGTGGGCGCTGCACGACCGGGACGCCACCGACCGCTGGGGTGCCGGCCCGCTCACGCTGCTCGGCGACGCCGCGCACCCGATGCTGCCGTTCATGGCGCAGGGAGCCAACCAGGCGATCGAGGACGCCGCGACGCTGGCCGCGTGTCTGCGCCCCGAGGTGTCGACCCAGGCACTGCGTCGCTACGAGGAGCTGCGCCGGCCCCGTACGGCCGAGGTGCAGGCGCTGTCCCGGGCCAACGCCCGGGTCCTGCACCGTCCAGCCGCCGGAGTCGGGAACGCCCAGGACATCCGCAACAAGCGGTGGCTGTTCGGCTACGACGCGGAGCTGGCGGCGGCGGAGCGCTGCACCGTCCCTCCGGCTCCTCGGCAAGACTGACCGGTCGAGTTGCCGCCTGATCGGGCGGCAACTCGACCGGTAGGCCGTTCGGGTGAACTCGGACCGTTGGCCTCAGCCGAGGGTGGCGCCGCAGTCGATGGTGAGGTTGGCGCCGTTCATCGCCCGGTTGCCCAGCAGGAACGCGATGGCGTCGACGATGTCGTCCATGGTGGCGAGCCGTCCGGTCGGCGTCCGTTTGAGCGCGCCCTCGACCGCCTGCGGCTTGTCCTGCCAGTACGGCGTGTCGGCGACCAGCGCCGGATGTACGGCGTTGAACCGCAGCGGTGCCAGTTCGAACGCGAGCGTGCGGACGAGCGACGCGACGCCACCGTTCACCGTGGTCACGGTCGTCGAGCCCGGGTACGGCCGGGTCATGGCGAGCCCGCCGACGAGCACCGCCGCGCCACCGCCGGTCATGCGTCCGGCCACCGCGTGCACGACCTCCGTGTAGCCGACCAACTTCAGGGTCGTCAGTCGGATCGCCCGGTCGAGATCGTAGGCCCGGACGGAGTTCTGGTCGCGTTCCACCGCGGCGAGCACCAGGTGGTCGACGTGTCCGGTGTCCCGCAGCGAGCCGGCTATCTCCGCCGGGAGGGCCAGGTCGACGCCGATGCCCCGGCTGTGCCCGCCGATGTCGACGGCGACCGCCTTGGCCCGGTCGGCGTCACGGCCGGAGAGGATCACCCGGTGTCCGGCGCGGGCGTAGAACTCGGCGGTGGCCCGCCCGATGCCGGACGTGCCACCGATGACAAGCACCTGCTTGCCCGTGGACATCTGGTCACCTCCGTCCGAACACGTCGCCGAGCAACGCGGAGATGGTGTGTCGACGGCCGTACGCGATGATCGCGGCGCAGATTCCGAGCAGGGCGATGGGAATCAGCGAGGAGTCCAGGACGAAGACGTGGAAGTTCACGGCGCAGATCGCCAGGCCGACGAAGGCCAGCGCGGCCACGCCGGAGGTGCGCCGGATCAGCAGCGCGACCGCCCCGACCATCTCCAGCACGCCGGTCAGGTACTGGAACCACATCCCCCAGCCGATCTGGTGGAAGATCTCCAGCGGGAAGATCATCTTGCTGAGGCCGGCGAGAAAGAAGACGCTGGCCACCAGCACCTGGAGGACCCACAGCGCGACATTGGTCTTCTTCCCCGTCCCGGCGTGCTCGGCGGTCTCCGCCCGCATCTTCGAACCGATCGCGGTGCTACCGGTCATGACTGTCTACCTCCCAGCTAGCGGCGTCCAGGGCGCAACGGCGATAGGACGATCACCGGCAACGTAGGCCCGGCGCGGTGGCGGAGGCACCACGCGTCTGCGGGATTCACCACCTCATCCCCGATCCGGGCCGCGGATCCCGTGAATAGGTGATGACCGGAACGGGCATCGCGGCGAACCTTGGGGCAGCGGAGGGTTCGCCGGCCAGGTGGTACCAGCCATGTAGCCGGAACCGGAACCGTCGGTTCGCGGCAACGCGAACGACAGCGTGCGGAGAGGGGAATCTGGTGGTGCTCAACGCGGCTTTCGGCCGGCAGGCCCGGCTCGGACGGCTGTTCGGTGGAGGCAGGCGGATCTTCATCGTGCCGCTGGACCACTCGGTCACCAACGGTCCGCTCACCGACGGCAGGGGTCTCGACCATCTGGTCGGCCAACTGGCCGGCAACGGGGTCGACGCGGTGGTGCTGCACAAAGGCAGCCTCCGCTTCGTCGACCACCACCGGTTCACCCGGACATCGCTGATCGTCCACCTGTCGGCGAGCACGGCGCGGGCGCCGGACCCGGACGCGAAGTACCTCGTCGGCACGGTCGAGGAGTGCCTCAGGCTGAACGCGGACGCGGTCAGCGTGCACGTCAACCTGGGATCGTCGGAGGAGGCACGGCAGATCGCCGATCTCGCCACGGTGGCCGACGCGTGCGATCGGTGGAACGTCCCGCTACTCGCCATGGTGTACCCCCGCGGCCCGGCGATCACCGATCCATCCGACCCGGATCTGGTCGCGCACGCCGTCACGGTCGCCGCCGATCTGGGCGCCGACATCGTCAAGACCGTGTACGCCGGTTCGGCCGACGAGATGCGCGACATCATCCGGTCCTGCCCGATCCCGGTCGTGGTCGCCGGCGGCGCGAAGCGTACCGACACCGCCGCCGTCCTGTCGTATCTGGACGACGTGCTCTCGGCCGGAGCCAGCGGCGTCGCGATGGGACGCAACGTCTTCCAGGCTCCCGATCCAGGTGTGATGGCCCGACGACTCGCGGCCCGGATCCACCAGGATGTACGTCTGGTCACCCCGTTGACGGCGGCCAGCCGATGATCTACGACTTCCACCTGCGGATCGGTCCGGTACCCGAGGACCCCTCCGTGGCGGCGGATCGGCTGTTGGGCGAGATGGACCGGCACGGCATCACCCGTGGGGTGGCCTGCGCGGGCGGGCTGATAGACCCGGTCCGGCTCGCCCGGCAGATCGTCTTCGGCGGCCACCTGGAGACCGACGCCGACAACGAGCGTGTACTCGCCGTCTCTGCTCGCTCCGGCGGCCGGTTGACACCGTTCTACTTCGCCAACCCGCACCGCCAGCCCCGCCGTTATCTCGACGCCGCGCCGTCGTACCGAGGGCTGGAGATCTCCCCGGCGGTGCACGGAGTCGGACTCGACGACCCGCGCACGGTCGCCCTGGTCGAGGTCGCGGCCCAGGCCGGGCACCCCGTCTACGTCGTGTGTCTGGGACGACCCGGTGCGACCGTCGGCGACCTGGTGACCCTCGCGGGCAAGTTTCCCGAGGCGCGGTTCGTCCTCGGCCACTGTGGCTTCATCGGCATCGACTTCCACGCCGTGGCGACGATCGCCGAGACCGGCAACATCTTCGCCGAGACGTCCGGCTGTTACACCTCGGTGGCCCGGGTCGCGGTGCAGCGGCTCGGCGCCGACCGGGTGGTGTTCGGCTCGGAGTACCCGGCACAGGACTTCGGGGTCGAACTGGCCAAGTGCCGGGCGCTGGCGTTGACCGACGACGAGCTGCACCGGGTCACCTGGGCCAGCGCCGTTCGACTGCTCAGAGAGGACGCCCCATGACGCGGACCATGTCCCGACTCCCCCAGACCGGTGATTGGACCAGCAGGGCCGAACTCATCGCCATGCAGGACGAGCAGTTGCCCGAGATGCTCAACTGGGCGGCTCGGGCCCCGTTCTACGCCGCCCGGTTCTCCGGCCGGGTACCCGCCTCCCGCACGGACTTCGAGGCCCTGCCGTTGACCAGCAAGGCGGACCTGCGCGACAGCTACCCGTTCGGGATGTTGGCGGTGGAACGCGACCGGCTCGCGACCTACCACGAGAGCAGCGGTACGGCCGGCCGGCCGACGCCGTCGTACTACACCGAGGAGGACTGGGTCGACCTGGTCGAGCGGTACGCCCGGAAACGGGTACCGATCGGTGCCGACGACCTGTTCCTGGTCCGTACCCCGTACGCGCTGATGATCACCGGTCACCTCGCCCAGGCGGCGGCACGGTACCGAGGTGCGACCGTCGTACCCGGTGACAACCGTTCGCTGGCCATGCCGTTCTCCCGGGTGATCCGGGTGCTGCACGACCTGGGCGTCACCCTGACCTGGTCGATGGCGACCGAGACGCTGCTCTGGGCCGCGGCGGCGAAGGCCGCCGGCCATGATCCGGGTCGGGACTTCCCCGCACTGCGGGCGCTCTTCGTCGGCGGGGATCCGCTCAGCGCCGCCAAGCGTCGCAGGATCAGCGAGATCTGGAACGTGCCGGTGGTCGAGGAGTACGGCTCGACGGAGACCGGGAGCCTGGCCGGGGAGTGCTCCGCCGGGCGGCTCCACCTCTGGGCCGACCGGGCCATCTTCGAGGTGTACGACCCGGGAACCGGAACGGTCCGGCCCGACGGTGCCGGGCAACTGGTGGTCAGCCCGCTGTACCGCGAGGCGATGCCGCTGGTGCGGTACAACCTTGAGGACGACGTCGAGGTCTCCCACGCGCCGTGCCCGTGTGGATGGCATCTGCCGACGGTCCGGGTGCTCGGCCGCTCCGCGTTCGGCTATCCGGTGGCCGGCAGCACCGTGACCCAGCACCGCCTCGAAGAACTCGTCTTCGGCCTGCCCGCCGAGTACGAGGTGCTGTTCTGGCGGGCCCGGGCGGATGTCGCCGACCTGCGGGTGGAGATCGAGGTTCCGCCCAGGTGGGCCGCCGGGGCGTGCGCGGAGCTGACGGCGGCGATCCGCCGGGAGTATGCGGTGCCCTGCACCGTTACCGCGGTGCCGCCCGGCACCCTCGTGCCCGCACGGGCACTGACGGCGGTGCACGACGTGGTCAAGCCACGGAGCCTCTTCGGCGCCGACGAGGACTGGAGCAAGGCACTGCTGTACCAGTGAACAGTGATGGACATGGACGGAGAGTCCGGCGAGGAGGCGGTCCGGCCCGGACCAGGAGGTCCGATTCGGAGCTACCGGGCCGCCGAGCGGCATCGGCCGGACCGCCGAGGGGAGTCGAGGTGGAGTTCGACGGGCGCGTCGCACTGGTGACCGGTGCGGCTCAGGGCATCGGCGCCGCCGTGGCGCAGGCGCTCGCGACCCGGGGCGCCCGGGTGGCGGCGCTGGACCGGAACGAGCCCGGCGTCGAGGCGACCGTCGCGCGCCTGCGGTCGGCCCGGTGCCGGGCGGACGCCTGCCCGGCGGACGTCTCCGACCGAACCGCCGTCGACACCGTGGTGCGGCGGATCGAGGACGAGCTGGGCCCGATCGACATCCTGGTCAACGTCGCCGGCATCCTTCGTACCGGGCCCGTGCTGGAGATGACCGACGAGGCATGGTCGGCCGTGCTCGACGTGAACGCGGGTGGCGTGTTGCGGGTTACCCGGGCGGTCGCCCGGTACATGGTGCCCCGGCACCGGGGCACGATCGTCACGGTCGGCTCGAACGTCTCCGGCGTGGCCCGGATGCACATGGCCGCCTACGCGGCGTCGAAGGCCGCCGCCGCGATGCTCACCAAGTGCCTCGGCCTGGAACTGTCCGAGGCCGGCATCCGCTGCAACGTCGTCTCCCCCGGCTCGACGGACACGCCGATGCAGCGGGCCATGTGGACCGGCGGAGCCGGCGCACGTCAGGTGGTCGACGGAACACCGGCGATGTACCGCACCGGCGTGCCGCTCGGGCGGCTGGCCGATCCCGAGGACGTCGCCGAGGCCGTGGTCTTCCTCGCCTCGGAGCGTTCCAGGCACATCACCATGCAGGAACTGTACGTGGACGGCGGCGCCACGCTACGGGTGTGAGCGTGTGCCGGGCATTCTCGAAAGGAGTGGGCGACGATGACTATTCCCGCCATCGCACCGTACGCCATGCCGAGCGAGGCGGAACTTCCGGAGAACGTGCCGTCGTGGCGCCCGGACCCGCGACGCGCGGTGCTGGTGATCCACGACATGCAGCGGTACTTTCTCAGCTTCTTCCGCCCGGACGCGGAGCCGGTCGGCGCGCTGATCGCCAACATCCGCCTGCTGCGGGTGACGGCCGCCGCGTTGGACATCCCGATCGTGTACACCGCACAGGCAGGCGGAATGAACCGGGTGCAACGCGGGCTGCTGCACGAGATCTGGGGTCCCGGAATGGGCTCCGACCCGACGTCGACCCAGATCGTCGCCGAACTGGCGCCCACCGCTCGGGACACCGTGCTCGACAAGTGGCGGTACAGCGCGTTCTTCCACACCGGACTCGCCGAGTTGATGGAGGATCGGGGCCGGGACCAGCTGATCCTGTGCGGTGTGTACGCACACGTGGGCTGCCTGGTGACGGCCTGCGACGCCTTCATGCACGACATCGAGCCCTTCCTCGTGGCGGACGCGGTGGCAGACTTCTCCCGCCAGGAGCACCGGATGGCCCTGCGGTACGCCGCACAGCGCTGCGCGGTCGCGCTCAGCACCCGCCAGCTCGTCGACGCGCTCGCCCACTCGATGCGCCATCCTCGCCCGGCGACCGTCCGCCCGGGGTCGCTGTGCCCCAACGGCGCTCGCTGACCGGATGACAACCACCGACCGGGCGTCCGCCGCCGAGCCGACGACCGCGGGTCGCCGGCCGAAGCCACCGCGGCGTCGCCTGGTCGCGGTCTATGCCGGCCTGGTCGTCGTACCGGTCATCGCCGCTGTCGGGTTCGTCCAGCTGGACCGCGACGGCGACCCCGGCGGCAGCCCTGGCGGGACGCCGATCCACGTACCGTCGGCGGGCGACGGCCTGGGGCGGCTGCTCCTGGCGGTGGTGATCGTCGTCGCGACCGCCAAGCTCCTCGGCGCCGCGGTACGGCGGCTGGGGCAGCCGCCGGTGATCGGCGAGATAGCCGCCGGCATCGCGCTCGGCCCGTCGGCGCTGGGCGCGGTGTGGCCCGCGGCCACAGCCTGGCTGCTGTCCCCCTCCGTGATGCCGCAGTTGGCCGCGCTCGGCCAACTCGGGGTGGTCCTCTTCGTCTTCCTCGCCGGGCTGAAGCTCAACACCCGGCTCCTGCGTGGGCAGCACTCGATAGCGATCACGGTCAGCCACGTGAGCATCGCCCTGCCATTCCTGCTCGGGGTCGGACTCGCCGGCGTCGCCTACCACCGGTTCGCCCCCGGCGGACTCGGTTTCATGCCCTTCGCCCTCTTCCTCGGCATCTCGATGAGCATCACCGCGCTGCCGGTGCTGGCCAGGATCCTGATGGACACCGGTCTGTTCGGCTCCTGGGTCGGCACCCTCGCGCTCACCTGCGCGGTGGTCGACGACGTGACCGCCTGGCTGCTGCTCGCCCTGGTGGTGGCGCTGGTGGTCGCCGGATCGGCGGCCGGGGTGCTGACGACCGTCGCGTTGACCGCGGCATTCGTCGCGGTGCTCTGGTTCGGGGTCCGGCCGCTGCTGTGGCGGATCGAGGCGGGCCGCCACGGCGGTCCCGTGCCGCTCGGGCTGGTCGGGCTGCTCTTGTGCGCGCTCGCCACCGAGTGGATCGGGGTGCACGCCGTCTTCGGCGCCTTCCTCTTCGGCCTGGTCTTTCCCGCCGAGTCACGGTGGGGTAGGCGCCTCGACGACGCCGTCGGTGGCCTGACCCTTACCCTGCTGCTGCCGCTCTTCTTCGCCTCCAATGGGTTACGTACGGAGTTGGGCCTGCTGGGGACCGATCCGGCGGGATGGCTCTGGTGTGCTCTCGTCCTACTCGTCGCGGTCGTCGGCAAGTTCGCCGGTTCGGCGGTCGCCGCCCGGGTCGCCGGTACGTCGTGGCCGGAGGCGCTCCAGATCGGCGCACTGTTGAACTGTCGTGGCCTCACCGAGCTGATCGTCCTCAACATCGGCCTCGATCTCGGAGTGCTGAGCCCCGAACTGTTCACCATGCTGGTGGTGATGGCACTGGCGTCCACGGCGATGGCCGCTCCCGTCGTCAACCGGATCGCCGCCCGGCCCCGACCGGCCCCGGATCGGACCCCGGCACCCTGAGCGCGAGACGGCCGGCACCTCGATACACCAGACGCCGGAGCCCTGGACCGCCGCACCCCTCGACCAGGGCCGGTCAGCGCGCGGAGCGCAACTCGACCAGCGAGACCTCCGGTGACACCCCGGCCCGGACCGGCGGACCGAAGAAGCCGGCGCCACGCGTCACGTACACCTGGGTGCTGTTGACCGCGCCGAGACCGGCGACGACCGGCTGCAGAATCCCCGTCACCCGGTCGACCGGAACGGTCTGGCCACCGTGGGTGTGGCCGGAGAGCTGTAGATCCACGCCGAACCTACTGGCCTCGTTCGCCTGGACCGGCTGGTGGGCCAGCAGGACGACCGGCCGGCTCTCGTCACGGCCGCCGAGGGCGGCGGCGTAGTCGGGCACCTCGGCCGGTTCGTAGAGCGCGGCGGAGGGGTCGTTGACCCCGGCGAGGTCGAAGGCGGCACCGTTGGCCGTGATCTCGACGCGGCTGTTGCGCAGGGTCCTGATCCCCAGGCCGCCGATTTCGTCGAGCCACGCTGCCGCGCCGGAGGAGTACTCGTGGTTGCCGGTCACGAAGTAGACGCCACCGTCAGCCCGCAGCCGCCGGATCGGCTCGACCGCGTGCCGCAGCTCGTCCACCGTGCCGTCGACGAGGTCTCCGACGATCGCGACCACGTCGGGCCGTTCGCGGTTGACCGTCTCCACCACCCGCTCGGCGAAACCCTGCCGCATGAACGGGCCGAGGTGGACATCCCCGACCACCGCGATCCGGAAGCCGTCGAGCCGCGGGTCGAGCCGGGGTAGCCGTACCGCCGCACGGTCGACCCGGAGGCCGCCGAACGCCGACGCCATGCCCGCGCCCACGGTGCCCACCGCCACCACCCCGGCGCCCGCCGCGAGGGCGCGGGCGAGGAACAACCGCCGTCCCGGATCCGGGACTGACGGACCTGCCCCGCCGGAGTGCCGTGCCGACCGCGCCGACACCGGTCCGTCCGGCGGCGCCGACACCGGCGAACCCGCCCCGGCGGAACGGGTCGGCGATCCGACCGGTACCGGCGGCTCCGTCGACGGCACCGCCGCCCGGCGTCCCGCCCGGATCCGCAGCACCGCGCGCGGCACCTCCAGTACGAGCAGGGCGAGCGTGAGGTAGAGGAGCACCGCGATCCAGACATAGCCGGGCCAGGCCAGCCACCCGGCGTCCACCCCGACCGAGCGGGTCACGACGAAGGTGACCGGCGCGAGCAGCGCGGCCGCCACGACCGCGGCGGTTCCGACCCGGCGCCAGCGTCCCGGGCGGGTGGTGTCGCGCACCAGCCGCCACCAGAGGTAGGTGTGCACCGCCGTGAACAGAAGTGTGACGATGCCGAAGAAGGCGACCGGCCCCAGTCTCATCGCGGCGCCCCAGGGTAGACGGGGCACTCGGTCACCCGGTCGAACGGCGCGAAGAAGTCCCAGTCCGCCTTCTCGCGGAGCAGGCCCGCGATCGGGTTCCGCTCGTCCCAGAAGTCACCGCTGATCAACCGCGAGAACCAGGCGCCCTCGATGTCCACACCAAGGCCCCTGAGATACCGGCCGAGGCTGTACTTCGACTCGTAGTAGGCGAAGATGATCCGGGCGTACGTGTCGTAGCCCGTCTTGAGCAGGTCGCCGTAATGCCGCATCAGCTCGGCCTCGCGGTGGGGCTGGCCGAGCGCCCGGTCGATGGTGCGGCCCGCCTCGGTCCCGGTGACGGTGGCCAGACACACCCCGCCGGAGAAGATGGGGTCGAGGAAGCACGCGGCGTCGCCGGCCATCAACCAGCCGGGTCCGGTGACGGTGTCCGAGTAGTAGCAGTAGTCGGTCTCGATGCGCAGGTCCGAGCAGGGCTCGGTACCGGTGAGTCGCTGCGTGATCCGGGTCGAACGGGCGATGTGCTCGGCGAGGACCTCGGCGGGTTCCCGACCCCGCAGCACGGACTTCGGCATGACCGCTCCGACGCTGATGGTGTCGGGCCAGATCGGAATCGCCCACACCCAGCCGTCGGGGTGCCCACCGATCTGGATGTCGCCCTCATGGCCCGGATTGTGCCGCTCGTCGAGGCCGGCGAAGTGTTTGAAGACCGCGATGTTGCGGAGCCGGTCAATGGTCCGGCGCAGCTTGAAATGCTGGGAGATCCGGCTCGCCCGGCCGGCGGTGTCGAGCACGTAACGTGCCCGCACCTCGCGGGTCTGGCCACCCTGCTCGTACCGCACCCCGGTCACCCGGTCGTCGCCGAACACCAACCCGGTGACATTGGCACCCTCGCGGAGGTCGGCCCCACAGTCCCGGGCGTGACCGGCCAGCAGGTTGTCGAAGTGTGCCCGTTCCACCTGGAAGGTGGTTGACTGTCGCCCGGCCCCCTGGTCGGCGAAGTCCACCCGCCGGAAGTCGCCGTCGGGAAAGATGAACTCCGCCCCGCGCTTGACCGGGTAGCCCTGCTCACGGACCCGGTCGAGCAACTTGATCCGGTCCAGCAGACCCATCGTGTACGGCAACATCGACTCGCCGATGTGGAAGCGGGGAAATCGCCGTCGCTCCAGCACCAGCACCGAACGGCCGGCCTGGGCGAGGGTGGCGGCGGCCGTGGAGCCGGCCGGTCCGGCACCGATCACTGCGACATCGACAGTGTCGACGGACTGTGCTGCCATCAGAGCGCTCCTCAGGTCGTTTTCCTCCGACGCTGCCCGCTCTGAGCAGGGGCGTCATCCCGCATACACGCCATTGGCCGACCTGTCCGCCGGGGCTAGCGTCGGCAGTCATGACGACGCAACCGCCCATCCGGATGGTCCAGATGCTGTACGGAGGACTGCTGTCCCAGCTCCTGGCAGTCGCCGCCGAACTGCGGCTGGCCGACCTCGTCACCGACGGGCCGGTACCGGTCGACGAGTTGGCCGTCCGGACGGGATCGGACGGGCCGTCCCTGCACCGCGTGCTGCGAGCTCTCGCCGCGGCCGGCGTGTTCACCGAGGTGACACCCGGTACGTTCGGTTCGACGCCGCTCGCCGAGACGTTGCGTACCGACGACCGGGGTTCGTTACGGGACCTCGCCCGGCTGGTCGGCACCACCGAGACCCATCGGACGCTGGCCGAGCTGTCGCACAGTGTCCGTACCGGGCGGCCCGCGTTCGACCGGGTGCACGGGGCCGACTGGTGGTCGTACCTGGACGCCCACCCCGAGTTGTCGGAGACGTTCCACGCCGCCATGGGCGGGGCCGCCCGCCAGGCGCGGGCCGCGGCGGTCGAGGCGTACGACCTGTCCGACCGCAGGCGCCTCGTCGACGTCGGCGGGGGCCACGGGTATCTGGTCGCCGCCCTGCTCCAGCGCTATCCGGAACTCTCCGGTGTGGTCTTCGACCGTCCCGAGGTGGTCACGGGGGCCGGGCCGGTGCTGGCCGAGGCGGGCGTCGACCACCGGGCGGAGCTGGTCGCCGGGGATTTCTTCGGCGGCCGGGTACCCGCCGACGGCGACGCGTACCTGCTGTCGTGGATTCTGCACGACTGGGACGACGAGCGGGCGGTCGAGATCCTGCTGACCGTGCGGCGGGCGATGCCGGCCGGGAGTGAACTGATCGTCTTCGACACGATCATCCCCTCCGGCGACGAACCTCATCCGGGCAAACTGCTCGACATCGTGATGCTCGCTCAGCACACTGGGCGGGAACGCACCGAGGCGGAGTTCCGCGCCTTGCTGACCCGGGCCGGGCTCACGCTCGTCGAGGTCCGACTCCTTCCGGACACCCCGACCGGCGTGTTGGTGGCCGTTTCCGCATGATCCGCGTCAACCGGGGGCACTGAGGCGACATGACCGAACAAACCAGTCCGCCCGGTCGGGACCGGTGGGTGCTGGTCGGTGCCGCCGGCCTGGCGGTGTTCATGGCCTCACTCGACATGAGCATCGTCAACATCGCGCTGCCGGCCATCCAGCAGGATCTCGGTACCCGAGCCAGTGTCACCGAATGGGTGGTCCTGGGGTACCTGCTGCCCCTCATCGCACTCGCCCTGCCCAGCGGACGCTGGCTCGACGGCGTCGGCCGGCGTCCCGCCCTGGTCTTCTCGGTCGCCGGCTTCGCCGTCGCCAGCGTGGCCTGCGGACTCGCCCCCGGCATCGAGGCCCTGATCGCCGCCCGCGTCCTCCAGGGCGCCTTCGGCGCGGTCCTGCTGGCGCTGATCCCGGCGCTGGCGACCACGGCGGTCCGCCCACAGGCCCGGGGCCGGGCCATGGGGGTCGTCACCACGGTCGGACCACTCGGGCTGGTCAGCGGGCCCGCCCTCGGCGGGCTGCTGGTGCAGGGCCTCGGCTGGCCGTGGATCTTCTACGTCAACGTTCCGGTCAGCCTGGCCGTGATCGCGATCGGCTGGCGTCAGCTTCCGGCCGGTGGCCGGCTCAGGTTGCCGGACCGCGCCTGGTACGTCGAGGCGACGTTCCTCGGCACGGCCGTCGTCGCACTGATGCTCGGCCTCTCCCTGGCCGCCGACGGCGACCTCGGCTGGCTGGCACTCGCCCTGCTCGCGATACCGCTGGTCCTGCTGTGGCGGCGGCTTTCGACAAGTGCCGCCGTACGGGACCTGCTGGCCACCCCGGGGGTCCCCGCGCCGCACGTCGCGCTCGCGGCCGCGTCGACCGCCATCGGGCTGGTCTTCTTCGTCATCCCCTTCCACCTGGTCGAGATCCGGCACGTCGAGCAGGCGACGGCCGGGCTCACCGTGTTGGCGTTCCCGCTGGCGATGGCGGTCACCGGGCCGCTCGGCGGCGTACTCGCCGACTGGTGGGGCGCCCGGCGTACCGCACTGGTCGGTGCCGCGCTGTTCACCGTGGCGCTCGGGCTTCTGGTTCCCCTCGGCGACGACTGGACCCCGCTCGACCTCGCCTGGCGGCTCGCGGCCGCCGGGATCGGCAACGGGCTGTTCAACGCGCCGAACATGACCATGGCGATGTCCAGCGCGCCGAAACCGCTGCTGGCCACCGCCGGCGCCTCGACCAGCCTCGCCCGGCAGTCTGGTTTCGCCCTCGGTCCGGCGTTGGCCACCACCGTATGGGCGCTGTCGGACTACCGCGCCGGCGGACTGCGACTGGCGGTCGGCATCGGTTCGGTGGTCAGCGTGGTCGCGATCGTCGTGCTCGCCGCCGCGTCCCGGGACGCGGCGCGGGTCGCCGCACCCACCGCACCCGACGGCGGGCCACCGACCGGCGCAGCCGACGCCGGCCCGCCCGACGACGCTCCAGCCGATGCCGGTCCGCCCGGCGCCGGTGCACCGACCGGCCCCCCGCCGACTCCCCGGTCCCGCGCAGCAGGTGGTAGTCGGACAGGTCGAAGCGGCGGGTCCGGCGGCGCAACGACGCCGTGAAACCGGGCCACAGCGTGGTGTTGCGGCCAGCCGCGTCGAGGTACCAACTGCGGCAGCCGGACAGCCAGACCGTGTCCCACATCCGCGTCCGCAGGCCGTCGTTGTACGAGTCCTGCACCTCCGGACGCACCTCGACCGCCGCGAGTCCGCGTCGGCGCATCGTACGCAGGGCGGACAGCACGTAGCTGATCTGCGCCTCGACACCCAGGATCACCGAGTTGTGCCCCAGCACGCTGTTCGGACCGGCCAGCAGGAAGAGGTTGGGGAAGCCGGCGACCGCGGTGCCGAGGTACGCGGCGGCGCCACCGGCCCACTCCTCGGCGAGGTTGCGGCCGTTCCGCCCGTACAGTCGCCCCGCCACGGGAGTGTTCGCGAGGGCGAAGCCGGTGCCGTAGATGATCGTGTCGACCGCTCGGCGGGTCCCGTCGGCGGTCACGATCCACCGCTCCCCCACCTCCCGTACCGCCGAGGTGACGAGTTCGACGTCGGGGCGGGTCAGCGCCGGGTAGTAGTCGCTGGACACCACCAGGCGCTTGCAGCCGACGGCGTACCTCGGGGTCAGGGCCGCTCGCAGGGCCGGATCCCGGACCTGTCGACGAAGGTGCCAGCGGGCCAGCCACTCGGCCACCTTCAGCAGCCGATGATCGACACCGAGGCCCAGCATCAACGCCTCCCGCCCCCAGTAGACGACGGAGCGGGCCAGGCGTTGCAACGCCGGCAGTGCCCGGAACGCGCGCCGGGTGAGCGGCGAGCGCGGTCGGTCCCAGCGGGGAACCACCCACGGCGGCGTGCGCTGGAACACGTACAGCTGAGCGACCGCGTCGACGATCTCCGGAACGAACTGCACCGCCGAGGCGCCGGTGCCGATCACGGCGACCCGCTCACCGCGCAGGTCGTGGCGGTGGTCCCAGGCCGCCGAGTGGAACGTGGTCCCGGTGAACCACTCCACGCCCGTCAGCCTGGGGGTCACCGGCTCGCTGAGCGGTCCGGTGGCACAGATCAGCACTCCGGCCGTCAACTCGACCCGACCAGTGCGGATCACCCAGTGCCCGGCACCGTCGTCCCAGCGTGCGGTACGCAACTCCTGGCCCAGCCGCAGATGTGCGGCCAGCCGGTACCGGGCCACGCACCGGCGCAGATAGCGGTGGATCTCCGGCTGCGGCGAGAAGCAGCGGCTCCAGTCCGGGTTCGGCACGAACGAGTAGGAGTAGAGGTTCGACGGCACGTCGCAGGCGCAGCCCGGATAGGTGTTGTCCCGCCAGGTGCCGCCGACGTCCGTGGCGCGGTCGAGCACCACGAAGTCCCGGATGCCCTGTTGGGCCAGCCGGATCGCCATGCCCAGTCCGGCGAACCCGGCGCCGACGATCACGACGTGCACGTGCCGGCTCGACGGGGCGGGCGGCGGGACGGTGCCGCCCGGCCCGGGCAACGGTGTGCCGAAGGTCTGCTGGACGAAGGCGGCCGCGGCGATCGTTCCGGCACCGAGCGGGATCGCCACCGAGACCGAATCGACGATCATCGCCGGCCCGACCAGGGCGCCGAACTTCGTCACCCCGAGCACCACCCCGATCCCGGCCACTCCGGCCGGGCGCCCGTACCACTGCCAGGCGACGCCGAGCACCGCGACCACCATGAGGTTGGTGGCCACGCCGACCGCGACGACCAGTACCGCGATCGGGGCGCCGGTCACGCCCCCGGCCAGCGCGGCGGCACACACGATCACGAGCCAGCCAGCCCAGGCGCCGACGGCGTGCAGGCACCGGGCGGCCGGGAGCCGGCGCAGCGCGAACGCCATCCCCAGCGCGGCGGGCAGCACCAGGGCGGCCTGGAACGCCTGCACGACATCGTCACCGCCGACCAGACCGGCGTATCCGGCCAGGGACGGCCCCTGGTTGACGTAGCCGACGCAGAGCGCCCCGGCCATCAGGCCGTAGAGGACGAGCGCCGGTCGACGCCGGCCGAGCGTCGGCAGATGACGGGGTGGTCCGGAGTAGCCCGGAACCCAGTCCGGCAACACCAGGGTGCCGGCGAGCAGCAGCGGGCCGGTGACGGCTCCGGAAAGCCACAGGCCGCGCCAGCCGTACTCCGGCAGCAACCGCTGCGCGAGCAGGTACGCCAGGAGGTACCCGCCGGTCGTGGCGGCTCCGGCCAGCAGCAGGCCGGCGGTGGTCACCCGACGTCTCGGCAACAGGTACGGCAGCAGCGCGAAGACGATCGGCACGAGCCCGCCGACGGCGAGGCCGAGCGCGAAACAGCACGCCGCTGCGGCCGGAAAGCTGCCGGTCACGCCGCACAGCGCGGTCCCGGTGCAGCCCAGCCCGCTGAAGAATGCCATCGTACGGGTGCCGAACCGGTCGGCGAGCGCGCCGAAGTAGAACGACGACAGGACCGACCCGAGCAGACAGGCGAGCGGCAGCAGCAGCGCCTGGCCCTCGGTGAGGGCGAACTCCTCCCGCATTCCGGGCAGCGCGAAGCCGAGACTCCACGCCTTCGACACGTCGATGATCAACAGAACGAGCAGGGCCGCGAGCAGGAGCCCGGTCGGCCGGCGGCGGGGCGGCACGGGGCCGCGCCGTTCGGTGAGCGCCACCCGGGCCCGGAGGAAGACCGCCACCCCGATTTGCCCGGCGGGGACCAGCCAGAGCAGCCCGGCCATCGAAGCGCCGGCGCCACCCCGGTAGTAGTCGTGGGCCACGAGGACGGTCGGCACCACGACGGCGGACATCCCGAGCACGGCGAGCGCCCGGACCGCCACCAGGAACGCGCCGGTCATCCGGACCGGACCTCCCACGGTCCCCACCGGACGGAGGCGCCCTGGCCGTGCTCGCGTTCGTGCCGTGGATACCGGTCGAGGTCACGGGCGGAGAAGATTCCCACCCCGAGTTGGAAGCCGTGCACGGCCACCGGGGTACGGGTCCGGTACACGAGCGCGCCGTCGACGTGGATCACGGCCTCCCGCCGGTCCCGCCGGTAGCCGACCGCGTACCGGTGCGGCTGTCCCGGCGTGGTGGGTACGTCGAGCACGACCCGGTACCGGAAGCCCTGGCCGCCGCCGACTGGCAGCCGCTCGACGACGAGGTAGACGGTGTCGTTGGTGGCGGCGCAGTTGAGCACCATGCCGGTACGGAAGTCGACGACGTTCAGGGTGCCGTACGCGTCGACGAGGTCGAACGGGATCTGCCCGTGGGTCAGCACCGCCATCTCCGCCTCACACACGACCACGCCGTGCCCGGGGGTCGCCACGCGTTCGGTCGACAGGTAGAGCAGCTTCGCGTTGTTCTGCCGGGGATCGCTGTCGTGGAAGCGGGTGAACGGATTCACCGTGGCGTACAGCCGGCCATCCGCGACCCGGACCCGGGCGTTGCGGTCGCGGTAGCGGTGGGTGCCGCCCCTGCCGTCGGGCACCTCGACGACGCGCCAGCGGTGCTCGTCCAGCCCGCCGAACTCGTAGATCATCGGCGCTCCCTCGGTCGCCGTGCCGTGTACACCAGCGCGGGCGGCGGGTTGGACCACACGGTGCGGCCGACGAGGACCTCGTCGAACGCCTCCCGGAGCAACGCCCGGAACCGGCGGGCCGGTGGGGACCAGATGGCGTGCAGGTAGGCGAAGGCGGTCAGGGCGCCGCCGTCGGCGAGGCTCTCGCGGATCGCGTCCATCAGCCGGCGTTGCACCGCGCCCGGAAAGACCGACCACGGCAGCGCGCTCACGATGACGTCGGCCCGGCCCAACCCTCGGTCGGCGAGAACCTTGGGTAGATCCGCCGCGTCCCCGGTCACCACGTCGAGATCCGGGAACCGATGTCGCAGCAGGTCGGCGAAGCGCGGGTTCAGCTCGATCGCGATGTGTTGGCCGCGCCCCCACAAGCGGCGGTGGATGGCCGAGGTGAAGGAACCGGTACCCGGGCCCAACTCCACCACCACCGGGTCGCCGCGCTCGGGCACCGTGCACACCGCCCGGCGGGCGAGCCATCGCGAACTCGGCGCCACCGCACCGGTCCGGGCCGGATGGCGGAGGAATTCCCGCAGGAACACCGGTAACCCCGGATGCGGAAGCGCCGGCTCCGGGTCGAGCAGCGGCTCGACCAGTTCACGCAGGATCGCGGGACCGTTCTGGGTGAGCAGCGACTCCGGGTGGAACTGCACCGAGGCGAACCGGGCGCCGCGCAGCGCGTGGACCTCACCATGGGCCGGCTCCCGGCTGACCCGGACCGTGCCGGATCCGTACGGGTCGGCGAAGACCGTGTGGTCGCACCGCGCCGCGAAGGTGTTGTAGAACCCGACTCGCTCGTGCCGGCCGAAGAGGTCGACGTCGAGTTGCACGCCCTGGTTCGGCATGTCCCGACGGACCAGTTCCAGGCCCAACTGGTCGGCGAGGACCTGGTGACCGAGACAGACGGCGAGCAGGGGGATGCCCTGTCGCAGCAGGCCACGGGTGAGACGTCGCAGTTCGGCTATCTTGGGATCGCCCCCGTCGGTGGGATCCCCCGGCCCGGGTCCGAGGATGACGAGGCCGAAGTCGCGTGGGTCGGGCACCTGCCGGTACGGCCGGACGACGACCTCCAGGCCCAGGGTGCCGAGTTGCTGCTCCAGCATCGCCGTGAAGGTGTCCTCGGCGTCGAGCACCAGTACCCGGCGCCCGGCCAGGTGCGGCACCGCCCGCTGCCGCGCCGAGGCGGGCTGCAGCCAGAATCGGGACAGCCTCCGGTTGCGTTCCCGCAGGGCGGTACGGACGGCCGGGTGACCGGCGATCGACTCGACCTCCCGGGACGGCACCGCCACCCCGTCCGTCAGGCCCAGCGCCGCCAGCATGCTCGCGGCCTTGGCCCGCGTTTCGGCCACCTCTGAGTCGGGATCCGAGAGCCGCACCAGCGTGGCCCCGACACCGATGCTGAGTCGGCCCCGGGCCGTGATGTCGGCGGCGCGGATCAGGATGGCCGAGTCCATCGCCTGCCGGCCGGCGCCGTCCCGGCCCAGCAGGGCCAGTACCCCGCTGTAGTAGCCGCGTCCGTCCGGCTCGTGGCGGGCGATCACCCGGCAGGCGTTCTCGATCGGGCTTCCGGTCACCGTCGGCGCGAACATGGTCGCGCGCAGAATGTCCCGCGCGTCCAGTTCGCTGTGCCCCTCGATGAGGTACTCGGTGTGCGCCAGCCGCGCCATCTCGCGCAGGTACGGACCGACGACGCGGCCCCCGTCGTGGCAGACCCGCGCCATCATCTTGAGTTCCTCGTCGACGACCATGAAGAGCTCGTCGGCCTCCTTGCGGTCGGCGAGGAAGGTCATCACCTCGTCGAGGCGTGGGCCGGAGGCGGGGTACCGGTAGGTGCCGCTGATCGGGTTCATCACCACGGTCTCGTCCGCGAGGGTCGCGTGCCGCTCCGGGGTGGCACCGACGAGGGTGCGGTCACCGGTGCACATCACGAACGTCCAGTAGGCGCCGGTCTCGGCGGTGAGCAGCCGACGGAAGATCGCCAGCGCGGCGTCGGTGGAGTAGTCGGCGATGGTCGCGGTGAACGCGCGTTTGATGACGAAGTTGGCGCCCTCGCCCTGGCCGATCTCCTCGGCGAGAACGCGCCGGGTCAGTTCGGCGTAGGCCCGGTCGTCGACGTCGAACCCGGCCCGGTCGAACTCGACGGGTGTGTCGGGCAGCCGGCGAAGCGCCTCCGCCACCGGGACCGTGCTGTGTTCCTCGACGGGGATGGCGCGGATCGGTTCGTGGTCGTCCCGGCAGGCATAGCCCCGCTCCACGATCTGCCGGTAGGGGATGGCCGCCAGCACGGCGGCCCCGCCCCCGCCATCCGCCTCGATCCGTCCGGGGCACGGGTCGGTGGAACCGACCGGCACCGGCAACTCGGCCAACCGGAGCATCGTGGTCGGCTGCCCGACGATGACCTCCACCGCGTGCGGCCCGGTCGAGGACCGGGGGCGGTGCAGGAGGGCGAAGCCGGGCGCCCTGCCTGCCAACACCCGATCGAATACCGCCTCGGCAACGCCCATCTGCTCGTCCTCCACCGCCGCTCGGCTATCCGTCCGGATTTGAAGATGGCGCCCCGCCGGCCACTGACGCATCGCGCGATCCCGCCATCTGGCCGGGGCGTCGTACCGGACAGGCGCTCGGGCGAGGGTCAGCGGGAGAATCCCGTGAATGGGCGATGCCTGGCGGGCACCGGCCCCGCACGCTGCAAGGCGTGGAGATCCTGGTGCACAAGTACGGTGGCACGTCCCTGGCGACGATGGACCAGATCCAACAGGTCGCCCGGTCGACGGCGTTGACGTACGGCCGTGGAAGGTCGTTGGTCGTCGTCGTCTCGGCCCGGGGCGCCGAGACCGACAGACTGCTCGCGCTCGCCGCCCAGGTCGGCGACGCCGGCTCGGGGCGGGAGATCGACCAGCTCCTGGCCACCGGGGAGTGTGCCTCGGCCGCGCTGCTGGCGTTGGCTCTGCGCCGCCTCGGCGTCGACGCGGTGTCGTTGACGGGTGCGCAGGCCGGCATCCGGGTGACCGGGCGGCACGGGGCCGGCATGATCACGTCGATCGAACCCGATCCCGTACGTCGCCGGCTCGACGAGGGCAAGGTGGTGGTGGTAGCCGGGTTCCAGGGCAGCAACGTCCGCGGCGACACCGTCACTCTCGGCCGCGGCGGCTCGGACACCACCGCGGTCGCGGTCAGCGCGGCGCTGCGTGCCGCCAGCTGTGAGATCTACACCGATGTACGCGGCGTGTGCACCGCCGATCCCCGGCTCGTCGAGACGGCCCGGATCCTCCCCGTGGTCGACGTGGCGGTGATGGCCGAGATGGCGTTCGCCGGCGCGAAGGTGGTGCACTCCCGCGCGGTCGAACTGGCCGCGCTGCGCCGGATCCAACTGCGCGTCAGCGGCTCGCTGACGTGCGGCCCAGGAACGGTGATCGTGGAGAGAAGTGATGCCCCGGTGCTGGAGAGTGTGGGTGCCGTCGTCGCCGTGGCGCACGACCCGGACGTTGCCTGGCTTCAGGCCAGCTGCGGCGCCGGTGCCGCCGGCCGCGACGGATCCGACCTTGCTGCCGAGATCTTCGCCGCCCTGGCCGGATGCTCGGTTCCGGTCGACCAGGTGGCGCGCTCGGCCGACGACCGGGATGGCTGCCGGGTGGGGCTGACCGTGTCCCGGTCCGACCTCGCGGAGGTACGGGCAGCCCTGGACGCTCTGGTCGCGACGCATGACGGCGAGCTACGGGTCCGGGACGACGTGGCGAAGGTGTCCCTGATCGGCATGGGACTGCTCAACCGCCCCGAGTACGCGGCGCTGCTGACCGCGGCGCTGGCCGGAGCCGGCATCACGGTCGGGTGGATGTCCACCTCGCAGACCCGGATGTCCGTGCTGGTACCCCGGCACCAGCAGGGACGGGCCGTCCGGGTGCTGCACCGGGCGTTCGCCCTGGAGAGCCTCCACGGCGCACACGCATACCACGGACAGGAAGGTGAGACTGATGACGGACCATCCCTACGATCCGCGCTACGGTGAGCTGCGCCGACGGGTACGGCGCTTCGTCGCGCTGGGCACCACGTCGGTGATCGCGTGGTGGGTGCTGCTGATCGCGCTGGCCGGCTGGGCGCCGGACCTGCTCGCGGAGCCCTTCATCGGCAACGTCAACGTCGGTCTCGTGCTGGCACTGGCGCAACTGGTGTCGGCGCTCGCCGTCACGCAGCTCTACCTGCGGTTCGCCCGTACCCGGGTCGATCCGGTCGCCGAACAGCTCCGGGCCGGCGGCGGCACCGGCCGTGTCCAGCCGGAAGGTGGCCTCGGATGATCCCCGAACTCGGCCGGCCGCTGCCGACCATCGCACTGTTCCTGCTCTTCGCCGGCGTGACCCTCTATCTCACGGCGCGGGCACGTGCCCGGACGAACTCGCTGTCGGACTTCTACGTCGCCGGTCGCACCGTCCCGGCTCCGCAGAACGGGCTCGCCCTGTTCGGCAACTTCCTGATGTTCACGTCGTTCCTCACCATGACCGGCGAGATCGCGATCCGTGGCTACGACGGTGTCCTCTTCGCGGTCGGGTTCGTGGTGTCGTTCGTGGTCGCCCTGCTGCTGGTCGCCGAACCGGTCCGCAACGGCAGCAGGTACACCATCGGAGACCTCTTCAGCGTACGGCTGCGGGAGCGTCCGGTGCGCCTGGCCACCGCGGTGGTGACCCTGGTGGTCTTCTTCTTCTACACGATGGTGCAGATGGTGGGTGCGGCCGGACTCGCGGCGCCCCTGCTGGGCATGTCCCAACCGTCGGCGCAGGCGGCCGTGGTCGTGGTGATCGGCGTACTGACCACCGTCTACGTCTTCGTCGGCGGGATGCACGCGACGACCGCCGTGCAGATCTTCAAGGCGGTGCTTCTGATCCTCGCGGTGGCGATCCTCGCCATGCTGGTCCTGGTGCGCTGGGGCGGCAACCTGTCCGCGCTGCTCGGCGACGCCGCGGCCCGGTCCGGCCCGGATGCCGGGCAGTGGCTCAGCCCGGGACAGAAGTTCGGCGTCGGAACACACAGGTGGGAGTTCGTCTCCCAACTGGTAACCGTGGTTCTCGGGCACGCCGCACTGCCGTATCTCTTCCTGCGGCACAACACGGTGCCCAGCGCCCGGGAGGCACGCCGCTCGGTGGCCTTCGCCACCTGGCTCGTCACCCCGTTCTACCTCGCGGTCATCGTGATCGGGTTCGGCGCCGCCGCGTTGTTCGGGGCCAAGGCAATCATGGCCGCGCCGGGCCAGCGCAACTCGGCCGCGATGCTGGTGGCCGGCGAACTCGGCGGCACGCCGTTGCTGGCCTTCGTCGGTGCCGTGGTGCTGCTGACCGTCGTCGCCGTCACGGCCGGGTTGACGATCAGTGCGGCAGCCTCGTTCAGCCACGACATCTACGCCAGCGTGCTGAAGCGGGGGCGGGTGGACGCGGCCGGCGAGCTGCGGGTCGCCCGGCGGGTCGTGCTGGCGTTGGGGGTGTTGTCGATCCTCGGCGGTCTGGTCTTCATGCGGCAGAACATCGCGTTCATGCTGTCGCTGGATGTCACGGTGGTCGCCTCGACGATCCTGCCGGTGCTGGTGTTCGCGATCTTCTGGCGTCGGTTCAACACCTCTGGCGCGCTGTGGAGCCTCTACGGCGGGCTGGCGCTCACCGTCGTGCTCGTCGCCTTCTCCCCGGCGGTTTCCGGCAATCCGATGGCGATGATCCCGGGTGCCGACTTCGCCTGGTTCCCCTGGAAGTACGTCGGGCTGGTCTCCATTCCCGCCGCGTTCCTGCTCGGCTACCTCGGCACCGTGTTCAGCCGGGAGCACGACGACGCGCGCTTCGACGTACTCGAGGCTCGGATCCTGACCGGAGCTGGCGCCCAGCCGGCGGTCGAGGCTCGACCGCGCGAAACCGCGGCGGTGCGTTGACCCGCGGTACCCGGGGGGAGCGACCCGCTCCCTCCGGGTGCCACCGGCGGCCCACGAGCAGACACCCGTGTACGGGAAGGAGCATCATGCGGCACTATCCGGTCCTCGTTGTCGGCGGCGGTCCCGTCGGCATGGTCGCGGCGTTGGAACTGGCCCACCACGACGTCCCCTGTGTACTGGTGGAGCAGGACGTCCAGCCGACCAGCCATCCCAAGATGGACGTGACCAGCAGTCGAAGCATGGAACTGCTGCACCGGTGGGGTCTGGCCGACGACATCCGCGCGGTGGGTGTCGGGCCCGGCCACCCGGCCGACGTCATCTGGTCGACGGGTCTGGACGGCGAGGTCGTCACCGTCTGGCGGCTGCCGTCGGTCGACGAGGCATGGCGGCAGATCCGTGAGCGCAACGACGGCAGCCAACCGGCACAGCCGGCACAGCGGCTGTCGCAGGTGGTGCTGGAACCGTTGCTCCGGGCCAGATGCGATGCGGACAAACTGATCGACACCGCGTGGGGGTGGCGCTGTGTGGAACTGACCCAGGACGACGAGGGGGTCACGGCACACCTGTCCCGGGCCGGTACCGGAGAGCAGCGGTTCATCCGCGCCGAGTACGCCGTCGGCTGCGACGGCGCGGCCAGCACGGTACGCCGGGCCGTCGGGATCGGATTGGCCAGCGGCGGCGAGGTTCCCGACCTTCCCGCCGCCTATCAGGTGCACTTCAAGAGCCGCGACCTGCGCAGCCTGCACCGGCACGGCCCGTTCTGGCACTACTTCGCGTTCCGCTACGTCATCCTGGCGCAGGACGAGGCCGACACCTGGACGTTCCACGCCCACGCGACCGGGCCGGACGACTTCGACCCGGCCCCACCCGACCCGGTCGGCCTACTGCGGTCCATGCTCGGTACGCCGGTCTCCGTCGACCGGGTGCTGGTGACGTCGTTGTGGCGTCCACAGTTCCTGATCGCCGACCGGTACCGCAACGGGCGGGTCCTGCTCGCCGGGGACGCCGTGCACCAGATGTTCCCGACCGGCGGCTACGGGATGAACACGGGTGTCGCCGACGCCGTGGACATCGGTTGGAAGCTGGCGGCCGTGGTGCACGGCTACGGTGGCCCGGCGCTGCTGGACAGTTACGAGGCCGAGCGGCGGCCGGTCGGCCTCCGGAACATGCGCACGTCGTACCGGCACCTCGGCGTGCACCTCACGGCGGGTTCGATGCTGCGGGACGGCCGCCCGCTGCCCGAGATCGCCGAGTACCTTCAGGCCGAACGGGGCGAGAACGAGTACGCCGGGATCGAGTTGGGCTACCGGTACGCCGGATCACCGGTGATCTGTGCCGAGCCCGGCCCGGAACCCGACTGGACGCCGCAGCGGTACATCCCGACCACCTGGCCCGGTGGACGGCCGCCAAGCCTGCTGTTGGACGACGCCGACGCGGACGGGGCCGAGGCGATCTACGACCGGTTCGGCCCCGACTTCACGCTTGTGGACTTCGCCGGCGACGGCCGGGCCGGGCCGCTGCTCGAAGCCGCCGGGCGGCTCGGGATGCCGGTGCGGCACACGGTGGTCCGCGACCGGCGGGCCCGCCGGCTCTGGGAACGCGATCTCGTGCTGCTCCGTCCGGACCAGCACGTGGCATGGCGGGGATCGCACCCACCCCGACACCCCGACTCGGTCATCCGACGGGTGAGCGGTCACCGGGGTCAGGCCGAGGAGGCGCTCCCCGCTCCTTCGGGTTCCGGGTCGAGCCGGCCGGCGGCGGTCCCACCGCGGTGACCAGCGGCGGGGGCGGCCGGGCGGCATCCGGCCGCGCCGCCAGCACGGCAACCTCAGATCATCCGCCGTAGGGCGGTCTCCACGGCGTCGACCAGCGGATCACCCTCGGTCCGTGGCCACCGTGCGAGACCGAGTTCGACGTCCGGCAGGGTGGGCAGGGCGTCCGCGTCGTGGCAGGCCATCGCCGGTTCGAGGTTCGCCGGCATCAGCGCCGCGACGCCGAGCCCGGCCCGTACGGCGGCGAGCACACCCATCAGGCTGTTGCTTTCGAACGCCACCCGCCAGGGACGATCGGTGCGTTCCAGCGTTTCCAGCACCGAGGTACGCCAGGCGCACGGGTTCGAGAACAGCACCACCGGCAGTGGATCGGCAGCCACGTCCACGCCCTGGCCGACCGCCCAGGCCAGCGGGCGGCGTACCGTCCAGCGCGGCGGTCCGGGAAGGTCCGACACCACGTCGAGCACGAGTTGTACGCGGCCAGCGTCGTAGGCCTCCCGCATCTCGGCGGTGGAACAGCAGAGCACCTCCAGCGTCGCGCCGGGGTGCAGCCGGGCGAGGTCGGCGAGGGCCTGCGGAAGCTGGGACGCGGCGAGGTCTTCGAGCAGCCCGACGCCGCAGTGGCCGGTGAGCGCGCGTCCGGTTTCGGTGAGCGCCTGCGCGGAGAGCGAGAGGATGCGTTCGGCGTACGGCAGGAGTTCCTCGCCCGCCCGGGTTGGCGAGACGCCGGACGGCGACCGGTAGAGCAGCGGACGGCCGACGACCCTCTCGAGCCTGCGCAACTGCTGGCTGAGCGCGGGTTGGGTGTGTCCGAGCGCGGTCGCGGCGCGGCTGATGCTGCCCGCCCGTACGGCCGTGACGAACGACCGCAGCAACGCAGTCTCAAGATCCGCAGCCATAAGTATCCATTATGCCAGCTCCACAAAACTAGGCACTTCCTATGAACCGTCGGGCGATCTAGCGTCAGGTGGATGACCAGCTACCGGCAAGTGCTCGCCGTGCCCGGGATGGCACCGCTGCTGGGCGTTTCATTCCTCGCCCGTACCGCGATCACGGCTGACATGATGGCGCTGACGATGTATGTCGTGCTGGGCCTGGAGATGAACTACGCGGCGGCGGGCGGCGTCGCCGCGGCCCTGACCGCCGGAGTGGCGCTGGGCGGGCCGCTGCTAGGCCGCATGATCGACTCGCGGGGCGCGCGTACCGTGCTGCTGGCAACCGTCGTGGTGCAGGTCGCGTTCTGGCTGAGCGTGCCGATCCTGCCGTACGGGATCCTGCTCGGTGCCGCCTTCGCGGCGGGCCTGCTGATGGTCCCGGCTCAGGCGGTGACCAGGCAGGCGATCGCCGCGATGACGACGTCCGGACAGCGCCGGACGGCGTTCGCGCTGGAATCGGTGCAGGGCGAACTGTCGTACGTGGTAGGCCCGGCAGTGGTGATCCTCTGTGCGGCGAAGATGTCGCCCGACGTGGTGGCGTGGGGAGTCGGTGCCGCGATCGTGGCTGGCGGAGCCGGGATCGCCCTGCTCAACCCGCCACTGCGGGCCAGGGACGAGACGGATGCCGGCGTGGCGGGACGCCCTCCGCGCCGGCAGTGGCTGGGCGCCGGCATGATTGCCGTCCTGACGATGGCGTTCGGTACCACGACGCTGCTCAGCGGCATCGACCTCGCCATCGTCGCCACGCTCAAGGAAGCAGGTCAGCTGTCCTGGGCCGCCGTGGTCGTGTCCGTGTTCGGCGCGGCCTCCGTCGCCGGCGGGCTGATCTACGGCGCGCTGCCCCGACCGCTGCCCACCTGGCTGCTGCTCGGCTCGCTCGGGCTCGTGACGATCGCCGCCGGGCTCGCCCGCGACTGGCCCTGGTTGTGCGTGGCCGTCGTCGGCGCCGGGCTTCTCACCGCGCCGACCCTGACCACGGTGGCCGACGCGGTGAGCCAGCTGGCGCCGGCCAGCGTCCGGGGTGAGGCGACAGGTCTGCAATCCTCGGCGCACAGCGCGGGTTTCGCGCTCGGGTCCTCGATCGTCGGGGTGGCGATCGACGTCTCCGTGCCGGCGGGCGGTTTCGCGGCAGCCGGACTCGCCGGACTCGCCGCCGCGCTGACCGGCCGCCTGCTGTCCCGCCGCTCGCCCACCCGGACGCGGTCACCGCTGCCCGGTCACGACCGCGCCGGGGCACCGGATCCCGAGCCGTCCGGGACCGGCGCCCAGCTTGGCGCATGAGGTACCAGCCCTCCACCTACGGCCGGGCTGCTCCGGCGGCGAACCCCGTACGGCCGAGGGCCGGGGTTCGGTGCACCCGGCCCGCCTCAGCCCGACTCCGCCTCGGCGTAGAGCCGGCTGACGGTCTCGGCCACGCAGCAGGGCTTGCCACCCCGGTCCGGCTCGACGGTGACCCGGGTGACGAGTTGCACCCCGCCGGCAACCGGCTCGACTCCGACGAGTTCCGCGCTGATCCGGACCGCGTCGCCGGTACGCAGCGGCGCGGGAAACCGGACCCGGTTCAGCCCGTAGTTGACGGCCATCCGTACGCCACCGACCTGGTAGAGATCCCGCATCAGGGCCGGAAGCAGGGAGAGCGTCAGGTAACCGTGCGCCACAGTGGTCCCGTACGGGCCGGTGGCCGCGCGCTCGGGGTCGGTGTGGATCCACTGGTGGTCACCGGTCGCGTCGGCGAAGGCGTTGACCCGGTCCTGTTCGACCCGGTGCCACGGGCCGGGCCCGATGACCTCGCCGACCGCTCCGGCCAGTTCGGCGATGGAGGCGAACGTCCGCCCTCCAGGTGCCCCTCCGAGCGTCATTCCAGGTGCCCTCCGAGCTTCGTGTAACCGCGGAGCAGATCCCGCGAGATGATGAGTCGTTGCATCTCGTCGGTGCCCTCGAAGATGCGCAGCAGCCGGACCTGCCGGTACCAGCGTTCGATCGGCAGTTCCCGGGTGTAGCCCATGCCTCCGTGGATCTGCAGCACCCGGTCGACGACCCGGTTGATCATTCCCGCGCCGTACAGTTTGGCCATCGAGGAGGCGTGCCGGGGATCGAGCCCGGCGTCGACCGTCCACGCCGCCCGGAGCACGAGCCAGCGGGCGGCCTCCAGCTCGGTTTCGGAGTCGGCGATCATCCACTGGATCGCCTGGTTGGTGCCGATCGGCTTGCCGAACGTCTCCCGGGTGTTCGCGTACTCGATCGCCATCCCCAGGGCCCGTTCCGCGATGCCCAGCGCATGCGACGGGATCAGGTAGCGCCCCTTGCCGATCCACTTCATCCCGAGGGTGAAACCCTGACCGAGTTCGCCGAGGATGTTGCGGCTCGGCACCCGTACGTCGGAGAAGACCAGCGCCGCCGGCCCGCCCTCCCCCATCGTCTGGATCGGCTCCGACCGCCAGCCCATCGAGCGGTCGACCAGGAACGCGGTGGCGCCGCCGTCGTGCACCTTCCGCTCCGGGTCGGTGATCGCGACGACGATGGCGAAATCCGCGTCGTTGCCGTTGGTGATGAACGTCTTCTCGCCGTTGAGTACCCAGTCGTCCCCGTCGCGCCGGGCCCGCAACCTGATGTTGGCCACGTCCGATCCGGCGCCGGGCTCGGTGAGGGCGAAGCAGGAGATCCGGTCGCCCGCGATGGTCGGAAGGAGAAACTCCTTCCGCTGCGCCTCGTCGGCGTGGAACAGGATGTTGTCCGCCTCGCCGCCGAACCGGAACGGCACGAAGCTGCGGCCGATCTCGGTCCAGATCAACGACTGCGTGACGGCGGGCAGGTCCATTCCGCCGTACTCCTCCGGGGTGTCCAGGCCCCAGAAGCCGAACGCCTTCGCCTTGAGCTGCAACTCCCGCAGCTCGTCGTGGCGCAGCCCCGGCTCGTGGGCCCGCTCCCGGCGCAGCACCTCCGACTCCAGCGTCATGACCTCGTTGCGGATGAAGGCGCGGGCGGTGTCCCGGATCGCCCGCTCCTCCTCGCTGATCGAGAAGTCCATCGTCTTTCCTTCCCGCTAGCGCGCACCACCGTTGACATAGAGCGTCTGACCGCTGACGTACGACGCGTCGTCACTGGCCAGGAACGCGACGACCGAGGCGATCTCCTCGGGCTGGCCGACCCGGCGCAGTGGCGTCTGCTCGGCGGCGTACTTCTGGTGGTCGGCGGGGCTGGCACCCATCCGCTCGGCGGTTGCCGCGGTCATCGCGGTGGCGATGTAGCCGGGCGCGACGGCGTTGACGTTGACGTTGAAGGGGCCGAGTTCGATCGCGAGGGTGGCGGTCAGGCCCTGCACCCCGGCCTTCGCCGCCGCATAGTTGACCTGACCCCGGTTGCCCAGCGCGGAGCGGCTGCTGAGGTTGACGATCTTGCCGTACCGGGCCGCCACCATGTGCCGCTGCGCCGCCTGGCAGCAGTGGAACATGCTGGTCAGGTTCGTGGTGATCACCGCGTCCCACTCGGCGGCCGGCATCTTGAACAGCAGGTTGTCCCGGGTGATCCCGGCGTTGTTCACCAGCACGTCGAGCTTCCCGTACGCCTCGACGACCTGGTCGATCATCGCGGACACCGCCGTACCGTCGGTGACGTCGCAGCCGAACCCGCTCGCCCGGCCCCCCTCCGCCGTGATCTCGTCGGCCGTCTGCCGAGCGCGCCCGGCGTCCAGGTCGACCACCGCCACAGTCGCGCCCTCCGCAGCCAACCGCCGTGCGGTGGCCGCACCGATCCCCTGGGCCGCGCCGGTGACGACGGCGATCCGGTCGATGAATCTAGCCACGTGCATCTCCTCGCTCTTTGTAAGGAAGGGCCCCTTCTTATCGCTTTTTGTAGAAGAAGGGCCCCCGCCTAACACCCCGGACGGGACTCGGGCCACCAGCCGTGGAACCAGGTCACTGCCCGCTAAACTAGCGCTGGAAGTTTTCTGGCGCCAGTCCTGGCCCACCAAGATCCCGAGCGGAAGGCGAGCACGCATGGCCCGACCCCGCCAGGCCCTGTTGACCCGGCAGCGCATTATCGACGCCGCCGCCGCGCTCATCGACGCCGAAGGGCTGGACGCACTCTCCACCCGTCGACTGGCGACGGAACTCGGGGTACGCGGACCGTCGCTCTACAACCACTTCGCGAACAAGGACGAGATCCTGGACGCAGTGGCGGACGCCATCACCTCGAAGGTCGACGTATCGTTCTTCGCCACCCACGACTGGCGGGACGCCCTGCGGCTGTGGGGACGGTCGTACCGGCAGGCCCTCGTGACCCACGCCAACATCGTGCCGTACCTCGCGCAGGGGCCGGGCCGCCGGCCGGCGGCGCTGGCGATGGCGGACGCGGTCTACGGCGGGCTGGTCAAAGCCGGTTGGCCGCCGGCCCGGGCCACCCACATCGGCGCGCTGATGCGCTATTTCGTCGCCGGTTCGGCGCTCGGATCGTTCGCCCGGGGCTTCGTCGAGGACCCGCAGCTCTACGCCGCACACTATCCCCACCTGAGCCAGGCGCACCGGCTCGCGGAGCACCAGCAGAGCGTCGACGAGGGGGCGTTCGCGCTCGGTCTGGACGCACTCATCGCCGGTCTGGAGCAGACCTACGAAAGGGTCGTCGGCTCGCTGCCGTAGCCGTCAGCCGTGGGCCGCAGCCGTAACCGTGGGCCGTGGGCCGTGGGCCGTGGGCCGTCAGCCGTAGCCGTCGAATGCCGATCGCCTGGTTCTTCCGGATTTACTTGGCATTGTGTCGATAGTCTGCCTGTGTCGCCTGTCGACCGCCCAACCCACGACCGCCCAACCCACGATCAGCACGATGCGACCAGCGGAGGAGGTGGTCCGGTGATCACTGTCGAACTCACGCGCTTCCGGGTGTCGCCCGGCCTGAGTGAGGCGCTGCTGGCGGCACGCTCGGCGATGCTGCGCGACTTCCGGGCCGATCGTGACGGGTTTCTCGACGCCCGGCTGGTCCGGCTGGCCGACGACGAGTGGCTGGACATCGTCTCCTGGCGGTCGTCGGCGGACCTCGCCGCGTCCCGGGCCAAGGGTGGCAACCGGCCCGGCATCCGGGCCTTCTTCGAGCTGATCGGCGAGATCGTCAGCTCCGAGGAGGGCACCGCGGTCGAGGAGGCGGTCTGAAAGGCACTCCCGCCACGTGGTCCGGGGTGTAGGGGCCAGGAGCGCTATTCAGAACCCTTGAAGTTCACTGTAGCCGAGAACACGGGTGTCACTACGGGTAACGGTGGCTCCCCGGTAGCAGATCACCTCGCTTGTGTGGACCAAGGAGATCGTCGAGGGGCAGCCGCCGCGCTGTCAGGCTACAGCCGGCCGTCTGTAACCTGGCACGCCGAAGCTCAGCAGACTGAGTACGGACCCAGCCGGTACGGCAGCTCGGGTTCGCTATTAGACGGTGGCTGGAAGGCCTGGCATCCGGCGGCCTTGCCCGCTGGCGCGGTCATTCGCCGGTCCAGCTGAGGCGGCGCCGGCCTCTTGTATACCTCGCGCACAATGACAGGATGCGTTCGAATCGCTGGATTCGGTGGGCAGTGCTGGGCGGCTGCGTCCTGGTCGCCCTGGGGGTCGGCGTGGGGACGGGCTGGCGGAGTGCGACAGTCGACCCTCCTGCGGCGCCCTCGGTCTGTCGACTTATCCGGCCGGAGGTATTGGACCTTCTCGTACCTCGGCGCGGACCGGTGCAGGATGAGGGGGAGGAAACGGAGCCTGGTCGCCGTTCGACTGCCTGCCAGGTCGAGAGCGTGTCCAGTGTGCATGGCGTGCGCGCAACGCT
Organism: Plantactinospora alkalitolerans; assembly: GCF_015690345.1. Classification (GTDB taxonomy): domain Bacteria; phylum Actinomycetota; class Actinomycetes; order Mycobacteriales; family Micromonosporaceae; genus Plantactinospora; species Plantactinospora alkalitolerans. The sequence goes on along the minus strand of NZ_JADPUN010000345.1, from coordinate 1,448 downwards.
GTGGATGGCCTTGGTTCGCTTCGGACGGCACGATGGCGAGGGTCCAGAGTGCGTCGAGGCTGAGGGGGCGCTTCTTACGGCCCTGAACCGTACGAACCACCGGGTTGCGCTCGGCGATGCTGCTGTCTATTTCATCGAGGGCGACCCAGACACCGGCCGAGTCATCCACTTCACCGCCTGCCTTGGCACCTATCTCACCTACGTGGTGTACGAAGCTGTCGGGGTCACCGACGCATCCATCGTCGAGTCCGCCACCACCGTCACTCAGGAGGTGCTGTCGCACCTATGATGCTTCCTCCCCCGTTGCCACTTGGCGCCCAAGCGCTGCCACGCCCCCATCCCATCGATCGTCGGGCATGCTTACTGAGATGGCCTTTCAGTCTGATGGCCATCTCGCTCGTCATCGCTTTCGGAATTTTCGGCTGGCATGTCGGCCGGCTTGCGGCTCCCACCGTCGTCGAATGGCAAATCAACATCATCGACGCGAGGAGCGACGCGCCCGAGCAGCCCCGCCTGCCGGAGCCTCTGGTCCGGCGATAAAACGCCAGCGTCCATCTGTGCGTCATCGATCGCTCGACGTGCGGCACCGGGCGACCTTCCGCTCCCTCGGCGGCCGGGTGCGGGCAGGGCACGCCACGACGTCCAGGGTGAGGCGTGGCGCAATCGCGACGGCGCGTTGGACCAACGAAATGACAATCCGTGGCTCATTCAGGGGTCCCGACCAAAAGAGGCTCATGGTTATTCCATAGCCAGTGCAGGTATCGCTCCAGATCCTGGGGTGTGGCGACCCAGTCCTTGTTCATGTAGGCGAGGATGCGCTTCACTTCGCCGGGAACCAGGTCGTAGGCCGTAGCTCCGGTTTCTGGAATAGATGCATGCGGGGCGACGGCCACGGGAACTGGGATGACGGGTATGCGGATCCCGCTCCTGTCTAGTTCTTTGAGGACGGTGAGATAGGCACGGGGCAGGTGGTAGGGGGAAACGGTGAGCGCGATGCTTGTGATGCCGCGACCCTGAACCTGTTCGACAATCCACGCGGCTTGCAGGCCGGTGTTGGGTGCTGGCTCGGGCTGGAGGTGAACTCCTTCGGTGCGATGGAGGCCGAGGCTGCGCAGGTAGTCGAGCGTGATCTCGACGTAGGTTTTTTCGGCTGGGTTCCCGTTCGCCACCAACAGGTAACGGTGGTGGAGGTTTGACTCCCAGTTCCGAATTCCATGGGTGAAACGCCACTCTTCTCCCTGGCCGCTCGCAATAGCGATGGCATCGACGTGCGCGGCGGCCGACTGAGGCAGAGCCAGGATCATTGTGAGTGCTTTCATCACGTCTAGGAGTTGACCGGCCGCGAAGCCGTCCAGGTCCTCATCCCTCACAATCCGAGGGGTCGTTATGTTGGGATTCACCGAATGTTCCACTCTCGTAATCCAGTTCGACGGGGGTGGGGCGGGGGG
>NZ_JADPUN010000017.1 GCF_015690345.1 Plantactinospora alkalitolerans | reverse complement strand
GACCTGAGTTTGGTCACCGGCTCGCGGCGCGACGGTGGGCAGCGCGTTGACCTGGGGTGTTGGGTGTTGGTGGGTTGTTTCTGAGGCACTAATTGGTCCCCTACGCTCGGGTTCGTGGCGTGGATTCGGCGGGTGCGGACGGCTTCGGGCGCGACGGCGGTGCAGATCGCCGAGTCCGTCGGCGGGCGTCGGCGGATCGTTGCTCATCTGGGCTCGGCGCATACCGAGGCCGAGTTGGGGCTGCTGATCTCGCGGGCCCGCGAGTTGCTTGAAGATCCCGGGCAGGGCGAGTTCGAGCTTGGCATCGAGCCGGTCGCGCGGAAGGCGACGTTGGTCGGCCCGGCTGGTGACGCGGCGCTGTTCGAGGTCGATGGTCCATCGGTGCGTGGGCTGGCGGCGGTCGCCGCGCCGCGGGTGGTGTCGACGGCGTCGCGGGTGCTGTACGACGTGCTGGCCTCGGTGTTCACGTCGCTGGGATTCGACGGCTTGGGCGACAGGGTTTTCCGGGACCTGGTGATCGCGCGGATCGTGGAGCCGACCTCGATCCGCGACACCGGCCGGGTGCTGATCGACCTGGGCCGCAAGCCGGCCAGCGAGAAGACGATGCGCCGTGCCCTGACCCGCGCACACACGGACGCATACCGTGACCAGATCGCGCGGCTGTGCTTCGCCCACGCCCTGAACAGCGGCGACGTCAGCCTCTGCTTGTACGACGTGACCACGTTGTACTTCGAGGCGGACAAGGAGGACGACCTGCGCAAGGTCGGATACTCCAAGGAACGGCGCGTGGACCCGCAGATCGTCGTCGGGCTGCTCGTCGACCGACACGGGTTCCCGCTGGAGATCGGCTGCTTCGAGGGCAACAAGGCCGAGACGTTGACGTTGCTGCCAGTCATCCGCCAGTTCCAGGCCCGCCACCGGATCAAGGGCATGGTCGTAGTCGCCGATGCCGGCATGCTCTCGGCGACCAACCTGCGCGAACTCGACCAGGCCGGCCTCGGCTTCATCGTCGGTTCACGCACCACCAAGGCGCCGATCGACCTGGAATCCCACTACCGCTGGCACGGGGACTACTTCACCGACGGGCAGATCATCGACACGATCACCCCCCGCACCGGCGCCAACCGCGACAACGACCCCGCCCTCAAGGCCGAGCCGGTATGGAACCCACGAACGCACACATCCTCATGGCGGGCGGTGTGGGCGTACGCAGCCACACGCGCCGCCCGGGACAACAAGACCCTCAACGCCCAAGAAGCGAAAGCGCGGGCCGTGGTCGCCGGAGAGAAAACAACCCGAACCCCGAGGTTCGTCACCGTCAACGGCGACGCCCGCACCCTCGACGAAACATCCCTCGCCAGAGCACGGAAGCTGATCGGGCTCAAGGGCTACGTCACCAACATCCCCCACAACGTGATGAGCCCCAGCGAAGTGACCTCCAACTACCACGACCTGTGGCACGTGGAGCAGTCCTTCCGCATGTCCAAGACCGACCTCGCCGCCCGACCCATGTTCCACCACACGAAAGACGCCATCGAGGCACACCTGACCATCGTCTTCACCGCCCTGGCCGTCACCCGCGAAGTCCAGACCCGCACCGGACTCGCGATCCGCAACGTCCTCCGCCAACTGCGTCCGCTGCGCTCGGCGACCCTCGCGATCAACGACGCCACGCAGACGTTCCCACCCCAGATCGACCCCGAACGGCAGGCCATCATCGACGCCCTCACCCCGAGCGGACCTCAGGCACTAACGAAATGACCGAACTCGGG
>NZ_JADPUN010000162.1 GCF_015690345.1 Plantactinospora alkalitolerans | reverse complement strand
CGAGGCGGGCGGCGGAGCAGGGCCGGGCGGGGCCAGGCCGGGTCGGGCCGGCCGGAAGGGACCGGCGGGAGAGCCCGGCACGCGGCCGGCGGCGGAGCCGAGCGGCGGTACGCGGAGCGAGCGGGCGGTACGGGCCGAGGAGTCGGCTCGGACCGCCCGGCGCCGGGCACTCGACCGGGCGCTGGCCGAGGCGCGTACCCGGCAGGAGCGGGCGGAGGCGGAGCTTGCCCGGGCCGCCGAGGCCGAGCGGGACGGCGCCGCCACACTGGCCGAGATCGAGTCCATGCTGGCCGACCTGGAGCGGCGGCGTGCCACCGCCGAGCGGGAGGTCGGCCGGCGCAAGCTGGCCCGGAAGACCGCCGAGCGCGGCGCGGTCGCCGCTCGGCGACGGGTCGGCGAGGTGGAAGCCGCCGTCGAGGCGATGACGGCGGAGAGTGGACCGTAACGGCGGGAGGCGGGGCTGTCGAAAGGGTGGCACGCCAGGCAGACTCAAACGGGTGACCCGGGACTGTCCCCGCGGCCCCGGACCGGAAGGCGGTGTCGTTGACCCCCGAGCAGGCCGCTGGTGCGGCCAGGCCGAGCGTGTTGCAGTTGGGTGGCGCCTTCATTGAGTGTCCCCGGACGTTGCGCCGGGCACGCCAGATGGGCATCTCCGGCTGGGCGTTCTTCGTGACGGGTCGCGGCGCGGTGCTCGGCGACGTACGGACCGAGACGGTGGCCGCCGCCATCGGCATCCTCGCGCCGGACGCCGTGGCCGACGGCTGGGAGAGCGCCGTCCGGGTGGCGACGCCCTGCCAGGTGGCCGAGGTCGCCCGCGCCGAATGCTGTCGCTGGGGCATCGACTACCTGGCCAAGTTCCCGCCGGTGGGACGCCTGATCGAGCTGATCGAGCCCGTGGTGGCCGCCGCCGACGTGACCGGGATGCCGCTCTTCGCCGCCTGGCGGGCCATGCCGGTGCCGGCCGACGCCGCTCCGGCCGCACGGGCGGCGGTGCAGCTGCACCTGCTCTTCGAGTACTACTCCGGAGCGGCCCTGATGGCGGCGCGGGCCGCCGGAATGTCGCCGATGGAGATCATCCTCGCCGGTCCCGAGGGTGAGTCCGGTGCGGTGGCGTACGGCTGGTCGCCGCCGTACCCGCCGGTCGGGCCGCTGGTACGACGGCGGCTGTGGGCCGAGTCGGTGGGTGACCGGATCGTGGCGCAGGCGTTCGGGGTGCTCGCCCCGGCGGAGCGGTCGGAACTGGCCAGCCTCCTGTGCACGGCGTCGACCGGCGTGCGGATGACGCCGCCCGTACCGGACTGAGAGCGGTTCGCGCCTCGGACCCTTCGAAGACGTGGGCCCACCGGCGGGCGGCGGGACCACGTCTTCGAAGGCGACGCGCTCGGCGCCGTCCGGGCTCAGCTCCAGCGGAACAGTTTCGTCGCCAGCCCGCCCAGAACCACTGTGAACCCGACCATCACCGCCAGGTGCAGCGGCCTGGGCCAGTCGCCGGCCCAGGCGTCCTGCAGGGCCTGGGAGGCCGCGCCGAGCGGGGTGAAGTCGGCGACCCGGCGTACCGCGTCCGGCATCAGCGGACCGGGCGTCCAGACGCCGGCCGCGAACAGCATCGGGTAGTAGACCAGGCTGCCGAGTCCGGTCGCGGCCCGGCCGGTGGGGGTGAAGGCGGCGACGAGCAGGGCGAGCGCCACCATCGAGGCCGCGCCGAGCACGAAGGCGATCAGCAGTCCGGGCACGTTCGGATGGGCGGTGATCCGGAAGGCGCCCCAGGCCGCGAGCAGGGCCAGTCCACAGCCGACGACCAAGGCGCTCACGTTGACCACGAGTTGGGCCCCCAGCAACCTGACCGGGGAGACGGGGGTGGTGGAGAGCCGGCGCAGCACCCCCTTCTCGCGATCGGCGGCCAGCGCGTTCAGCAGGTTGACCAGTGCGACGGTGCCGATCGCCAGGGCCAGGGTGATCGGCAGGTAGACCTCGATCGGTAACCGTCCGCCGACATCCGCACTCGGCTCGGTGAAGCCCGGCATGGCGCCGCCCAACACCAGGATCAGCGCGGCGGGAAAGACGATCGCGAAGAACGCGCCGAGGGGCTCCCGGACGAACAGCTTCGCCTCGGTGACGACCAGCTTCGCGGTGCTCCGTATGGCGATCCGGCGCGGCGTGGCCCGGGTACCGGAGCCGGACCGGGCGGTGTCGGGGGAGGCGGTGGCATTCATGATGTTTCCTCGATCCTGTTGGTAGTTGGTAGGAAGTGGGAACGGCGGCGGTCGGTTCTCAGGCGGCGGCGCGGGGCGGGTTGGTCAGGGCGAGGACCGCGTCCTCCAGGCTGGGACGCTCGATCCCGGGCAGCTCGGTCCGGGCGATCAGGTTGGCCGGGGTGTCGATCGCGACGACCTCACCGGCCCGGACGACGGCCAGCCGGTCACAGAGCCGCTCGGCCTCGTCCATGAAGTGCGTGACCAGTACGACCGTGACGCCCCGGTCCCGGACGTCCCGGACGAGCTGCCAGGTGTCCCGGCGGGCCTGCGGGTCGAGCCCGGTGGTCAGTTCGTCGAGTACCGCGATCCGGGGGTTGCCGACCAGGGCGAGCGCGACCGACAGCCGCTGCTTCTGCCCACCGGAGAGCTTGGCGAACACGGTGTTCCGCTTCGCGGTGAGCCCCATGTCGGCCATCAGGGCCCGCCAGTCGGCCGGGTCGGCGTAGAACGAGCTGTACAGGTCGAGCGCCTCCCAGACCTTCAACCGGTCGGGCAGCTGGCTCTCCTGGAGTTGGATGCCGACCGAACGGCGCAGCTCGGCACGGGCCAGGTCGGGGTCCAGGCCGAGCACCCGGATCGTTCCGCCGTCGGGGCGGCGCAGCCCCGTCAGGCACTCCACCGTGGTGGTCTTGCCGGAGCCGTTCGGGCCGACGATTCCGAAGATCTCACCGGCCCGTACCTCGAAGGAGACGTCCCGGACCGCGACCTGGTCGCCGTACCGCTTCTGAAGGTTGCTGACCTCGATGACTGTCATGGGGAGAACGCTAGAAATTCCGGGCGGCCGCCGGAATGCGTCCACGTACCCGGCCGGGGTGGGGGTAACTACACCCCGGTCCGGCGTCCAGCCGCAGTCCGCGCCGGGACGCCGAGCGGCCACACTGAACGCATGTTGCGTCGGCACACGATCGCGTTCGTCCGGAACCTCGCCCAGCTCGGGCTGGGCCTGCTCGGCCTGGCGATGTCCATCCTGCTGGTCGCCGCGGCCAGCGTGGTCGTGCCGTTCCTGCACACCGCGCGGGTCGCGAAGCGGATGACGGACCTCGGCCGGCGGCTGGCCGGGCAGTGGGGCGGGGTGGCGGTGGAGGTCGATCGACGTCCCGGCCCGCCGGCTCCGCAGCGCCGGGCCGACGGGTGGTACCTGTACGAGAAACAGTTGTACCGGTCGCCCCGGCTGCCGGCGTACTTCCTGGAACTGGCCTGGCAGTCGGAGGACCCGGCGGCGCTGCGCGAGTGGTTGTGGCTGCACCTCACCCCGCTCGTCGGCGGGCTCGCGGTGCTGGTTCCGCCGGCCCTGGCCACCGCCGGGGTCGGACTCGGCACGCTCGCCCTGACCGGTGGGGCCGTCCCGGTGCTCGGTGCGGTTCCGCCGGCCCTGGCCCTACCGGTCGGACTGGCGCTGGTCGTGCTCGGGTTCGGGCTCGCGCCGCTGGCATTGCGGCTGCACGCCCGATGGACCCGGCTGATGCTCGGGCCGCCGACCGGGTGGTGGCAGCGGTCGGGACTGGTCGGCTGGATCCGACGGCGGTACGACGACGCCTGGCACGGCGCCGGGCTCACCGGCCTGGGTGTCGTGGCGTTCGGCGGCTTCCTGCTCGACCTGGTGACACTGCTGGTCGCCTGGGGTGGGCTGTCGCCGCAGGTGTCGAGGCTGACCCGGCCGCTGGTGAGCCGGCACCGCCGTTACCTCGGCAGGTGGGCCGGGGCGGTCGTCGCGGAGCCGTACCGGCCGTATCCGGAGCCCGTGCCGCCGGACGCCGACGGTCGGTACCGGGTCGGACGTACCCTCTACGACGACCGGGCGGCGGCGGTCCGGGCCCAGCGGTACGGGTGGTGGTTCACCGACCCGGCGACCTGGCGGGACCACCTGTGGATGGCCACCAACCCGCTGTTCGGGGTGCTCGGGCTGGTTCCGGCGGTGCTGCTCGGACTGGGACTGTTCGGGCTGGTCGCCCAGCCGCTGTGGTGGGCGCCGTGGGCGGTGCCGATCGGGCTGTTCACCGGGGAGTGGGTCACCCCCTGGTACATCTGGTACGGCGTCACCTACCTCTGGCCGGACCTCGGCTGGATTCCGGGCTGGACGAGCCCGCTGCTCGGTCTCGCAATGGCGGCCCTCGGGATGCTGCTCGGCACGGCGCTGCTCCGAACGCGCGCGTGGTACGACCGGCTGCTGCTGGCCCCGACCCGGTCGGCGTCGCTGGCACAGCGGGTGGACCAGCTCACCGAGACCCGGGCCGACGCCGTCGACAGCCAGGCGGCCGAGCTGCGCCGGATCGAGCGGGACCTGCACGACGGGGCGCAGGCCCGGCTGATCGCGGTCGGGCTCAGCCTGGCCGGCGTGGAACGGTTGATCGAGGAGGATCCGGCCGCCGCGCGGGCACTGGTCGCCCAGGCCCGGCATGCGTCGGCGACCGCCCTGACCGAGCTGCGTGATCTGGTACGCGGCATCCATCCGCCGGTGCTCGCCGAGCGTGGCCTGCCGGACGCGCTCCGGGCGGTGGCACTGGACAACCCGGTGCCGGTACGGGTGACGGGTCACCTGCCCGGCCGGCTCGAGCCCCCGGTGGAGTCGGCGGCGTACTTCTGCGCGTTGGAGGCGCTGGCCAACGCGACCCGGCACGGCGGTGCGAGCACGGTGGAGATCGACGTCACGTACACCGGTACGGTGCTGCGGATCACGGTCGCCGACGACGGCCGGGGTGGCGCCGATCCGGCCCACGGCAGTGGACTGCGGGGCGTCCGGCGCCGGCTCGGCACCTTCGACGGCGTACTCACGCTGGACAGCCCGGTCGGTGGCCCGACACTGGTGACGGTGGAGATCCCGTGCCCCAGGCCAGGATGATCCCTGCCTACTCCTGCTGGTCCGCTGGCTTGTTGGCCCGCTGGACTGCTGCCCGCTGGACTGCTGCCCGCTGGCCTGCTGGCCCGCTGGTTCGCGGTCTCAGGCGGAGGCGGTGCCGGTGGGCCGGGCGCGCAGTTCGGACACGTAGTCGTCCGGGGCGCCGGCCTTCTCCGCCGCGTTGGCGATCTCCGACAGGTACCAGGCGGTCGGCAGGCCGCCCTCGTAGCCGGTGAAGACGTACACCCAGGCGGTCACCTCGCCGTCCAGGGTGACCACCCGGACATGCAGCTTCCGGTAGGTGCCGGAGACGACGCCCTCGACCTCGTCGAGTTGGGCGGCGTCCCAGGAATGCACGTCGTAGAGTGCGACGAAGACACGATCACCAGGAGATTCGACGATGGTGGTGACCGCACCCTCCCAGCCGATCACCCCCTCGCCGGCGAAGGTGAGGCGCCAGCCTTCCAGCCAGCCGGTGCCGACCATCGGCGAGTGCGGGCAGTAGGCACGCATCCGGGCGGGATCGAGGTTTGAGCCGTACGCGGCGTAATGACGCACGGCGATGACGATAGCCCGGCGGAGGGGTGGTGGAGAATACGACCGTGCGTGTCGGACAGGTTCGGCGCAAGATTGTCACTGTGAGCATCGACGGAGGACGAGAGCTGTGAGCCGGATTGTGATCATCGGCGGGGGGCCGGCCGGCTACGAGGCGGCCCTGGTCGCCGCCCAGTTGGACGCCGACGTCACGGTCGTCGAGACCGATGGCGCCGGGGGCGCCTGCGTACTGCACGACTGCGTCCCCTCCAAGACCTTCATCGCGAGTTCCGAGGTCGTCACCGGGTACCGCGACACCGAGGAGTTCGGCGTGCACTCGGACGGCCTGGATGCGATCACCGTCGACGCGTCGACGGTGTACGGGCGGGTCAAGCGCCTCGCGCTCGCCCAGTCGGCCGACATCCAGGCAAAGCTGATCAAGGCTGGCGTGACGTTCGTCTCCGGCCGGGCCAAACTGGGCGAGGACACGCTCGGTCACACCCACCGGGTTCTGGTGACACCGTCGGACGGAAACTCCACGTACTCGATGGACGCCTCGACGGTCCTGATCGCGACCGGCGCCACCCCGCGGGTGCTGCCCACCGCCGTACCGGACGGTGAGCGGATCCTGGACTGGCGCCAGGTGTACGACCTGCGGGAACTGCCCGAGGAGCTCATCGTCATCGGCTCCGGCGTCACCGGCGCCGAATTCGCCAGCGCCTACCTGGCGATGGGGGTGAAGGTGACCCTGGTTTCCAGCCGGGACCGGGTCATGCCGCACGAGGACCCCGACGCCGCGATGGCGATCGAGCAGGTGTTCCGGTCGAGGGGCATGACCATCCTGAACAACAGCCGTGCCAACGGCGTACGCCGGACCGACGACGGTGTGGAGGTCGAACTCTCCGACGGCCGGATCGTGCACGGCTCGCACGCGCTGATGGCGGTCGGCTCGGTGCCGAACACCGCCGACCTCGGCCTGACCGAGTACGGCGTGGCGGTCGCCCCCGGCGGCTACGTAAGCACCGACCGGGTCTCCCGGACCAACGTGCCCGGCATCTACGCCGCCGGTGACTGCACCGGCGTACTGCCGCTGGCCAGCGTGGCCGCCATGCAGGGCCGGATCGCCATGTGGCACGCCCTCGGCGACGCGGTCTCGCCGCTGCGGCTGCGTACCGTCGCCGCCAACGTCTTCACCGACCCGGAACTGGCCACCGTCGGGGTGTCGCAGAACGAGGTGGACTCCGGCAAGGTTCCGGCCCGCCAGGTGATGCTGCCGCTGGCCGGCAACGCCCGCGCCAAGATGGCCGACCTCCGGGACGGCTTCATCAAGCTGTTCTGCCGGCCCGCCAGCGGTCAGGTCGTCGGCGGTGTGGTGGTGGCACCGAAGGCCAGCGAGCTGATCCTGCCGATCACGATCGCGGTGGAGAACAACCTCACCGTCGACCAGTTGGCGTTGACCTTCACCATCTACCCGTCGCTGTCCGGCTCGATCACCGAGGCGGCCCGACAACTGATGCTGCACGAGCTGGAGTAGCCGTCCTGCCCGGTTGGTACGAGTACGCGCGGGGGCGGCGGTCCGATAGTGGCCGGCGTACCGTTGTCGGCGCGCGAGCCGTACCCGCCGGGTCCCCCGTTCCTGGTGGTGAAGCGGTTCGCCGTCAGGGCCGCCGGCGGGTCCCGCGCCGGCGGCCCGCCCCGTGACCAACCCGCGCCGAATCGGCCGGATCGGGCCGAACGGCGACGGGCAGATCAGGTTCCGTCCGCGTGGAGGCAGCAGACGCCGTGGTGGTCGCGTTGTTAGGCGTATGACGGAAAGACATCCAGATGAACGCTGACCTGGAGCGGGAGTTCAGCGAGTTCGTCGAGGCCCGGTCGCACGCCCTGTTCCGTACGGCGCTGGCCCTGACCGGTCACCGCCAGCAGGCCGAGGACCTGTTGCAGACGGTGCTGGCCCGGGGCGCCCGGCACTGGACACGGATCCGCACCGGCACGCCCGAGGCGTACCTGCGCACCGCCCTGTACCGCGAGCAGGTGAGCTGGTGGCGCAGCCTGCGCCGACGTCGCGAGGTGAGCGCCGCGCAGGTGCCGGAGGTCGCCGCGACCGCCGACGACACCGCCACGGTCGACCTGCACCTCGCGCTGCGGCAGGCGCTGGCCCACCTCGCCCCCAAGCACCGCGCGGTGCTGGTGTTGCGCTACTTCGAGGACCGGCCGGACAGCGAGATCGCCGAGATCCTCCACTGCACCGAGTCCACCGTACGCAGCCAGGCGGCCCGCGCCCTGGCCCGGCTGCGCGACCTCTGCCCCAAGCTCGAGATCCTCACCATCCCGAAGGAGGCCGTAGGCCGATGAGTTCCGACGTCAGCGGTGCCCTCCGGAACGTGTTCGAGGAAATGGCCGACTCCGCGCCGCCGCCCGCCGGGCTGGTCCCGGCCACGCTGGGCCGTGCCCGACGGCAGCGGGTCGCCCGGTTGACCGTGGGCGGTGGGCTGGCCGCCGTCCTGTGCGCTGCGCTGGTCGGGCTGCTCGGTGCGATCGTCCCGCTTACCGGCGGCGCCGCCGACCAGGCCGCTACCGGTGGCGAGGGTGTCCTCCCGAGTGTGGTCACGGCGTACAGCGGTGTCCGGGACCCGAAGGTCACCGATCCCAGCCCCGCCTTCAACTACTCACTGGTGCTGAACCGGAAGAAGGGCCGTTACGACCGGGTGCCGTACCCGTTCGCCATGCCGTCGCCCGACGGCAGCCGGGTGCTGGTGGGCAGGGGCGACAACAGCCGCGGGATGTCTGGCAAGGGCGCCAGCGGCGGGGCCGGACCGACCGAGGTGGGGGTCCTGGACCTCGCAAACGGAAACGTCCGGTGGATCCCGACCCCCGAACTCGGCGTCCCGACGGTCTGGGGATACACGAACCTGGGTCGCTGGTCACCCGACGGGCGGCAGATCCTCTTCACCTACCGGCCCCGGACAGCGGCGGACTCCGGCTTCCTGCTGGTCGATCCGGAGACGCTCCGGACGACGTTCCGGCCGCTGCCCGATCTCGGAACGCAGAACACCCACGGCCTCGATCTGGTCTGGACCCCGGGCAGCGACGGGTTCGCCCTGACGACCAGTCCGGAGACCTCCGCGGGCGCGTCCGGGAATGTGACCGGGATCCGCTTCTACGACCTCACCGGGCGGCTGCTGCGTACGGTGCCGGCCAGCGCGTCGCTGGTCGAGGCCGGCTGGTTCTCCCCGAACGGGAGCCAGATGGCGCTGACCGAGCCGGTTCCCGTCGGCGCGCAGCCGAAGGTGACCGTCGCCGACGCCGAGACCGGGGCCACCCGGCAGGTGATCGCCCTGCACCGGCCGGTCCGGCTGCTCGGCTGGACCGACGAACGCCACCTCCTGGTGTACGTCTACGGCGACGCCGAAACTCCCGGCGCCGACGAGCGCGACGCCCTGTTGGTGGTGGACCTGGCCGGGCAGACCGTCCGGACGATCCGGCCGGCGGAGGAGTCGCCGCAGCAGATGTTCATCGGTTCCTCCGAGGGTCTGCCCGGCAGTGCCGCGAAGCTGACCTTCTGACGATTCCGACCGGCCGGGGTCCGGAGCCTGAGCGCTCCGGGCCCCGGCCGGCCCCTTACTGATCGGCGCTGAGAGTGACCACCTGACAACTGGATCGGTGTAGCGTCCGGAGTGGCGATCCGGCAGGACGGCTGGCCGGGTGCCGCCCAGCCAGTTACCTGGGAGCTTCTGTGCCAGACACCTCGGAACCAGACTTCGCGGCCCGGATGCGTGAGCTGCGCGACGAGCGCGGGCTCTCGCTGCGTGAGCTGGCCAGGATCGCGATCTACGGCAAGAGCTACCTGCACGAGCTGGAGACTGGCGTGAAGGAACCGACGCAGCAGGCCGCCCAGCGGATTGACGATGCCCTCGGAGCGGGTGGCGAACTGGTAGTGCTGGCGGCCACCGGCATACGGCGTAGAGAGGTGATCGCGCGCGCGGGCATCGCGGTCGCCCTGCCGCAGACAATTTTGTCGTACGGACGCCGGGTCGGTGCCGAGGTGCCGCAACAGATCGTCGAGCGAACCGCCCGGCTGCGGCGGATCGACGACTACCTCGGCGGGGCCGACACCTACGATCTCTACACGGCTGAGCTGAACTCGACCGCGCGACTCATCCGAGACGGCAGCTACTCGGATACCACCCGTCGCGCCCTGTTCGCGGTCCTTTCCGAGCAGGCCCAGTTGACCGGTTGGGCGGCGTTCGACGCCGGCCGCCACGTCGATGCCGAGCGGCTGTACCGGATGAGCCTGGCGGCGGCCGAGGACGCCGGGGATGCGGCGCTCGCCGGCAACGCTCTGGCATTCCTCGCCTATTAGGAACTTGCCCTGGGGCGCCGGGGCACGAGCACGGCCGCCACCGCCTGCGACACGGCTGACGGCACTGCGACGCCCCGGGTCCGGGCACTGCTGCACCTGCGCCGCGCCTGGACGCATGCGGCGAACGGGCAGCCGGACGAGGCCGAGCGGCACCTCGGGATCGGTACGGCCTGCTTGACCGTGCCCGACGAGCGGCCCGAGCCCGACTGGGTGTACTGGGTGGACAGCCGGGAGGCGGAGATCATGACCGGTAGGTGCTGGACGGTGCTGCGTCGGCCCTTACGGGCCATCGCTGTACTCGAATCGGCCCTGGCGCGATACGAGGACACCCACGCCCGCGACAAGGCGCTCTATCTGTCCTGGTTGGCAGACGCCTATCTGGACGCGAACGAGATCGAACAGGGTTGTGTGACCGCAAGAAGGGCTGTTCGGCTCTCCGCTGGCGTCGGATCTATCCGGCCCGGCCAACGGATCGAGGCATTCGTCAGCCGACTTGGCCCCTACTCGCTGCCCTGCGTCGCCGAGTTGCGCGAGTTGGTCACTGATCGGGGGCGTCGGCGACCGCCTCGCGGAGCCAGCCCAGGCACGCCGTCGACCCCGCCACGATCGGCGTAGCCGTCACCTGTGGGTTGTCCCACGGGTGCCGATCAAGCAGGGCCGCCTCCAACTCGGCGTACCGGCCCGCCGTGGTGTAGAGAAGCAGCCGCCATTCCTCGCCCGTGCCCTGCTGGCCGAGATGCCAGAAGACACTGGTGACCGGTCCGATCACCTGTGCGTTGCCGGCGAGTCGTGCCCCGACGAGATGCTCCGCGAGTGCCAGCGCGGCCTCCCGGGTCTCGGTCGCCGTAGCCACCTGAAAGAAGTCGGTCACGGGCCGAGCGTAGCGGTCGGGTTGTCCGCGGACGCCTGAGCCGCGTGACTGCGGACATCCGGAGGACAGCCACCCCCTGCCGCCCACGGCTGGTGACCGAGAGGCTACGGATGAGGTGCGACGACACGGCCTGTGGGTGTCCGGCCTGCCGGCTCGCACCTCCACCCGACCAGGTCTGTACGAGCCTGGCCGGGTGCCATGTCCAGATCAGCCGGCTAGGTCGGGTGGGAGGTCGATGGTGGGCGTACTGGCGAGGTGGCGGGCCGGTCGGCGGGTGGCGTACCGGGATCGGATTCTCGCGGCGGCTGCCGCCGACGAGGCAGAGGAGGCGACCCGGGCTCGCGACCGGCTGCTCGTCGCCGCGAACCTGCAACGCGTTACCGCCGGCGCTGCCCTCTACCTGCGGGCCGGCGAGTGGCGGAACCAGCCCGACGTCCCGCCCGACGCCTACGTCGACGTACGCGTGTCGCAGCTCGACGACCGGATCATCGTCTACGACGGGGCAGCGTGGGTCGGTGTGACCGGGCACCTCCTGGAGTGCGCCTGGCGGGACGGCGACGGGCATCCGCCGTGTGTCGCGGTGCTGGCCCGGGTGGATGCGCTCCTCCGGGCCACGCAATGAGGGCACTGGTACGGCTCTGGAGCCGACTCCGCCGGCCCCGGCTCCGGGAGTACTGGTGGGACGACCGGCGGTGGCGACGGGTCCGGAGGCCATACCGATGAACCGGTACCCACATATACCGATGCTCTGTATATGCTGTCCTCATGACCGAGGCGCTCCGGGAACCGACGTTCCTCGTACTCACCGCGCTGGCCGACCAGCCACAGCACGGCTACGGCGTGATGGAGGACGTCCGACGCATCTCCGAGGGACGGGTGCGGCTGCGCGCCGGCACCCTCTACGCGGTGCTCGACCGGCTTCGCGAGGAAGGACTGGTCGAAGTGGACCGGGAGGAGGTCGTGCAGTCGCGGCTGCGGCGCTACTACCGGATCACCGGGCTCGGGGCGCAACGCCTCGCCGAGGAGGTGACGCGACTCCGCAGTAACGCCACCGCCGCGTCGGCTCGACTGCGCAGGAGTGGATTCGCCATCGAGGGAGGTCCGGCATGACCGGCGACGAGCCGCAGCACGACACCGACCTGGAGCGTCGGTACCGCTGGCTGTTGGCCTGGTATCCGTGGGAGCACCGCCGGACGTACGAGGACGAGATGCTGGGCGCGCTGCTGGCCGACGCCCGTCCCGGGCAACGCTGGCCGGCGCCGGGAGACGTCGGCAACCTCATCCTCACCGCCGTACGGGCCCGGCTCGGGCTCACCGTTCGGCAGGTCGGGGACCGGGCCTGGCATGACGCGTCGGCGGTCTTCGGCCTGTTGGCGGCGCTCCTGCTGGCCCTCTGGAGCGTGGGAGCGGTCGCCAGCCGGGCCGCCTGGGCGCTCGGTCATCCTGAATACAGCTTCGGTCCCTGGTACGGCGCCGATCCGTACGGATGGTTGCACGCCGGACTGTGGTGCCTGGTGGTCGGGGCGGTGTTGATCGGATTCCCCCGGCTCGCCGCCTCGTTCGGATGGGTGGCGGTGCTGCTGGAGGGCGTCGTCCTCAGTTCCGGGTACGCCACCGAGCCGGTCTTCGTGGTGGAGGCGCTGTGGCCGGCCGTTCTCGGGCTCGTCTGCGCGGTCGCGCTGACCGTGCCGGCCCCGCGCCGCAGAGCGGTGTCGATCCTCGGACGGCGCCGGGTCGTGTTCATCGGAGGCTGTTTCGTGTTCCTGCTGCTGGCAATGGCGGGGTACGCGTACCGGGGGTATGCCGGGCTGATCCAGATGCCGGTTCTCAACTGGATGATGGGATACACCACTCCGCTCTACCTCGTCGCGGTCGCCGCGCTGCTCGCCGCCGTGCCGGGCCTGCCGGCGCCGATCCGCCGTCGCAGCCTCGTCCTGCTCGGCCCGGTGGTCGCGGTCTACTTCGTGGTACGCCTCGGGCTGTCCGGCTGGGCCTACTCCAACGGACACATGGGGCATCCGGTGTACCTGGTACCGATCCAGTGGACGATGCTGGCCGGCGTTCCGCTGTTGACCTTTGCCCTCGGGCTGGTGCTGCTGCGTCGGCGGGAGCAGACTCTCCGCCTGCTGGCCCTCGGCCGGGACATCGACCGACATCATCCTGATCCGCCGTCGCCGGCTCGCTGACCTGCGGGCCGGCCCGTTTTCGCGATCACGCGACGCCGTCGTGTTACGTGCACGCAACGAGCCCGGCGTAACGTCAGGCCATGGCGGACTTGTTCGAGGACTACCGCCTCGGCCCTGGCTGGGACGAGATGTTCGGCGCGCCGGGCATGCCCCGGGAGACGTACGAAGCCCTGCACGCGACCCTGCAACCGTTGTCCAGTGCCGAACTCCGGATCCGGGCCGAAGTACTGGCCCGAGCCTTCCTCGACCAGGGGATCACCTTCGCGCTCAAGGGCGTCGAGGGGCCCTTCCCGCTAGACATCGTGCCCCGGATCATCGCCGCCAGCGAGTGGCGGGTGGTCGAGGCCGGCGTCGCCCAGCGGGTGAGGGCGCTGGAGGCGTTCCTCGCCGACATCTACGGCGCCGGCCAGGTGCTCGCCGACGGCGTCGTACCCCGGCGGGTCGTGGTCACCAGCGCGCACTTCCACCGCGAGGCCGCCGGGATCAGCCCGCACAACGGGGTACGCATCCATGTCGCCGGAGTCGACCTGGTCCGCGACGAGGAGGGCGCCTTCCGGGTCCTGGAGGACAACGTCCGGGTCCCCTCCGGGGTCAGCTACGTGATGGAGAACCGCCGGGCGATGGCCCACGTACTGCCCGAGGTCTTCGCCGCGACCCGGATCCAGCCGGTGGAGTCGTACCCCGGGCAGTTGTTGCGGGCCCTGCGCGCGGCGGCGCCGATCGGGATCACCGACCCGACGGTGGTGGTGTTGACCCCCGGCGTGCACAACTCGGCCTACTTCGAACACGCCCTGCTGGCCCGCGAGATGGGCGTCGAGCTGGTCGAGGGCCGGGACCTGGTCTGCGTGGGTAACGAGGTCGCCATGCGGACCACCGGTGGCGAGCAGCGGGTCGACGTCATCTACCGGCGGATCGACGACGAGTTCCTGGACCCGGTGCACTTCCGGGCCGACTCGGTGATCGGGGTCGCCGGACTGCTGAACGCGGCCCGCGCCGGCCGGGTCACCATCGCCAACGCCGTGGGCAACGGCGTCGCGGACGACAAACTCCTCTACTCGTACGTTCCGGACCTGATCCGCTACTACCTGAACGAGGAGCCAACGCTGTCCAATGTGGAGACGCACCGGCTGGAGGACCCGGATGTGCTCGAACACGTCCTCGACCGGTTGGACCGGCTGGTGTGCAAGCCGGTCGACGGGTCCGGCGGGGCGGGCATCGTGATCGGCTCCCAGGCGTCCGACTCCGAACTGGCCGAACTGCGCGCCCGGATCACGGCCGACCCGCGCGGCTGGATCGCCCAACGGGAGGTGGCACTTTCCATGGTGCCGACGCTGATCGGCAACCGGCTGCGGGCCCGGCACGTCGACCTGCGCCCGTTCGCGGTCAACGACGGCCAGCGGGTCACCGTACTGCCGGGCGGGCTGACCCGGGTCGCGCTGCCCGAAGGCGCGTTGGTGGTCAACTCCAGCCAGGGCGGCGGGTCCAAGGACACCTGGATCCTGGCCGAACCGCCGTCCGAACTCAGCCCGGTGGACCTGAGTACGGGCATCGAGCCGATCGATCCGGACGATTCCGGGCTCGCAGTGCTGCCCCCGGTAACCACGCCGCGCAGCCCCGATCCGGGGCCGGGTGCCGGTTCCGTCGCGGAACAGCAGCAACAGCAGCAGCAGTCCGCCCAAGATGCCAGGGTTGGTGCAGGGGCGTCGGCATGCTGAGCCGGATCGCGGAGTCGCTCTACTGGATCGGCCGGTACGTCGAACGGGCCGAGGACAGCGCACGGATCCTCGACGTACACCTGCACCGGATGCTCGCCGATCCGTGGGTCGACGAGACGACGGCCTGCCGGTCCCTGCTCGGCGTGATGGGAGTGGGGCCGCTGGAACAGCCGCTCACCGTCGCCCGGGTCATCGGAGTGCTCGGCCTCGACGAGGAGAACCCGAGTTCCGTGGTCGGCGCCCTGGCCGCCGCCCGGGAGAACGCCCGGGGCGCCCGGGAGACCATCTCGGCCGACATGTGGGAGTGCCTCAACTCGACCTGGCACGGCCTGCCGGGCGCCCGGCGTCGGGCCGAGGAGCAGGGCGTACACGCCTTCTTCCGCTGGGTCCGGGAACGCTGCGCGGTGATGGCCGGCCTCACCGACGCCACCATGAGCCGGGACGAGGGCTGGCTGTTCCTGGTGCTGGGCCGCAGCGTGGAACGGGTGGACATGACCGCCCGGCTGCTCTCCACCCACGAACGTGCCGGCGGCAGCATCCCGTCCTGGCTGACGCTGCTGCGCTCCTGCGGCGCATGGGAGACGTTCCTGCGGACGTACCGGGGATCGCTCGACGACCGGCACTCCGCAGAGTTCCTGCTGCTCGACCGGCTCTTCCCACGCTCGGTCTTCGCCGCGCTGTCCCGGGCCGAGGGCTGCCTCACCGAACTGGAGCCGTACGGCGGCCCGGGTCAGTCCGGCCGGACCGGTGTGGCCACCGACGCGCAACGGATCATCGGTCGGGCCCGGACCGGCCTGGAGTTCCGGGCCGCCGACGAATTGATCGGCGACCTCGGCGCGGTGCTCGCCGGCCTCGAACGGACCTGCTCACAGGTGAACGACGCGGTCTCCCGCCGCTACTTCCGGCAGACCTCCGCCGTCGCCTGGGTCCCGGGAGCGGTCGCGTGACCCGGCCCCGGCTCCGGTCGCATCCTCGACTCCGGTCGGGTGGCCGGTCGCATCCTCGACCCTGGTCGGGTGGCCGGCCGCATCCTCGACTCCGGTCCGGCGGGAGGTCCCGGTGACGGTGGGCAGTTGGCGGCTGAAGATCAAACACCAGACCGGGTTCACCTACGCCGGAGCGGTCGCCGGGTCCTACAACGAGGCGCGGATGTCACCCCGCAACGATGCCCGCCAGGCGGTGCTGGAGGCGCGGGTGGAGGTGTGGCCGTCGGCCCGGACCTACCGGTACGAGGACTACTGGGGAACCGTGGTGACCGCCTTCGACCTGCACGAACCACACGAGTCGCTGCGGGTCACCGCGTCCTCCACGGTCGAGACGCTCGGCCCCGGCGACCAGTTGACCCCGACCGACGGGATCGGCTGGGCGGAGCTGCGTGGGCCGGAGAGCCGGGACCGCTGGTACGAGCTGCTGCTGCCCACCCCGCGTACGGCGCTGGACGAGGAACTCGTCGAACTGGCCGAGTCCGTCCGGGCCGCCCGGCCGACTCCGCACGCGGCCGCGATGGCGCTGTGCGAACAGGTGCGCGACGAGGTCGCGTACACCTCGGGGGCCACCGGGGTGCAGACCGACGCCGTACAGGCCTGGCGGCAGCGCAAGGGCGTCTGCCAGGACATCAGCCATCTGGTGGTCGGACTGCTACGCAGCATCGGCGTTCCCGCCCGGTACGTCTCCGGATACCTGCACCCGGTACCGGACGCGGGGATCGGGGAGAGCATCGTCGGGCAGAGCCACGCCTGGGTCGAGTGGTGGGTAGGCCGGTGGACGGCCTTCGACCCGACCAACGGGGTACCGGTCGGCGAGCGGCACGTGGTGGTCGGCCGGGGCCGGGAGTACGGCGACGTACCGCCGTTGAAGGGCGTCTACGCCGGCCCGGCCAACACCGGGCAGGGTGTCGAGGTGACCATCACCCGGCTGCGCTGAGGAGCCGGGCGGAGATGCCGGAGAGCCGAGCGGGGATGCCGAGGAGCCGGGCGGAAATGCGGTGCGCGGCTCGCGGACGGTGGCGTACCGTGGCCGCCATGTACCGCGCGAACGTGACGACCACGCCGGGAGACCCCGGCGTGCCGCACTGACGCGAACACTTCGTCGACAGGCCCCGGGGCGATCCGCTCCGGGGCTTCGTCGTACCTGGAGATCGGGATCGCCGCCGAGGGTTCCGTTCTCCAGGAGGATGACATGGTTGACCACCGCCGGCTCGGCCGCGAGCTCGAACTCTTCCACGCCGACCCGCTGTCCGGTGCCGGCCTGCCGATCTGGCTGCCGGCCGGCGCCGCAGCCCGGCACAGCGTCGAGGAATACGTCCGGGAGCTGGAGCGCCGGGCCGGCTACCAGCACGTCTACTCGCCCCCGCTGGGCAAGCGCGAGCTGTTCGAACTCTCCGGGCATCTCGGCTACTTCGCCGACGACATGTTCCCGGTGTTGCGGCTCTCCGCCGACGACGAGTTCGTGCTCCGCCCGGCGCTCTGTCCACACCACGCCCTCGTCTACCGGGCCCGGGGACGGTCCTACCGGGAACTGCCGCTGCGGATCGCCGAACTGGGCGGGATGTACCGGTCCGAGCGGTCCGGGGTGCTCGGCGGACTCAGCCGGGTCAGGGCGATCTCGCTCAACGACGCGCACAACTTCTGCGCCGTCGGGCAGGTCGGGGCCGAGGTCGCCGAGATCCTCGACCTGATCCAGGTCGCACACGCGGCGCTCGGCGTACGACCGGCCGGGTTCCGGCTCTCGCTGCGCGGCCCCGGCGAGAAGTACCTCGGTGACGACGAGATGTGGCAGCACGCCGAGAACCTGCTCCGGGATGCGCTGTCCGGACTGCCGTACGTGGAGGCGGCCGGCGAGGCGGCGTTCTACGGCCCGAAGATCGATATCCAGATCCTGGACGGGGCGGGTCGGGAGTCGACCATCTCCACCATCCAGCTCGACTTCGACAAACCGGCCCGGTTCGACCTCTCCTACACCGACTCCTCCGGCGGGCGCAGCCGACCGGTGATGGTGCACCGGAGCCTGGTCGGCAGCATGGAGCGGCTGTTCGCGTACCTGATCGAGGTGCACTCCGGTGCCTTTCCGGCCTGGTACGCGCCGGTGCAGGTGCAGGTCCTTCCGGTCGGTCCGGAGCAGCTCGACGCGGCGGAGGCGTTCCGGCGAGACTGCGTACGGGCCGGGCTGCGGGCCGAGTTGGTCGGCGACGGCTCGTTGGGCGCCCGGGTCCGGGGTGCCGCCCAGCGCCGGGTTCCGTACGCGGCCGTGCTGGGTGCCCGGGAGGTGTCGTCCGGTCAGGTGGCGCTGCGACTGCGGGATGGTCGCGCGGTGGAGCCGATGGCGGCGCCGGACGCGCTGCGCATGATCGCCGGGATCGTGGCGGCCCACTCGGTGGAACTCCTGCCCTGAGCCCCGGCCGCCGCCCTGTGAGGGTATCTTGTCAATGGCAAGTTATGCTGGCCGGATGAGCGAGGAGAGTGCCGCAGGGCGGCCCTACCATCACGGAGATCTACGGCGCGCGCTGCTGACCGCCGCCGCCGAGGCGATCGAGGAGTCCGGCCCGACGGCGCTCAGTCTGCGCGACCTGGCCCGCCGGGCCGGCGTCTCCCACGCCGCCCCCGCGCATCATTTCGGCGACAAGGCCGGCCTGCTCACCGCGTTCGCCACCGAGGGCTTCGGGATGCTGGCCGACAGCCTGAACCGGGTCCGGACCGACGCCGACAACCTGTTGGAGATCGGGGTCGCCTACGTCGCATTCGCCGTCGAACACCGGGCCCACTTCGAGGTGATGTTCCGGCCCGAACTCTTCGATCGGGACGACCCGGCACTGGTGGCGGCGAAGCGGCGGGCCTCCGAGGCGCTCCGGACCGGCGTCGCCGCACTGCCCGACACGGCGGCCGGGCCGGAGGCCGCGAACGCCCAACTGGCCGCCTGGTCCATCGTGCACGGTTTCGCCACACTGTGGCTCGGCGGGGCGCTTCCGGCCGAGGTCGGCACCGACCCGGAGGCGGCCTCCAGGGCGGTGATCCGGCTGCTCTTCACCCGTCAGGACGGCCAGCCCGACCGCCGAGGCTGACCCGGAGCACGACGGGCTCGCGTGCCCGTCACCAACTCGTCGGCAGCGGCATCCCCTCGGTGTAACCGGCGGCGCTCTGCACCCCGACCACCGCGTTCGCGTGGAACTCCGACAGGTCGGCCGCGCCCGCGTACGTGCACGCGCTGCGTACGCCCGCCACGATCTCGTCGATCAGGTCCTCCACGCCGGGCCGCGCCCCGTCGAGGTACATCCGCGCACTGGAGATGCCCTCCTCGAACACCGCCTTCCGGGCCTGGTCGTACGGGCTGTCCTCGGCGGTACGGGCACTGACGGCACGCGCCGACGCCATGCCGAAGCTCTCCTTGTAACGGCGGCCGTCGGCGTCGGTGTAGAGGTCCCCCGGTGACTCGTAGGTGCCGGCGAACCAGGTACCGATCATGACGTTGGACGCTCCGGCGGCGAGGGCGAGCGCGACGTCACGCGGATGACGTACCCCGCCGTCGGCCCAGACGTGCCGACCCAGCCGGGCGGCGGCGGTCGCGCAGTCGAGGACGGCGGAGAACTGGGGCCGACCCACCCCGGTCATCATCCGGGTGGTGCACATCGCCCCCGGGCCGACGCCGACCTTGACGATGTCCGCTCCGGCCTCGACGAGATCCCGTACGCCGTCGGCGGTGACCACGTTTCCGGCGGCCACCGGTACGGGCGGGTCGAGGGCCCGTACCGCGCGCAGTGCCCTGATCATCCGCTCCTGGTGGCCGTGCGCGGTGTCCACGACCAGCGTGTCCACCCCGGCGTCGAAGAGCGCGGCGGCCTTCCGGGCGACATCACCGTTGATGCCGATCGCGGCGGCGATCCGCAGCCGGCCCTTGGCGTCCAGCGCCGGCCGGTAGAGGGTGGCCCGCAGCGCTCCCTGCCGGGTGAGCACCCCGACCAGCCGTCCGTCGACGTCGACCACCGGAGCGAGCCGGCGGCGGCCCCGGGAGAGCCGGTCGAATCCGGTCCGGGGATCCGCCTCGGCGGGGACCGTGTGCAGTTCGGTGGACATGACATGGCGCAACTGCGCGAAACGGTCCACCCCGACGGTGTCCGCCTCGGTCACCACGCCGACCGGTCGTCCTCCGGCGTCGACGACGATCACCGCCCCGTGGGACCGCTTCGGCAGCAGGTGGATGGCGTCGCCGACGGTGTCGGTGGGGCCGAGCGTGATCGCGGTGTCGTGCACCAGGTGCCGCTGCTTGACCCAGGAGACGACCTCGGTGACGACGTCGATCGGGATGTCCTGCGGCAGCACGGTGAGCGCGCCGCGCCGGGCCGCCGTCTCGGCCATCCGGCGCCCCGCCACGGCGGTCATGTTGGAGACCACGATCGGGATCGTGGTGCCGGTGCCGTCGCTGCTGGAAAGGTCGACGTCGAGCCGGGACTCCACGGCGGATCGGGCCGGGGTGAGGAAGACGTCGTTGTAGGTCAGGTCCTGGGCGGGTGGCGCACCGGTGATGAACTGCACCTGGCCATCATGCCCGACGAAGATCCGCCCGGCCCGGAGTCAACTGATGACGCAGATGACGGCACCGGCCGAAAGTACCCCGCCGACCTCGGCGGAGAGCCCACTCACCACCCCGGCCCTGTGCGCGTGCAACGGCTGCTCCATCTTCATCGCCTCCATCACCACGACCAGGTCCCCCTCGGCGACGGTGTCCCCGTCGGAGACTGCGATCTTGACGATCGTGCCCTGCATCGGCGAGGTCAGCGCGTCGCCACCGGCACCGCCGGCTCCGGGCGGGCGCGACGGCCGCCCGCACCGGACGTACCCGGGCCGCCGCCGGCCGTACCCGCGCCGTAGCCGGCCGGAAGGCTGACCTCCAGCCGCTTGCCGGCCACCTCGACCACGACGGTCTCCCGCTCACCACCGCCCGGCTCCGCGTCGGGGTCCGTCGCGGGCACGGCGTACGGCGGGACCGTGTTGTCGAACTCGGTCTCGATCCACCGGGTGTGTACGGCGAACGGGGCGCTCGTGAACGCTGGGTCCCGGACGACCAGGCGGTGGAACGGCAGCGCGGTCGCCATCCCGTCGACCACCATCTCGTCGAGGGCCCGACGGGCGCGCTCCAACGCCTCGGTACGGGTCTCCCCGGTGATGACCACCTTGGCGAGCAGGGAGTCGAAGTTGCCGCCGATCACGTCGCCCGCGGAGATTCCGGCGTCCACCCGTACGCCGGGGCCGGTCGGTAGCCGCAGCGCGGTCACCGTGCCGGGCGCCGGCAGGAAGTTCCGGCCCGGGTCCTCGCCGTTGATCCGGAACTCGATCGAGTGTCCGCGTGGCGCCGGATCGGCGTCGAGCCGGAGCCTCTCCCCGGCCGCGATCCGGAACTGCTCGCGGACCAGGTCGATGCCGGCGGTCTCCTCGGTGACCGGGTGCTCGACCTGAAGCCTCGTGTTGACCTCCAGGAACGAGATCGTGCCGTCGGCGCCGACCAGGTACTCGACGGTACCGGCACCGTGGTAGTCCGCCTCCCGGCAGATCGCCTTGGCGCTGGAGTGGATCTGCGCCCGCTGTGCCTCGGTCAGGAACGGCGCCGGTGCCTCCTCGACCAGTTTCTGGTGCCGGCGTTGCAACGAGCAGTCCCGGGTGCCGACGACCACGACGTTGCCGTGCTGGTCGGCCAGGACCTGCGCCTCGACGTGCCGGGGCCGGTCCAGGTACCGCTCGACGAAACACTCGCCCCGGCCGAAGGCCGCGAGCGCCTCCCGGGTGGCCGACTCGAAGAGCGCGGGGATCTCCTCCATCGTCCGGGCCACCTTGAGGCCACGGCCGCCGCCACCGAACGCGGCCTTGATCGCGACCGGCAGCCCGTGGTCGACGGCGAACGCCAGCACCTCGTCCGGGCCGTTCACCGGGTCTGGGGTGCCGGGGACCAGGGGAGCACCGGCGCGCTGCGCGATGTGCCGGGCGGTGACCTTGTCACCCAGGTCGCGGATCGCCTGCGGGGTCGGCCCGATCCAGGTCAACCCCGCGTCGATCACGGCCGCCGCGAAATCCGCGTTCTCGGAGAGGAACCCGTAGCCCGGGTGTACGGCGTCAGCCCCGGACCGGGCAGCCACGTCGAGCAGCTTGTCGATCCGCAGGTACGTCTCCGTCGCGGTCTCCCCGCCCAGCGCGTACGCCTCGTCGGCGAGGGTGACGTGCAGCGCATCGCGGTCGGAGCCGGCGTACACGGCGACGCTGGACAGTCCCGCGTCCCGGCAGGCGCGGACGACCCGGACGGCGATCTCGCCCCGGTTGGCGATCAGTACTTTGCGCACGCGGCTGCTCCTCCTCAGGTTGCCCCCGCCGACGGTGGGTGCCGGTACGGCGGCTGCCGGGGCCGCCGGCATGATCACCGGAGCCCGACACACCGACTGCCCGCCGATCGGCCGACGTTCTCGCCTGGACATTGTCGATGACGGCGGTGATCCCGCCGACGGGCGGGGCGGTCTGTCGCGTAGTCCAGTCGGCGGGTGGGACGGTTTGTGCCGGGGCCCGCCGACGAGCGGGCGGTGGATCCGGCCGCGACACGGTGCCGTTGGGCGTTAGTCAATTTTGGCTATTACGCTTCATCTGTGTCAGCTACCCGAATGATGATTCTGGGCCTGGTCCGGTGGATGCAACCGGTTCACGGCTACGACGTACGTCGTGAGCTGTTGAGCTGGAGTGCGGACAAGTGGGCGAACGTCCAGCCCGGCTCGATCTACCACGCGCTGCGCAAACTGGCCGAGGAGGGACAGTTGCGGGAGGTGGCCACCGAGCAGGTCGGGGCCCGCCCCGCGCGGATCACGTACGAGATCACGCCGAAGGGCGAGGACGAGTTCCAGAACCTGCTGCGTGGCCTCTGGTGGAACCTCGGCGAGGTGGTCGACCCCTTCCTCGCCGCCTTCTCGTTCCTGCCGGCACTACCGCGGGACGAGGCCTCGGCGGCGCTGCGCAACCGGGCCCGGTTGCTGCGGTCCGGCAACGACAGCCTGCGGGCGGCAATGGAATCCGGATGGATGAAGCAGGGCAAGCCCACCCACGTGGCCTGGATGTGGCAGTTGTCGATCGCCCGCGCGGAGGGCGAGATCGCCTGGTGCGAGCGGATCGCCGACCTGGTCGACGCGGGGGTGCCGTACATACCGGAGGAGTTCACGCAGTTTCCTGAGTGGAACCAGTTCGGCACGCTGATCGGCGAGGGCGGGGCGGACGCCGGGCCGGAGCGGGCGGAGCCGTCGGAGCGGGTAGGGCAAGCGGAGCGGGCGGAGCCGCCCGAGACTTCCGGCGAGTCTGGGACCAACGAGTAATAATCAACGTTGACTAGATGAGCTATATCGCGTTAGCCTCCCCGAAGTGTTGAGGTGGGCGCCTTCTGGCGGCCCCCGGGGGATGGGTCGGTCGGGATGCCGACCCGGCGGACCAGGAGCAGGCATGATCGAGACAAAAGGGCTGCGGAAGTCGTTCCGCTCCCGACAGGGCAGAAGTAAGAAGGCCGTCGACGCGGTCCGCGGAGTCGACCTCGTCGTCGCCCAGGGAGAGATCTTCGGATTCCTCGGGCCGAACGGCGCGGGCAAGACCACCACCCTGCGGATGCTCGCCACCCTCATCGAGCCGGACGGCGGTGAGGCGAACCTCGCCGGCGCGGACCTCCGGACCAACCCCGGCGAGGTGCGGCGCCGGATCGGCTACGTGGCTCAGGGGGGCAGCACCTGGGACGAGTCGACCGCCCGGGAGGAACTCGTACTGCACGCCCGGATGTACGGCATCGGCAAGGCAGAGGCGCGGCAGCGGGCCGAACGCGCCCTGGAAGCGTTCCAGCTCACCGAGTA
This sequence comes from Plantactinospora alkalitolerans, assembly GCF_015690345.1. Lineage (GTDB taxonomy): Bacteria > Actinomycetota > Actinomycetes > Mycobacteriales > Micromonosporaceae > Plantactinospora > Plantactinospora alkalitolerans. The sequence goes on along the minus strand of NZ_JADPUN010000162.1, from coordinate 19,745 downwards.
CGCCGACCGCAAGTGCAAGACATACTCCGGCGGCCAACGCCGTCGGGTGGACATCGCGCTCGGCATCATCCACGATCCGAAGATCGTCTTCCTGGACGAGCCGACCACCGGCCTCGACCCGCAGAGCCGGGCACACATGTGGGACGAGATCCGCCGGCTGCGCGCCGAGGGCATGACCGTCTTCATCACCACGCACTACCTCGACGAGGCGGACGCCCTCTGCGACCGGATCGCGATCATGGATCACGGCGAGATCGTGGCCGAGGGCACCCCGGCCGAGCTGAAGCGGGAAATCTCCGGAGACGTGGTGCTCGTCACCGTCGAAGGATCGGCACAGGACGCCGCCAAGGTGCTGGAAACCGAGCCGTACGTCACCAGGCTGGAAACCTCGGACGAGAGCGGGCTGCGGCTCTACGTCAACGACGGCGCCCGGGACATGCCCCAGATCCTGCGCGCCCTCGACACCGCCGGCTTCGCGCTCAGCTCCATCGAGCTGCACCGGCCCAGCCTCGACGACGTGTTCCTCACCAAGACCGGCCGCTCGCTGCGCGAGTCCTGACCGCCCTCGCGCGTCCGCCGAACAGGAGACTTCGCAATGAAATTCGCCCGCGACACCTGGCTGATCTTCCAGCGGCAGTTCCTGCTGCTGGTCCGTCAGCCCGTCTGGCTCTTCGTCGGCATCTTCCAGCCGGTGATGTACCTACTGCTCTTCGCCCCGCTGCTCAAGCCCGCGTTGCAGGCGTCGAGCAACGCGGAGGCGTACCGCATCTTCGTCCCCGGCCTGCTGGTGCTGCTCGCCATCTTCGGCGGCCTGTTCCAGGGCTTCGGCCTGATCGCCGAGCTGCGGGCCGGAGTGATCGAACGATCCCGGGTCACCCCGGTCAGCCGGCTCGCCCTGCTACTTGGACGGTCACTGCGGGACGTGGTCTCGCTGATCGCCCAGGCGATCATCATCACCCTGCTCGCGCTGGCCTTCGGGCTGACCGTGTTCATCGGAGACCTGCTGCTCGCGTACCTGCTGCTGGCCCTCATCGCGCTGATGACATCGGCACTGTCGTACGGCATCGCGCTGGTGGTGAAGAGCGAGGACGCGCTCGCGCCGCTGATGAACACGATCGCCCAACCGGTGCTGCTGCTCTCCGGGATCCTGCTGCCGCTGAGCTTCGCGCCGGGCTGGCTGCAGGGGATCGCCGACTGGAACCCCTTCTCCTGGGCCGTGGACGGCGCCCGGGCGCTCTTCGCCGGAGACCTCGGCAACGACGCGGTCTGGCAGGGGCTGTCCGTGATGGCAGTGATCACCACGCTGGCGGTGACCTGGGCGGCCCGCGAATTCGCCCGCAGCGTCCGCTGACGAGCACCCGACGGGTGCGGGCGGTGTCGGGCGGCATCGATCAGGCGCCCGACACCGCCCGCCCGCGGTCTCGTCTCCGGTACGACGTGCCGCCCGCCCGGCGGGGCACAAAAGGCTCAGCGACGGCGGGCCAGGGTCAGCCCATCCGCGACCGGCAGCATCACCAGGTCGACCCGGCCATCGTCGAGAACGGCCTCGTTGAACTCGACGATCGCCCGGTCGCCCGGGTTCTCCGGAGCCAGGACCCGACCAGCCCGCAGCACGTTGTCCACCACGATCAGGCCACCGCTCCGCATCCTCGGCACCAACTCGGCCCAGTAGGACAGGTAACCCGTCTTGTCGGCGTCGATGAACGCCAGGTCGAGATGCGGCTCCGTCGGCAGCGACCGCAGCATCTCGGCGGCCGGCCCGATGCGCAGATCGATCCTCTCGTCGACCCCGGCCCGCGCCCAGTACCGTCGCGCGATCGCGGTGTACTCCTCCGAGATGTCGAAACAGGTCAACCGGCCGTCCGCCGGCAAGCCACGGGCAATGGCCAACGAGGACAGGCCGGTGAAAGTGCCGACCTCGACCGCCTGCCGAGCATTCACCAGTCGGGTCAGGAAGGTGAGCAGCCCCGCCTGTTCCGGGGCGATCTGCATCCCAGCGTCCGCCGGCAGGACCGCCACCGTCTCGTCGATCAACTCGCGGACGAGGTCGTCCGGCGGGGAACCATGCGCCAAGACGTACGCGGACAGATCTTCGGTGAGTGGAATTGATTTTGTGGGCACGTCCAGACGCTAGCCCATCGTCGGCACCGGACCCGGCGTTCAGCAGTATCCTCCGGAGCCGCCGTCCATGTTCCCGCCGTCGAGGCGACCCGCTATCGCTCGGCGTGCTCAGTTGCGGTCGACGGGACAGGGGCCGCTGTCCAGAGATCGGTGATCCGCAGGCCGAACTCGCCGAGCAGAGCACGCAGCAGCGGCAGGGACAACCCGATCACGGTACCGTGATCGCCGTCGACCCGGTCGACGAACGGGCCACCCAGGCCGTCGATCGTGAAGGCACCGGCTACCTGCATGGGCTCGCCCGTCGCGACGTACGCGGCGATCTCGTCGTCGGTGATGGCCGCGAAGTGCACGACCGTGTGGGCGACCGCACCCACCTCCCGCCCGCTGGACAGGTCGATCAGGCAGTGCCCGCTGTGTAGGACCCCACTCCGACCCCGCATCGCATGCCAACGGCGGGTTGCCTCGTCGGCGTCGACCGGCTTGCCCAGGATCTCCCCGTCGAAGGCGAGTACGGAATCGCACCCGAGTACGAGAGTCTGGAGATCAGTCGACTCGGACGCCGACCCGTTGCCGGTTGGTTGGCCAAGTCGTTCCGCTACCGTTCGTGCCTTGAGCTGGGCCAGCGTGAGACTGAGCGCCTCCGGCGTCGAGGGATCCACCTTCGACTCGTCAACGCCACTGACCAGCACCTCCGGCTCGATCCCCGCAGCCCGAAGGAGCTTACGGCGGGCCGGACTTGCCGAGGCGAGCACCAGGCGCAGTCGCTTTGTCGTACGCACGCCGACCTACGCTACCCGGCGTCTGCGCGGCCGGTCGTGTCCGGGTGTCGCCTCGGTGCGGAACAGCGCGACCGGCTCAGTAGGCACCCGGTTGACGTCGACGTCTGCGTACCAGCAACAGCACCAGCAGGGTGACCAGAAGCCCGACGGCGACGAGCGCGGTGAGAGCGATCACCAGGACCGTCGAACCGACGTTTGACTTGTCGTCGGGATCCGGTGCCGCGTTGCTGTCGGGCCCGTTCGAGGTGGGGCTGGGCGTGGCGGCTGTGCTCGGGCCGGCGCCCCCCTCCAGCGGCGGTACGTCTGCTGTCAGCGCGGCGACGAGGTCGACCACGCCGTAGCCGTACTCCTCGTCCCGCCCGGGAGCACCCTTGTCGACAGCCGTCGCCGTGAGCCGATGTACGACTTCCTCCGCCGACAGATCCGGGAACTTGCTCCGTACCAACGCAGCCGCCCCAGCAACGATCGCCGTGGACGGCGAGGTTCCATCGCCCTTCCGGTAGCCACCGTCAGTCGACGTGCTGCTGATGGCTACTCCAGGTGCGCTGATAACCAGCCTTTTGCCTGTTACTGATAACTCGGCGTGGTTCCCATTGCGGTCAGTGGCGCCAACCGCCACGACGCCGGGTGATGCGGCTGGGAATTGCACCAGCAGATCACCTGGTCGATTTCCCGCTGCTGCAACGACGACAATATCGGCCTTGAACGCAGCTTGTAATGCTGTGTTGAGTCGTGGCGTAGACCCTCCACCTGAGGAGAGACTAATAACGCCAACCCTCTTAGATACCGCCCACTCGATTGCTTTTGCAGTGTCGTCGGCGGTGCCATCTTTTCTATTCTTTTCGTCCCGAATGGGAAGTATTTTTGCTTTAGGGGCAATACCAAGGGCGCCGTTGCTGCCGTGACCGTGGGCAGCTACGAGCCCGGCCATTCCGGTCCCGTGGCCGCCGGGGTCGCCGTCTCGGCGCCCATCTCCTGACCCGCCGGCATACGTGACGGTTCCTGATAAAAGGTTGTTGCGCAGGTCGGGATGAGGGTCGACCCCGCTGTCGATTACAGCGACGGTGACGCCTACGCCCTGGCTTATCTTGTGGGCCTCGGCCACCTTGAGATAGCGCAGGTGCCACTGGTCGTTGCGAATCTGGTCAGCTTGGGCTGGCGCGGCGGGTAGAACGGCGACGGCCGTGGCACACAGGAGTGCCACGGCCGCGCGGGTCGTGCGAGAAGTCACCGGTTGTGGCCAATCGCCGGGCCAGGGTCGATCCGGCGGTTGTCGCGGCCCGGCATCATGACCGGTGCTACTCCTTCGTCGGTCTCCCAGGGGTTGTCGGGGTCCCAGTGCTGGACGCCGCCCTGCTCCTCATTGCTCCGAACGCCACCACGTCCACCCGGACCCATTCCGAGGTTCTGGCCGCTACCCATTGGACCCCGACCCATTCCGGAACCCGGTCGCTGCCCGGCGCCGCCAAGCGGCGTCGTGCCGTTCCCACCGCTGGCGCCACCGATGACGCCGCCTACCGGGTTGATCCGTCGGGCTGCTCCGGCTCCTGAACCCGGCTGCGTCAGTCCGGCCCCGGGAGCCCCGCCGATCATTCCGCCTGGAGGCATCGCCCGTGGCGTCAAGCCAGCGTTGGGTCCAAACCCTGTCGCCTTGTTCAGACCGGTGTTAGTTGCTGAGATGGGGTAGCCCCCGACCGGAGGCTTGACTCCGGGTGGCAATCCGGGGGGTGCAATCGGGGGCGGTAGCCCAGGGCCGGTGGTAGGCGGAGGTGCGGGTGGTATGACACTTGGAGGCGTCGATGTGACTGGCGGAAGTACTGTCGGTGCTGTAGTGCCGAGGATCGGACCGGCACCAGGCACGGACGTGGTCGGAACGACAGTGTGGATAGCTGGGGTTGGCGAAGCCGTGTAACTCGCGCCGCCGCCACCGCCGCTCGAGATCGGCACGACCGGCGGAAAGACCGGTGGAGTCGAACCGCCCATCGCGCCACTGCCGCCCGATCCGCCACCATCAGTACCGGGATCCTTGCCGGTATTGGCAGGTCGGTACTTCGGGGGTTGCCGGAGTTGCATCTGGGCGGTGGCAAGCTCGCTACTCAGCCCGTACATGATGTGCCGGGCCTGCCAGTTCAGATCCTCAAGGTCGGCGTCAGTCGTCGGCGTCTGGCCGGACGGCGGGCGTCCGTTGTTCGCCGCAACATCGGCGTCGTACCGCTGCTTAGCCTGCTTCTTGACCTGGTAGTCGTTGTAGAGCTTCTCGAGATTTCTACGCGATTCCCAGATCGCCTGCGTGACACTCTTGAAGGTCTGGTGGTTGGTGACCGCGGTGTCGTGGACGCCCTGCACGGTCTCGATGAGGAAGTCGAGCCGCGCCACGTATGCCTTCGACGCCTCGCTCTTTTCCGGCGGCCACGCGTCGATCAGGCTCTCGCGGTACTGCTTTAGGCGCGAGATATGCATCAAACTCAGTTCCGACGTCTTCTGCCAGCCGCTCACGTGCTGCCAGTGCGTGTCGGTCTGCTGGTTCGCGAGCTTCGGCCACATGTCGTCAACCGTCTGCCCGACCCAGTTGGTCGTGCCGGAGACTCCGCCGGACCCGCCTCCGTCAAGCATCCGAACCCCCCGAGTTGTCCGTGCCGCCCTGCGGAGTCTGCGTTCCGGCTGGTGGCGGTGGCGCCACATTAGTCTGGTTCAAGGCGTTCTCGACGTCGCGTACACGAGCCTGGGAGAACGCGTCAGCCTGGCCGTAGTTCTTGCTGACGGTCTCGGCAGCGGTCGCGAGCCCACCCGTACCGTCACCGACTTCCCAGACCCGGTCAGAGGTGTTCTGCTGAACGTCCCGGTGCGCCTGCATGAAGTCGAGCAACTCCTGGAACCCGACCGGTCCAGGAAGGTCGGGCAGCATGTCCGACTGGACTTCCTCCATGTGCGGGACGTAGTTCTTCTGCACCTCAGTCATGAGCTGCTTGGCGAACTCTTCCATCCGCTGGATGTCGGCCTCGATGGAGCCGCCATAGTCACGCAACCACGCAGGGCCGCGGTCTTCCTCAGGTATCACGTCTTCTCCCCAGGTACTACGTACTGCCCCACGTCAAGGTTAGTGGGTCCGGGCCCGCGTGGGCAGCCCCGTTTGGTGGCCTGAGGACGGGTCAGTGGGGAAGGCCGGAGACCCGCCAGCCGTCGCGGCCACTTCGGGCCGGCATTCCGGACACCGTACCGGGGCGGGCGCGTTGTGCCCAGGTCGACACGGGAGCCGGTCGGGCCGATGTGTCTGGTCGGGCGCGAAGGAAGACAGCCCCGACCAGCGCGGCCAACTCTTCCGGGGTGGGAACGCCTCGGACCACCCGGAGTAGTCTCTCTTCGTCAGCCATGGGCTCGAGGGTACGTGGTCATCGGGTTGGTGGACGTCTCAGATAGGCGTGCCGCAGGTGTGACTCAGGTTGACGTTGGGTACCGTCCACGGGTGTCCAGTGCGCCCCCACAACTCATCGCTGACCGATACCGGCTTGTCGAGCCGCTAGGCCAGGGCGGGATGGGTCGTGTCTGGAAGGCACGCGACGAAGTCCTGCACCGGGACGTTGCGATCAAGGAGTTGGTCCCGCCGCCAGGCCTGACGGAGGACGAGCGTCGCGAAATGCGTGAGCGTTCGCTGCGTGAGGCCCGTGCGATTGCCCGACTCAATCACGCGAACGTGGTCCGCGTCTTCGACGTGTTACGTACGGACGGTGACCCCTGGATCGTCATGGAGTACGTTCCCTCGCGTTCGCTGCAGGACGTACTGGCATCTGATGGGCCGGTTTCCGCCACCAGGGCGGCCGAGATCGGGCTCGGGGTGCTCGGCGCGTTGAACTCGGCACACCGGGCCGGCGTGATGCACCGGGACGTGAAGCCTGGCAACGTGCTCCTCGGCGACGACGGCCGGGTCGTTCTGACGGACTTCGGCCTGGCGACCGTGCCGGGTGACCCGAACGTGACCCGTACCGGCCTGGTGCTCGGTTCGCCCGCCTATATCGCTCCCGAGCGTGCTCGGGATGGCACCGCCGGGCCCGAGGGTGACCTCTGGTCGCTGGGCGCGACGCTCTACGCCGCCGTGGAGGGGCAGTCGCCCTTTGCCCGGCCGTCGGCGATCGCGACCTTGGCCGCGCTGGCTACCGAGCCTCCGCCGGTGTCGCGCCGGGCCGGGCCGATGAAGGCGGTGCTGGCCGGTCTGTTGCGCAAGGACCCGGCGCAACGGATCACTGCGGATGTCGCGGAGCGGCTACTGCGCCGCGCGTCTGGCCGGCGGCGAAGCCCGGGGATGTCACTGCTTGACGGCGTACGGCGACCCGGGCCGAATGGCCCGCGTGAACCGGGAGAACCGCGTACGAGGATCGTGCCGTTGCCGGCGCCCCGGCCCACTCCGGAACAGCCGCCGGTTACCCAGGCGACGTCAGCCCCGTCTCCGGCTGCTCCGCCAGCGGCGGAGACGACGAAGTTGCCTGTTTCGTCTACCAGCGATGCCGACACATCAGCGGCACCGGAGGCGACACCGACAGAGTCCGCGGCCGACACCGCAAATCCGGAGGTCGCTCCCGCGCCGGCCGAGCCCACGGTCGTCGTGGTACCTGGCGAGGATGACGGTGCCGAAGTCGCCGAGCCGAAGCCGGCGCTGGACCCGACGGCGGTGCAGCCGACTCCTGACGCGGCGCCGACCGAACTGGTCGCGCCAGCGGGACAGCCGGTGGTACAGCCGGCGGGGCGGGCGACGGTGCCCGCCGCACGGGACACCGCGCACGACGATGACGAGCCCGGAAGTGGGCCACTGGCCGCGCTCACCGCCGGCAACCGCAGGGTGTGGTTGATCGGCGGGGTCGTCGTCCTGCTCCTGATCGCACTCGGCGTGATCGTGCCCCTGGCCAACGGTGGCTCGGATGACGATCCCGAAGCCGCGCCGGGCAGCAACACCAGCAGCCAGCCTGTGGACACCCCGCCGCGTGCCACCACCAGCGCACCGCCGCCGACGCCGGCTCCGACGCCCGCCGCGACAGCCCAGCCCTCCGCGACCCCCACTGGACAACCTGCCCAACCGCAGCTACCTGCGGGCTGGAGGCTTCATAAGGACAAGACCGGCTTCTCGGTGCCGGTGCCGGCCAACTGGACGGTGGCCCGGGACGGTCCCCGCGTCAAGTTCAACGATCCCGAGAGCAGCCGCTTCCTGATGATCGACCAGACGGACAGTCCCCGGCCGGATCCCGTCGCGGACTGGAAGAGCCAGGAGCAGGTCCGCCGAGGCACCTACAGCAACTATCAGAGAGTGAAGATCACGGAGGTCAAGAACTACTGGCTGACGGCCGCCGACTGGGAGTGGATCCACACCGAGGGCGGCACCCGGATGCACGTCCGCAACCGGGGATTCGTCACGTCGAAGAAGAAGGCGTATGCGATCCGCTGGGACACCGCGGAGAGTGAGTGGAAGAAGAATCTCCCAAACTTCGAGATAATCGCCACCGGCTTCCAACCTGCCAAGAGTTGACGCGCATGGCCTGCCCTCCGTCGGGGTAGTGGTGATCTCGACGGAAGGAGGTACGACTGATGCGTTTCCGACATCGCGCGACGAAGCCGAGCATTGCACTGTGGATGGTGGTCGCCATCGGCGACCTGGCCCTGCTCGTCGCGAGCGTTGGCATGGTCGCGCTGGTCGCGCTCGCTAGCGTCGTGATCGTGGCCGTCGGTACGGTCGGCGGTTGGATGTTGCTGCGGCGTGGCATGGCGGATCGGAACATGGTGCCGGCCCGGATGGCGGTTCCGGTAACGGCCCGACCGAGGACCGGAGCCGTACGTCAGTATCGGTGAATCGGCTTGCGACGTTAGCGGCAGCCGGGTCAGTTATCGACCGCGTAGGTGATGACGGGCCCCGCTGCCACTAACTCGTATCCGGTCCATCGCTGCACGAGGATGGCGCCCTGCCCCGGACCTACTGACCTTCACGGGCGTCGGCGACCAGCCTGACGTGGGCTAGGCTCGCTCGCTGTGTCGACCGACGGACTGACCGACCTCTGGGACCGGCTCTTCGGAGCGCAACCGGATCCACCTCCGCTACTGGTCCTGATCACCGGACTGGTGGCGCTGGCCGTGGTGCTGACCCGGCTACCGTGGCGGATCGGGCGGAACGCCATCACGATCGCCCACGAGGGCGGGCACGCGCTGGCTGCGGTGCTCACCGGCCGTCGACTACAGGGGATCCGGCTGCACTCGGACACCTCCGGACTGACCCTCTCGGCGGGCCGACCGACCGGTCCCGGGATGGTGTTCACGCTGCTCGCCGGCTATCTCGCACCATCGCTGATCGGGTTGGCCGGCGCCTGGGTGCTCGGCGGAAATCGGATCACCCTCCTGCTCTGGGTGGCCGTCGCGTTGCTGCTCGCCATGCTGGTGATGATCCGCAACGTCTTCGGGATCATCTCGATCGTCGTCACCACGGCAGTCGTACTCGGGGTTTCCTGGATGGCGTCGCCGCAGGTGCAGGCCGCGTTCGCGTACACCGGGGTGTGGTTCCTGCTGCTCGGCGGGGTACGGCCGGTGGGTGAACTGCAGACGCTGCGTCGGCGCGGACAGTTGCCGCAGTCGGACGCCGACCAGCTCGCCTGGCTCACCCGGGTACCGGGTCTGTTCTGGGTCGGACTGTTCGGGGCGATCAACCTGATTGCGCTGCTGGCCGGCGCGGCCCTGCTCACCGGACCGATACTCAACAGCGCGAACCTACCCGGCTGAGCAGCGCGGAGGAGCGGGGAGGATCGCGGAGGAGCGGGGAGAAGCGGGGGACGGCATGCGTTACGTGATCATCGGTGCTGGCGCGGTCGGCGGCACCATCGGCGTACGGCTGACCGAGGCCGGCCACGACGTGACCCTGGTAGCCCGCGGACCACACCTGGCGGCTATCCGCGCGCATGGGCTGACTCTGACCACGCCCGACGGGGAGTACACCGCCCGACTGCCCGCCGTCGGAGACCCGGCATCCGCTGACCCGGCATCCGCTGGGTCGACGTCCGCTGGGTCGACGTCCGCTGACGCGGCGTCCGCTGGTCAGGCATCCGTCGGTGCCGCAGCTTCCGAACCGGTGGGCGGTGACGCCTCCCGCAACGGCGCAGCCGGACTGCGGCTCACCCCGGACACCGTGCTGATCCTCGCGGTGAAGTCACAGGACACCGAGGCCGCCTTGCGGAGCTGGGCGGACCTGCCCGTGGTCGGAGGCGGCACGGCCGCGCAGCGGCTACCGCTGTTGACGGCGCAGAACGGGGTGGCGAACGAGCGGGCCGCCGCGCGACTCTTCGACCGGGTCTACCCGGTCACCGTCTGGCTACCGGCCACACATCTGGAACCGGGGCGGGTCGTGGCCAACGGGCACCCGTACTCCGGCATGTTGCATCTCGGGGTCTTTCCGTCCGGTACGGATGAGACAGCCGAACAGATCGGTGCGGACCTGGTGGCCAGCCGGATCCTCGCGCCGGTCCGGGCCGATGCGATGCGCTGGAAGTACGGAAAACTGCTCCGCAACCTCGGCAACGGGATCGAGGCGCTGTTCGGGCGGTCGGCCGGTGCCGGGCCTGCGCCACACGCCGACCTCTTCGAGGCGGTACGGGTCGAGGGCGAGGCCGTACTGACGGCGGCCGGCATCTCGTACACCTCGGGCGCCGAGGAGGCGGCCGAGCGCGGCGACCAGGTCCAGGCGGTCCCGGTGGGCGGGGGGCAGCGGCAGGGCGGTTCGACCTGGCAGAGCCTGGCCCGGGACGCGGGCTCGGCCGAGACGGACTATCTCAACGGCGAGATCGTGCTGCTGGGCCGGCTGCACGGGGTGCCGACCCCGGTCAACGCGGCGGTGCAGCGGGCTGTGCGCCGGGCCGTACGCGAGCGGATCCCGGCCGGTGGCTTTCCCAGGGCGGAACTTGACGTACTGCTCCGGTGACCGGTCGGCGCGACGGACCCGAGATGCCGACAAGGCGACGCCGTCACCATTGGGACGGGTCCGGAGCGAACCGCCGACAACCGTCGTCGACCGCGTGCCGGCACGCTCAGAGCGGGATGTTGCCGTGCTTCTTCGGCGGTAGCGTCTCCCGCTTGGTGCGCAGCACTCGCAGCGCCCGGATGATCTGGCTGCGGGTCTCCGCCGGCCGGATCACCGAGTCGATGTAGCCCCGCTCGGCCGCGATGTAGGGGTTGGCCAGGGCGTCCTCGTACTCCTCGATCTTCTCGGCCCGGACGGCGGCCGGATCTTCGGCGGCGGCCAGCTCGCCGCGGTAGAGGATGTTCACCGCGCCCTGTGCGCCCATCACCGCGATCTGCGCGGTCGGCCACGCGAAGTTGAGGTCCGCACCGAGGTGCTTGGAGCCCATCACGTCGTACGCTCCGCCGTACGCCTTCCGGGTGATCACGGTGACCTTCGGAACGGTGGCCTCGGCGTACGCGTAGATCAGCTTCGCGCCGCGCCGGATGATGCCGTCCCACTCCTGTCCCGTACCGGGCAGGAATCCCGGAACGTCCACAAAGGTGAGTACTGGGATGTTGAAGGCGTCGCAGGTGCGGACGAACCGGGCCGCCTTCTCCGACGCGGCGATGTCCAGGCAGCCCGCGAAGTGCATCGGCTGGTTGGCCACCACCCCGACCGGCCGTCCCTCGACCCGGCCGTAGCCAACCACGATGTTCTGCGCGTAGAGCGGCTGCACCTCGAGGAACTCGCCGTCGTCGAGCACGTGCTCGATCACCTGGTGCATGTCGTACGGCTGGTTCGCCGAATCCGGGATCAGGGTGTCCAGTTGACGATCCGCGTCACTTATCGCGAGATCGCCCGGAGCGTCGAGCACCGGTGGCTCGTCGAGATTGTTCGCCGGCAGGTACGACAGCAGCGCCTTGACGTAGTCGATCGCATCGTCCTCGTCCGTGGCGAGGTAGTGGGCATTGCCGCTCTTGGTGTTGTGGGTCCGGGCCCCGCCCAGCTCCTCCATCGCCACGTCCTCGCCGGTGACCGTCTTGATCACGTCGGGTCCGGTGATGAACATGTGCGAGGTCTGGTCGACCATCACGGTGAAGTCGGTTACCGCGGGGGAGTAGACCGCACCGCCCGCGCACGGACCCATCACCAGCGAGATCTGGGGGATCACGCCGGAGGCACGGACATTCCGGAAGAAGATCTCGCCGTACAGGCCGAGACTGACCACACCCTCCTGGATCCGGGCCCCGCCGGAGTCGTTGATGCCGATCACCGGGCAGCCGATCTTCATCGCCAGGTCCATCACCTTGACGATCTTCTCGCCGAAGACCTCGCCGAGGGAGCCGCCGAAGACAGTGAAATCCTGGGCGAAGACGCACACCTGCCGGCCGTCGACCGTGCCGTACCCGGTCACCACCCCGTCCCCGTACGGGCGGGTGCGCTCCAGCCCGAAGCTGGTCGACCGGTGCCGGGCGAGTTCGTCCAGCTCGACGAAGGAGCCGGGATCGAGGAGCAGGTCGATCCGCTCACGCGCGGTCTTCTTGCCCCGGGCGTGCTGCTTCTCCACGCCCCGGGCCGATCCGGCGTGCACCGCCTCGTCCACCCGCCGGTCCAGGTCCGCCAGGCGGCCGGCCGTGCTGTGGGGATTGACCTCGGTGCTGCTCTCCTGCCCAGTCACGTCCGCGATCGTAACGACGCCCGGTGACCGGGCCGCCGCCGGTGGGGCACGAGGGTGGCGTACCACCCCGGCGGGGCTGTCGATACGTCGGTGCCGAGTCCGTACGCTGGGCTGATGCCGGGATCGCCGTACACCGATCTGGACCGCCCGCCGCTCGACGCGCGCCGGCTGGAGCGGGCCCTGATCGCCCCGGACAGCCTGTGGAACCGGTTGGTCCTGCGGCTGGAGACCGGGTCCACCAACGCGGACGCGGCAGAGGCGGCGCGGTCCGGCGAACCGGAGGGCCTGGTGGTGGTCGCGGAGCGGCAGACCGCCGGGCGCGGGCGACGCGGGCGATCCTGGGAGTCCCCGGCGCGGGCCGGAATCGCGGTCAGCGTGCTGCTCCGACCGGGCCTGGCCGACCCGGAGCGTGGCTGGCCGGCGGCGCCACCGCACCGGTACGGCTGGTTGCCGCTGCTGGCCGGTGTCGCGCTGGTGGAGGCGGTGGACCTGCTCGCCGAGCTGGATTCGGCACTCAAGTGGCCCAACGACCTCCTGGTCTGGCCGAACTCGGAACCGGACGCCGTGACAAATTCCGGCTCCGGCTCCGGCTCCGGCTCCGGCTCCGGCTCCGTATCGGACGCGGATTCGGGTTCGAACGCGGGCTCGGGCTCGGATTCGGGTTCGGGCTCGGATTCGGGTTCGGGCTCGGGCGAGGCGAAGTGCGCCGGCATCCTGGCCGAGGGGGTGGCCGGGACCGCCGGAGAGCCACCTTCGGTGGTACTCGGGGTGGGGTTGAACGTGACTCTGCGTGCCGACGAGCTGCCGGTCAACCCGACCGGCCTGCCCGCTACCTCCTTGCAACTGGCCGGGGCGACGGCCACCGACCGGGACCCCCTGCTACGGGCGCTGCTGCGCGGGACCGCCCGCTGGTACGGCCGGTGGCGTACCGCCGGTGGCGACGCCGAGGCGTGCGGCCTGCACGAGACCTACCTGCGGCACTGCGCGACCCTCGGCCGGGAGGTGCGGGTGCTGTTGCCGGGCGGGAACGACCTGGTCGGCACGGCGCGGACCATCGACCCGGACGGTCAACTGGTGCTCGACACCGGGGCCGGAGAGCGCCGGATCGCCGCCGGCGACGTCCTGCACCTGCGTTGACCGCCCACCCCGCGCTACGCCACACAGAGACGGACGGGACGACAGGTTGGTGAAGAGCGGTATGACCGGCCGGTAAAGAGTCGATACCGGATGCCGCTTTCGTAGCCTGCAACCGTTACGGTCACCGGCGACATTCGTGTTTGGACGAGGAGGTTGGGGTGGCTTTCCCTGAGGACGTGCTCACCCAGGACGAGCATGTCGTATCGCACCTGCACCCACACTGGAAGGCGCTGATCCGGCCGGTCGTGGTGCTGGTCCTGGCCATCGCCGCAGTGGTCGCCGGCCTCGTCCTTCTGCCGTCGACCGGGGCGGGGACCATCGGCGGTTGGGTGATCGCGGCGATCGCGCTGGTTCTGGTGGTGGTGTTCAGCGTCTGGCCGTACCTGGTATGGCGCACCACACACTATTTGTTCACGAACGAGCGGGTGCTGTTGCAGCACGGCGTCTTCTCCCGCGACCGCCGGGACATCCCGTTGGGTCGGATCAACGACCACTCGATGAACCAGCGCTTCCTTGAGCGGCTGCTCGGCTGCGGCACGCTGACGATCGAGTCGGCCGGCGAGCGCGGGCAGTCGGTGCTGGTCGACATCCCGGACGTGGAGAAGGTGCAGACCACCCTGTACGAGCTGGTGGATGCCAACCACGACAAGCACTCGCTCGGCGACGGCGAGATGCGCGAGATGCTCGCCGACATGAGCGAGGGCAAGCCGCTGCGCGAGCAGCAGTCGAAGTAGGGCACGGCCCCCGGCGCGTTCCGGACGCCGGCCCGAGCGATCGGGCCGGCGTGGACGGGACCTGTTCAGCCGGCGGTGCCGGGCTCCCGCATGACGAACCAGCCACGGAAGCGGGTCCGCAGCACCTCACGTTCCGGCTTGTTCACGGCATTCAGCCGATCCATGCTGGCGCTGAACGTGACCGTACCGAATCCGGGCCGGGCCGTGGACGGCTTGCTGGCCAGTACGACGAGCCGGACCGCGAGCCGGTCGCCGGGGCGTACCGGGGCCAGCCAGCGCAGCTCCTCCAGGCCGGGTGAGGCGTCACCGGCGGCCCGGGACAGCACGTGGTCGACGTAGGCGCGCATGAACAGGCTCACGGTGAAGAAGCCGCTGGCGATGAGCCCGCCGTGGTGGCTCTGCCGGGCCATCTCCTCGTCGACGTGGTACCACTGCGGGTCGAAGCGCTGGGCGAAGTCGAGCATCTCCTGCCGGTCGACGACGGTGACGCCGAGGTCGAACGACCGCCCCGGGGTCAGGTCCTCGAAGAACAACTCGGCGGTCGCGCCGGTTCCCGAGCGCGACACGGTGAGGCTCAACGGGCCGAAGAACGCCGGGGGGCGGCGTTCAGCTCGGCGGCGAGTTCCGTCTCCAGCGCGACATCGATCGTCTCGGCGAACTGGACCTCGAGTGGCTGCCCGGCAACGGGGGCCGGTTCGGTCCCGGATGCCGCTCCGTCCGGTACGCCGTTTGTCGCCTGCGTGCCGTTCACGGCTGGAGCGCCGTTTGTCGCCTGCGTGCCGTTCGCCGCCTGCGTGCCGTTCACGGCCGGTGCGCCGGCTCCGGGACTGCCGGTCGCCGTCGTCCGATCCCGATCCCGATCCCGATCCCGATCCCGATCGTGGTCGTGGTCGTGGTCGTGGTCGTGGTCGTGGTCGTGGTCGGACTCGGTCAGTTCGTTGACCGCCTCGGCCAGCTCGGCCACCGGGTCCAACTCGGCCAGAAACTCCCCGTCCGGCCGCCTGTCCGAGTCGGATCGGGGCGTCGACGTCTTCATCACCGGCGCGTCCATCACCGTCGCGTTCGAGCCGACGTCGGACGACGTGGGCGGAGTGTTCCGGAAGACGAAGGTGCGGTACGACCAGAACCGGAAGATCGTGGCCAGCCCCACACCGACGGTCTTCGCGACGTTTAGCGCGAGGAGACCGCTGATCCCGAGCCCGTACTTCGCGACCGCCAACACACCCAGCTCGATGGCCAGGCCGGTGGCGTTGAACACGAAGAAGAGCAGGTATTCGCGCCGCATCGCCGACTTCGGCCGGTCCCGGTACGTCCAGTGCCGATTCAGCAGATAGGACGAGCAGGCGGCGACGACGGTTGCGATGACGTTCGCCTTCAGTTGCCCGTCGGCGAACACGGTGAGCGCGAGGGCGTTGAACACCGCGTAGTTGATGACGGCGTTCACGCCACCCACAGCGCCGAATTTCAGCACCTCACGGAGGAGCTTCTGCCAGCGTTCAGGCAACAGACGGACGAAACGCATTCGAACACCTTAAGGCAGACGGGCGGGCCGGGTGAGCCGACAGTTCGACGATGGGTCCCCGCTCACGGCCGCTTGTGACTCTGCGTGATCACCTCTGGTGCGTCCGATGCGGCGGGACCGACGAAGACGAACCGTCGGTACGACCAGAACCGGAAGAACGTGCCGAGTGCGGCGCCGACGAAGTTCGCCGAGATGTTGTCGGCGACCAGGGACTTGAACACGCCGGGCCAGATGCTGCCCAGCCCGTAGTGGCTGATGGCCAGGCAGGCCAGGCCGATCCCCAGGCCGACGGCGTTGAAGAGGAAGTACAGCGAATACTCGCGGGCCATCCCGGATCGTTCCCGGTGTCGCCAGGTCCAGAACCGGTTGCCGACGAAAGCGACGGTCGCGGCGATGACGGTGGAGAACGTCTTGGCGGTCAGCGTCTCCCAGCCGAGGCTCGCGTTGGCGTAGTTGAACAGCACGAAGTCGACCGTGAAGGCCACGGCGCCGACCATCCCGAACTTGCCCAACTCATGGACGAGGTGGCCGAAACGGTCCAACAGGGTTCGAAAGAAGCCGTGCCGTGCGCCCGGAGGGGAAGGTTGTTCGCCGGTGGCGGTCGAGGACACGGGTTGAGCCTACCGGTTGAGGGACTTCCTCACGGCCCGCTACGGCCGACTCGCGGGCGCCGCGACCGGCCGGACGAACCGCCCGTACGGGCGGTAGTGGCGATCGGGGTCCGTCCACGGACGACGCCCGGGGCGGACTGCAGTTTCCGGTGTGACGCCAGCGTCGTGCTGACACCGGTGGAGACGGTGAGGATGTCGTGACGTAATGCAATGGCTCTGAAGGATTTGCGTGAAACTGCGCGTGGGAGCGGGGAAAGAATCGAATTGCCGCAGCGCACCAGCATCTTGTGCAGTTCTTCACAACCAGTCTCGCTGCCGTCAACCGCCATTCGGTTTACGCTGACGGAAATCCCAGGCTTTCAACGGCGACGCGGTCGCCGGCCCGCAGGCACCGCGCGCCCTGGATTCGGTCAGCGTCGACCAAAGGAGATATGTCATGGCCGCTCCGGCTACCATCCGGGGTCTCGATCAGGCTCCGACAAGGCACTCGAAACTACTCGCCTGGGTCAAAGAGGTCGCCGAGCTCACCAGCCCCGACCAGGTCGTCTGGGTCGACGGGTCGGAAGCGGAGTGGCAGCGGCTCACCGACGAGCTGGTCGACGCCGGGACGCTGGTGCGGCTTGACCCGGCCCGCAAGCCGAACTCCTTCTGGGGACGTACCGATCCCTCCGATGTGGCTCGGGCGGAAGACCGGACCTTCATCTGCTCGATGGACGAGGCGGACGCCGGCCCCACCAACAACTGGATGGCACCGGCCGAGATGAAGCGCGTCATGACAGACCTCTACCGGGGTTCGATGCGCGGCCGCACGATGTACGTCATCCCGTTCTGCATGGGGCCGCTGGAGGCGGAGAAGCCCATGTTCGGGGTGGAAATCACCGACAGCCCGTACGTGGTCGCGTCCATGCGCATCATGACCCGGATGGGCACGAAGGTGCTGAGCGGGATGGGGGCGAACGCCGACTTCGTCCGGGCACTGCACTCGATCGGTGCCCCGCTGGAGCCCGGGGCGGCGGACGTGGCGTGGCCCTGCAACGACACCAAGTACATCTCGCACTTCCCGCAGACCCGGGAGATCTGGTCCTTCGGTTCCGGCTACGGCGGTAACTCGCTGCTCGGCAAGAAGTGCTACTCACTGCGGATCGCCAGCGTGATGGCCCGGGACGAGGGCTGGCTCGCCGAGCACATGCTGATCATGAAGCTCACCTCGCCCGAGGGCCGGGTGCACTACATCGCCGGCGCGTTCCCGTCGGCGTGCGGCAAGACCAACCTGGCCATGCTGGAACCGACCATCCCCGGCTGGAAGGTCGAGACCATCGGCGACGACATCGCCTGGATGCGGTTCGGTGAGGACGGCCGGCTCTACGCGGTCAACCCCGAGTTCGGACTGTTCGGTGTCGCCCCCGGCACCGGCTGGAAGACCAACGCCAACGCGATGCGCACCATCGACCAGGGCAACTCCATCTTCACCAACGTGGGGCTGACTCCCGACGGTGACATCTGGTGGGAGGGCATGAGCGAGCCGCCGGCCCACCTCATCGACTGGAAGGGTCGGGACTGGACGCCGGAGAGCGGCGAACTCTCCTCGCACGCCAACAGCCGGTTCTGCAGCCCGCTGCTGCAGTGCCCGATCGTCGCCGACGAGTTCAACGACCCGCGCGGCGTACCGATCGACGCGATCCTGTTCGGCGGGCGGCGTAAGGACACCATCCCGCTGATCACCGAGGCCCGGGACTGGGTGCACGGCGTCTACATGGGTGCGACGCTCTCCTCGGAGACCACCGCCGCGGCCTCCGGTGAGGTCGGCGTGGTCCGCCGGGACCCGATGGCGATGCTGCCGTTCATCGGCTACCACGCCGGAGACTACTTCCGGCACTGGATCGAGATGGGCAAGGGCACCGACGGCGACGAGGCGAAGCTGCCGAAGATCTACTACGTCAACTGGTTCCGGAAGAACGCCGACGGCGACTTCATCTGGCCCGGGTTCGGTGAGAACTCGCGGGTGCTCAAGTGGATCGTCGAGCGGCTGGAGGGCCGGGGCGACGCGGTCGAGACGCCGATCGGCTTCGTACCGACGGTCGACGCGCTGGACGTCAACGGGCTCGACATGGACATGGAGAACCTCCGGATCGCCATGCGGGTCGACGTCGAGGAATGGCGCGACGAACTGCCCATGATCAACGAGTGGTTCGAGAAGTTCGGCGACAAACTGCCCGGCGTCCTCTGGGCGGAACTGGACGCCCTCCGTGCCCGCCTGGACGACGAAGCCACCCGCGTCGGGGTGGACCGGAGGTAAGGAAGGGCCCCCCATTATCGCTTTCTGTTGTAGAAGGGCCCCTTCCTAACACAACGCCCGGGTGTGCGGGTCGCCCGTACCGGGCATCATCGAGGGCATGACGACGGCCGCCGAGACCCCTGTCCGGCGGCCGTCAGCCGTCCGCGTCCTGACCTGGCTGCTCGCGGCGACCGCTGCGGCCACCGTCGCGGTCGACGTGCTCAACTGGTGGTACGCCCCGGACCGGGGCTTCGGCCTGGCGGTACGCAGCGGCTGGGCCCTGCTGCGTACGCTCGGCTTCCTGATCCTGATCTGGCACGTCCGGCGGGCCCGGGCCGGCGCTCGCCCACTCGGACTGATCCTCGCGGTGACCACGGTGTTCGCGGTCGGTCGGTTGGTCGTTCCCCGGGCCGGTGTGCCCGCCCTGCCGGGACTGCTCGGATTCGCCGCACTGACCGCGCTCTGTGCCGCGGTGGTGTGGTTGCTGTACCGGTCGGCGTCGGTACGGGAACACCTGGTCCGGCACCCCAACCGACTGGTGGTGGACCGGCGCGGCGTCTCCTGGCGGGAGGTCGCCCCACGCCGGCCCCCGGTCGCCGGCTGGCTGCTCACCGCTCGGGTCGCGGCGTTCACCTACGCCCCGCTGACCCTGGTGCCCGCTCTGGTGGCAATCGGCACGATCCTCGACGGGCGGCTGGTCACCGCGCCTACCGTGGTGCTGTGGTTCGTCGTCGGTATCGGGGTCAGCTACGCGGTGCTGTTCAGCACGTTCTTCCTGCTCCGGGGCAAGCGGTGGGCTGCTGGGCTGCTGGTGCTGATCACCGTACTGGTGTTGCTGGTCGATCTGCCGCTGTGCTGGGCGCTACTGGGCGTCGACGGCCTGGTCCGGGATGGTGGACCGTTGGTGGCGGCAGCGGCGCTGACC
>NZ_JADPUN010000125.1 GCF_015690345.1 Plantactinospora alkalitolerans | reverse complement strand
CCAGGACAGGCTCGGTCGGTACCCTTGGACGGTGACGCTACGCATGTATGACACCGCCACCCGATCGGTGCGGGACTTTGTCCCGAAGGAGGCCGGCAAGGTGGGGATCTACCTGTGTGGTCTCACCGTGCAGTCCGTGCCACACATCGGCCACCTTCGCGGCGGCGTCAACTACGACGTGCTGCGTCGCTGGTTGACGCGGAGCGGGTTCGAGGTGACCTTCATCCGCAACGTCACCGACGTCGACGACAAGATCCTCGTCAAGTCGATCGACCAGCAGCGCCCCTTCTGGTCGATCGCGTACGCCAACGAGGTGATCCTCGGCGCCGCCTACCGCAGCCTCAACGTGCTGCCACCGACGTACGAGCCCCGGGCGACGGGACACATCCCGGAGATGCACGAGCTGATCAAGAAGCTGATCGCGGACGGGCACGCCTACCAGGCCGACGACGGCTCGGGCGATGTCTACTTCGACGTCCGGTCGTACCCGGAATATGGCGCGCTGTCGGGTCAGCGGCCGGACGCGACGCAGACGCAGATCGCCGAGGAGGCCGCGGAGCGCGGCAAGCGGGACCCGCACGACTTCGCGCTCTGGAAGGGCGTGAAGCCGTCGGAGCCGGCGGACGCGGCCTGGCCGTCGCCGTGGGGGCCGGGGCGTCCCGGCTGGCACATCGAATGCTCGGCGATGTGCTGGCGCTACCTCGGTGCCGAGTTCGACATCCACGGCGGCGGGCTCGACCTGACCTTTCCGCACCACGAGAACGAACTGGCCCAGTCCAGGGCCGCCGGCCTGCCGTTCGCCCGGTACTGGGTGCACCACGGCCTGCTCAACCTCGGCGAGGCCAAGATGAGCAAGTCGCTGGGGAACGTCGTCGACCTCGACCACGTGGTCTCGATCGGCATCCGACCGGTCGAGCTGCGCTACTACCTCGTGGCGTCGCACTACCGGTCCCGGATCGACTACTCGGACGAGTCGCTGCGGGAGTCCGCCGTGGCGTACCGGCGGATCGAAGGATTCGTACGCCGGGCCGTCGAGCGGGTCGGCGCCGGAACGGTCGGCGACGTTCCCGCCGCCTTCGCCGAGGCGCTCGACGACGACCTCAACACCTCCGCCGCGATCGCCGTGCTGCACGAGACGGTCCGGGAGGGGCAGGTCGGCCTGGCCGCCGGCGACGACGAGGTGACCCTGGCCACGCTGGGACAGGCGCGGGCGATGCTCGCCGTGCTCGGCGTCGACCCCCTCGACGTAGCCTGGGCGGGTGCCGGGCAGGATGGTGACCTGCGGGCCGTGGTCGACTCGCTGGTGGCGCTGGCCCTGGAGCAGCGGGCGCAGGCCCGCAGTCGTAAGGACTGGGCCGCCGCCGACTCGGTGCGTGACCAGCTCAAGCATGCCGGCGTGGTGGTCGAAGACACCCCGCACGGCCCGCGTTGGACGATCGGAGAACAGGACTGATGGCCGGAAACTCGCAGCGTCGGGGTCGGCGGGTCACCCCGAAGAGGGGCGCCGCGACCGGCTCCGGCGGCAAGAACCGGGGCAGCCTCGCGGGCCGGGGCAGGACGCTGCCCGCCGACGAGCGCCCGTGGCACAAGGGCTACTCCGGCACCGAGGACCTGCCCCGACGTACCGCCTGGAAGCAGGAGAAGGAGCGTCGGAGCGCCGCCGAGGAGGGCCGGGCGCCCAAGATCGGCGCCCCGGGTACCAAGGACACCACCTGGGGTGCCGGCGGTGGCAGCGCGAAGAAGAAGGGCGGCCGGCCGGGGGTCACCGCCGGACGGGGCGCCGCCAGCGCGGGACGGGGCGCCGCCAGTGCCGGGCGGGGCGCCGGGGGTCGTAC
>NZ_JADPUN010000158.1 GCF_015690345.1 Plantactinospora alkalitolerans | reverse complement strand
ACCCGACTGCCCGAAGACGTGAACACCACCGCCCTGGCCGAGGCGTTGCGGGACGTGATCGGCCGACACGAATCACTGCGGACAACGTTCGCGGTCGCCGACGGCGAGCCGTATCAGCGGATCCTGGCCGTTGACGAGCTGGCGTGGGAGTTGGAAGTCATCGACGTTCAGCCGGATGAGCTGACCCAGGCGGTGCAGCAAGCCCACCGGTACGTGTTCGACCTGGCGAGCGAGGCACCGATCAAGGCAACGTTGATTGACGCCGGATCGAGCGATCGGGTGTTGGCGCTGGTGATCCACCACGTCGCCATGGACGGCTGGTCGAACGCTCCGCTGATGCGGGACATCACGGCCGCCTGTACGGCGCGACAGCGAGGCGAGGCGCCGGACTGGGGCCCGTTGCCGGTGCAGTACGCGGACTACGCACTCTGGCAGCGGGAACTGCTGGGCGACGAGTCCGACCCGGACAGCCTCCTGTCGGTGCAGGTGGCGTACTGGCGTACCGCGCTGGCGGGGGCGCCGGAGGAACTCCTGCTGCCGACCGACCACCCACGGCCGGCAGTGGCCAGTTACCAGGGTCTCGCCGTGCCGGTGACTGTTCCGGCAGTGGTACACCGGCGACTGGACGAACTGGCGAGGACGGAAGGCGCCACGCCGTTCATGGTGCTGCAGGCCGCTCTTGTGGTGTTGCTGTCGCGGTTGGGTGCGGGCACCGACATTCCGATCGGGTCGGGCGTCGCCGGGCGTACCGACGAGGCTCTTGATGATCTGGTCGGGTTCTTCGTCAACACGCTGGTGATCCGCACCGATCTGTCCGGCGACCCGGAGTTCCGGCAGGTGCTGAGCCGGGTGCGAGAGACCGTCCTCGGTGGGCTCGCGCATCAGGATGTGCCGTTCGAGCGGCTCGTGGAGGTGCTGGCGCCGGAGCGGTCGATGTCCCGGCATCCGCTGTTCCAGGTGGTGCTGACGCTGCAGAACAACACCCGCGCTGAGGGGTTCGCCGAGGAACCGGCCGCCATCCGGCGGCCGGTGGCGGACAGCGTCTCGAGTGCCGTGCGCAGCGATCTGGACCTGATGGTGAGCGAGACCTTCGGTGCGGGAGGAGAACCGGCGGGCATACGGGTGTCGCTGATCGCCGCATCCGATCTGTTCGACCGGGCCACCGCCGAACGGATCGCCGCCGCGTACGTAAGGGTGCTGGATGTCGTTACCGCTGAGCCCGACCTTCCGGTGCGCTCGGTGGACATTCTCGAGGCTGGTGAGCGGGACCGGTTGCTGTACGGCTGGAACGACTCCGGGACCGAGTTGCCGGACGGCTCAGTCCTGGATCTGTTCGCGCGGCAGGTAGCGGCCCATCCGCAGGCGCCGGCAGTCGTGGGCGACGGCGTGCGGCTGACGTATGCGCAGCTGGACGCGCGTACGGATGAGCTGGCCGCCGGCCTGTCCGATCTGGGTGTGGGCCCGGAGTCACTGGTCGGGCTGTTCCTGCCGCGCGGTGTGGAGCTGGTGACGGCCGTGCTGGGTGTGTGGAAGGCGGGTGCGGCATATCTGCCGTTGGATACCGCCCTGCCGGCTGACCGGATCGGCTTCATGCTGTCCGACAGCGGTGCATCCCTGGTGCTGGCGGCCCGTGAGGCTCAGGTTCCGGCGGACGTACCGGTGCGGCACGTGGAGGACCTGCTCGCTGTCACACCGCAGCGGCGGTACTCGCCCGACGCGGACGCTCTGGCGTATGTGATCTACACGTCGGGTTCGACGGGTACCCCGAAGGGGGTGGCCGTGACGCACGCCAGTGCGGTGAACCTGGCGGTGGCGCAGATCGAGCACTTCGTGGTCACTGACC
>NZ_JADPUN010000301.1 GCF_015690345.1 Plantactinospora alkalitolerans | reverse complement strand
CACGCGTAAGGTCGTCGGCAGCGTCAGATGTGTATAAGAAACTGCAAAACGGGCGCGGCGGGACGCCGCGCACTCCGGAGGTTGGCAAGAATACGGAACGTACAGACGTCCGACAACATGCCGCACCGATTGTGACGCATTTCAGCCCGTAATAAGCCGCAAACCGGGCTAAAGGAACGCTGACATTATTTGTCGCGATCTTCGCCAGACTCCCCAAACCAGCGCGCCAGCCGTCCACGCCGGCTGACCGCCCGGAGCCGCCGCTCGACGTCGTCGCGAACCCGCGCGGTGGCCACGATCAACACACTGTCCCCGACCTTCAGCCGGGTGTCCGGCCCCGGCACGAACCCGACACCGTCCCGCGACACCAACGTCACCGAGGCGCCGACCGGCAACCGCAGCTCGTCGAGGTGCACGCCGACCAGCCGGGAGTCGGGCGGGATCTCCAACTGGAGCAGATCCGCCTGCATCCGTTCCAGCGGGGCCGTCTCCACCCGCAGCTCCGTCAGCTCCGCCGGGGCGGTGATCCCCAGCCGGCGGGCCACCGGACCGAGGGTGCCGGCCTGCACCAATGTGAAGATCACCACTAGCACGAAGACCGTGTCGAAGAGTTGCTCGGCACCGGGCAGGTTCTCCGAGAGCGGGATCGTGGCCAGCACGATCGGCACGGCCCCGCGCAGCCCCGCCCAGGACAGGAATGCCTGCTGCCGGGCCGGGACCCGGAACCCGAGCGCGCAGACCACCACGGACAACGGCCGGGCCAGGAAGAGCAGGGCCAGCCCGGCCACCACCGCCGGCAACAGGGCGTCCACGAGTCGACCCGGCACGCTGAGCAGGCCGAGCAGCACGAACAGGCCGATCTGGGCGAGCCAGGCCAACCCGTCGGCGAACCCGAGGATCGCCTGGCGGTGCGGCAACCGGGAGTTGCCCAGCACCACCCCGGCCACGTAGACGGCGATGAACCCGGACGCGTGCAGCACCGTGGCGGCGCCGTACGCGAGAACGGTGAGCCCCACCGCGGCGATCGGATAGAGCCCGGACGACGGCAGGGCGGCCCGGCGCAACGTCCAGCGGCCGAGCATCCCCACGCCGAATCCGAACACCGCGCCCAGGGACAGCTCGTAGCCGAGCACCAGTACCTCGTACCACCACGGATGGGCACCGAACCCCGAGGTGGAGAGCAGGACGACCAGCAGCACCGCCGGGGCGTCGTTCATCCCGGACTCGGCCTCCAGCGTCGCCACCAGCCGGGGTGGGAGCCGGAGCCAGCGCAGGGTGGCGAAGACCGCCGCCGCGTCGGTGGAGGACAGCACCGCGCCGTAGAGCAGGGCGAGCCGCCAGTCCAGCCCGAGCAGGAAGTGGACGACCAGCCCGACCACCACGATGCTGACCACCACGCCGAACGTGGCCAGGCTGGCGGCGATCCCGAGCACCGGGCGCAGGGCGGTCCAGCGCGAGGTCAGCCCACCCTCGGCAATGATCACGATCAGCGCGCAGAAGCCGAGGACGCGGGTGAGTTCGGCGTCGTCGAACTGGATTCCGAAGCCCGACTCGCCGATCGCCACCCCGAGCGCGAGATAGACCAGCAGGCTGGGCAGTCCGAGCCGGGTCGACAGCCGGACGGCCCCGACGGCGACCAGCAGCACGGCGGCGCCGATCAGCAGTGCCAGGTCCAGCCGATCGGTCACGACCAACGCGCCCGGCACGGAAACAGGCCAGGGTGGGCGGATCGCCGGCCCCCAGCGGTCACTGCACGGATCCGTCCCGCAGTTGGCACAACCGCAGGTCGATCGCCGAACCCAGGCCCTCGACCTGGTAGAGCTTGTCGCGGCTCGCCGTGCCGGCCCGAAGGCTGACCGCAGCCGGACGCAGTCCGAGTGCCTCGGCGAGCGCCCGTCGGGCAGCCTCGGTGGCCCGACCGTCGACCGCCGGCTGGTGCACCGCGATCACCAACGCCGGACCGTACGGGCCGTCGAACCGGCCGCCCACCCGGGCCCGGGACGAGCCGGGCTTGACC
>NZ_JADPUN010000417.1 GCF_015690345.1 Plantactinospora alkalitolerans | reverse complement strand
GAACTGGCCCGCCGATGAGGCCGTTCCGGTACGCCCGCGCCGACGACGTTCCCGGGGCCGTCGCGATGCTCGCCAAGGCTCCGGGGGGCGCCTTCCTCGGTGGCGGCACCAACCTGGTCGACCTGATGAAGCTCGACGTCGCCACCCCGGACCTGCTGGTCGACGTCCGGCGGCTGACCTCCGACCGGGTCGAGGAACTGCCCGACGGCGGGATCCGGATCGGCGCGGCCACCCCGAACAGCGATCTCGCGGCGGATCCCCTGGTCCGGCGCCGATATCCGGTGCTGTCCCAGGCGCTGCTCTCCGGCGCCTCCGGCCAGCTACGCAACCTCGCGACGGCCGGCGGAAACCTACTGCAACGCACCCGGTGCGTGTACTTCCAGAACGTCACCACGCCGTGCAACAAGCGGGAACCCGGCACCGGCTGCTCGGCGATCGACGGGCACCACCGGGAACTCGCCATCCTGGGCACGTCGCCGGAGTGCGTCGCGACCCATCCGTCGGACTTCGCCGTGGCGCTGACCGCGCTGGACGCCGTGGTGCACACAGTGGGGCCGGACGGCGGTCGGAGCATCCCGATGGGCGAGTTGCACCGGCTGCCGGGCATCGAGCCGCAGCGGGACACCGTCCTCCGGCACGGGGAGCTGATCACCGCCATCGAGGTGCCGCCGCTGCCGTTCGCCACTTGCTCGTACTACCGGAAGGTACGCGACCGCGCCTCGTACGCGTTCGCGCTGGTCTCGGTGGCGGCGGCGATCGACGTGGCGGACGGTGTGGTCCGGGACGTCCGGATCGCGCTCGGCGGAGTGGCACACAAACCGTGGCGGGCGACCCGGGCCGAGGAACTGTTGCGCGGCGGGCCGGTCCGGTCCGACCGGTTCCGGGCGGCGGCCGAGGCGGAACTCGCCGAGGCCCGGCCGTTGCCGGGGAACGCCTTCAAGGTGCCGCTGGCCCGCAACACCCTGGCCCGTACGCTGCTGGACCTGGCCGAACCGCAGGCATGACCACGCTCGCTGCCGGCCGGACCGACTCCTGCGCCGAGCCGGGCCGTTCGGGCCGCACGGAAGCGTCCGGATAGGGTTTGACCTCGGTGAACCCGGCGCGCCACCGAGCCGCCCGGCGATCCGACGTCAGGCCGTCCCGGACCCCAGGAGATCAGCCGAATGAGTGAGCAGCCGACCGTACCGACCCAACCGCTGGCCAACGGAGCCCAGATCCCGCGACTGGGTCTCGGCACCTGGCCGATGTCGGACGCCGAAGCCGAGCGGGCCGTCGCCGAGGCGGTCACCATCGGTTACCGGCTCGTCGACACCGCCTACAAGTACGGCAACGAGAAGGGGGTCGGCCGAGGACTGCGCGCCTCCGGGGTCGCCCGGGAGGACCTCTTCGTCACCAGCAAGCTGAACGGCGAGTGGCACGGTCGCGAGGCGGTGCGGGAGGCGTTCCAGGACAGCATCGGGCGGCTCGGTCTGGACTATCTCGACCTCTACCTCATCCACTGGCCGATGCCATGGCAGGACCGGTACGTCGACGCCTTCCTCGGCCTCACCGACCTGCTGCGGGAGGGACGGGTCCGGGCCATCGGGCTGTCCAACTTCAAGCCGGCGCACATCGACCGGGTCCTCGCCGCGACCGACGTGACGCCGGACGTCAACCAGATCCAGCTCGACCCGACGCTGACCCGGGAGGCGGCCCGCGCGTACCACCAGGCGCACGGCATCGTGACCCAGTCCTGGGGACCGATCGGTCACGGCGGTGAACTGCTCGCCCATCCGGCGGTCACGGAGATCGCGGACCGGCACGGCCGGACCCCGGCGCAGATCGTCCTCCGCTGGCACCTCGAACTGGGGCTCATCCCGATCCCGAAGACCTCCTCGCCGGAGCGGATGAAGAGCAACATCGACGTCTTCGACTTCGCCCTCGCCCCGGCGGAGGTCGCCGCCCTTTCCGCGCTCGACCGGGGTGAGGACGCCGCCACCGACTCCGACACGACCGGGCACTGACCCGCTGACGGGCCCGCGCCGGGCCGGCCGCCGCTGCCGGGGGC
>NZ_JADPUN010000026.1 GCF_015690345.1 Plantactinospora alkalitolerans | reverse complement strand
TCACCGACGGGCCGACAACCCCGCCCACCACGACTCCGACGACTCCACCGACCGGCACGCCCACCACGCCGCCCACCAGTGCACCGACCACTCCACCGACCACTCCACCGACCACCCCGCCGACCAGTGGCGCCTGCTCGGCTTCGGTGTCACTCAACCAGTGGACCGGTGGCTTCGTCGCCACGGTACGGGTCACCGCCGGCTCCTCGCCGGTCAACGGCTGGACGATTTCCGTGACCCTGCCGTCGGGCACCACCATCACCAATGCCTGGAACGTCAACCGTAGCGGGAACACCGGTGCGGTCCAGTTCACCAACGTCGCCTTCAACGGCTCCATCGCCGCCGGCCAGTCGACCGAGTTCGGCTTCCAGGGCACCGGTACCGGCACGGGTTTGTCCCCCAGCTGCGCTGCCAGGTAGTTCTTCCCGCGCTCGGCGAACTCCCGGGGCCCGGTGTGGAGGCGGTAAGCCTCCGCACCGGGCGGCCGCAGCTGATGCTCGGATACCTACGGGAACAGGTGGAGCTCCGAGGCGAGCGCAAGCTCGACGATCTGGTCGGCGGTGAGAGCCGGCACCGGGCGCGTCGCCACAGGCTCAGGACCCTGGCGATCGTTGTTCGAGATCATAACGTTGACGATCGTCTGTCCCCGGTAGACCCGCGCGGTGAAGGTCCGTGGATGCTCCGCCGGCAGGGACCCCAGTTCGGTGCTCACCATTACGGTCGTCCCCGCCGGTCCCGGACGAATGGTGCAGGAGAAACGGGTGGTGGCCTCGCACTGGGCGGCGGCCGCGGTCCCCGCCGCCGGGCTGGTCACCCCGACCGTGAGAGAGAAGTCGCTGGTGCCCTGGGGGTCCTGGATCACGGCCTGCGCGTCCACCCAGTCGCCGTCCCGAGGTTGATCAGCGCTGGGCGGGCGGATCGACGTCCGCTCCGGCAGGCTGAAACCGACGAGCGGGCCGGCCAGCGCCCCCGGCGCCGCGAGAAACTCCGCGTCGGGCAGCATCCGCGGCATCGCGTAGGAGAGGTAACAGGTAAGGCTCGCAGCGGCCCAATCCACCAGCTCGTCCGACAGCGGCTGGTCGGGTGCGATGACGCCCGGCGGACGGGGCCCGGGCGGCGATGGACACTCGGGAGCGGCGGCGGTCGTCGTGGACGGCCCGGTCATCTGTGGTGCGACCATGACGCCCGCGGCGACCAGCACCGCGGTCAGCCCGGCGCCGGTCACCGCGGCCATTCGCCGAACCCGCCGCGAGCGCCGTCCGGCCGCGACCACCGCCTCGGAGGACAGCCTCATCGGGGGTTCCGCGTCGGCGGTGTACGCCTGTAGGAGGTCTCGTACCTCGGTCTCCTGCATCTGCTACTCCTTCGTCAGCACGGGGTCGCCGAGCGTTCCGCGCATGGACTGGATTCCCCGGGCCGTCTGGCTCTTCACCGTGCCCTCGGATATCCCGAGGAGGGTGGCCACCTCCGCGACCGGCAGGTCCTCCAGATAGCGGAGTACCACGGCGGCCCGTTGCCGAGGAGAGAGTTGGGCGAGGGCGCGGCGGACGGCCACCCGCACGGCGACGTCCACCCCGTCTGTCGACCGCTCGGGCGGGTCCGGTGTGACCGCCTCCCACCGGCGGCGATGCCGGTTCGACAGGAACGCGTTGACCAGAATCCGCCGGGAGTAGGCATCGACCGATTCGGTACGGATCCGGGGCCAGTTCCGGTACAGCCGGACGAACGTGGCCTGCACCAGATCCTCGGCGGTGTGCCAGTCTCCGCACAGAGAGTAGGCGAGCCGCCGCAGCGGTCCGGCCCGTACGGTGAAGTACTCGACGAACTGTTGTTCCCAACCGGCTCTGGCCACCTTGGCACCTTCCTCCTCGACACCCCATCTACTCCGCGGGGCGCCCGGAGGTTGCCTGCCGGTACAGAAGGAACGCGCAGGGTCCGGCGGAAGCCCAAGATCGGCAACGTCACCGGGTCCGGGACGAGGCACCTCGCCCCGACCGGAGGCCGACCGCTACGGACGACGCGGCGCACGGGGTTGTGGGGCAGATGCT
>NZ_JADPUN010000115.1 GCF_015690345.1 Plantactinospora alkalitolerans | reverse complement strand
CTGGCGCACTGCGGCTGCTAGCAGCCAGCCCAGCCGGGCTCGCAGCACACTCCGCTCCACCACCATGTCGACCTGGCCGTGCCGGAGCAGGAAGTCCGTGGTCTGGAAGTCTTCCGGCAGCGTCTGCCGGATGGTCTGGCGGATCACCCGGGGACCGGCGAAGCCGAGCCGGGACCCACTCTCGGCCAGCACGATGTCGGTGCAGGTCGCGAACGAGGCGGCCACTCCGCCGTAGGTGGGATCGGTGACCAGGCTGACGGTGAGCAGCCCCGCCTCGCGCAGCGCGGCAATCGCCTGGCTGATGGTGGCCATCTGCATCAGCGCCAGTACGCCCTCCTGCATCCGCGCGCCGCCGGACGCGGTGACCAGGATCAGCGGAAGCCGGCCGGCCAGGGCGCACTCGGCGGCCCGGGTGATCAGTTCACCGGTCGCCGATCCGAGGCTGCCGCCGAGGAACCGGAAATCCATCACGGCGAGTACGAGCCGGTGGCCGCCGATGCTCGCCGTGCCGCAGAGCACCGCCTCGGCCAGTCCGGTCTCGGCCCGCGCGGCGGCGAGCCGCTGCGGGTACGGCATCGAGTCGACGAATCCGATCGGATCGACCTGCGCCGCCACGTCCGGTAGCTGGCTGAACGTTCCCCGGTCGACGAGTTGGCGAATCCGCTCCGGCGCCTCCAGCCGACGGTGGTCGCCACACTCGGGACACACGTCCAGGTTGCGACGCAGGCGTTTCCGGTACAGCAGGGTTCGGCATGACCGGCAGCGGGTCCAGGGCTGCTGGTCGAGATCGACGAAGGCACTCCGGCGGACGGCGGCTCCGGTCGCCGATCGCCCGGTCATCGCCGGCCCTCGGCAGGGTCGACCGAGGCGTCCCAGCGGTAGAAACAGCGCGCCATCGCGTCCGCCGGCACCCGCCAGGTCGGCAGGTACGGCGAGATGTGCGGTGCCAGGCGCTCGCTCACCCGGACGAACTCCGGATGCCGGCGCGCGCCCTCGACGGCGGCCGAGCCGGAGCTGTCGGTCTCGACAAGGTGGACATAGAGATCGTGCAGCCGGTAGAGCGAGCGGTGCCGTACGCCCACCAGTCGGGGTAGTTCGGTCCGGTCCGACTCGGCGAAGATCCGGGCCACCTGCTGCTCCGCGGCCGGAACAACCTTCGCGACGATCAGCGAGCGATCCATGGGGTGGCCTCCCTGGGCGATTCCCGCGCTCCGCGTACGGCGACACTCGGTTCCGGGCCGTGGACGGGTCTGCTCCCCCGACCACTCCCCCGACCGTCACCTCGTCCAATGACTGGTGACCACCCTGCCGAGGCGGTGTCAACGGAATGTCACCCGATCACGTACCACAGGACCCTGGTTTGGTGACGCTCCGGTGACGGTGCCCGGGCAGGATGCCCGATCCCGACCTCCGCACAGGCGCCCCGAGCGCCCCACCGAGGGTCGGAGAGAATCTCTTATACGCAGGTCAGAGCGGGTGCGGGCCTGACCGGACGGGTACGTCGGAATGTCGACCAGCCGATTGACCCAGCGTGACGGTGATTGATAACCTTCGTCACGCTTTGCGGCGTCAGCAGCCGGCTGACGGAGGCGGCGTCCGAAGCACCATCGGCGTACCGGAGCGCTGGACGGCCACCGTCGGAGGCAGAGCGGACTTCGGGACACGGGTTCCGGATGCAGGAGGGTGGGCCGTGACCTCGAAGGAGTGCGAGCCGCACGACCGGGCACACCGGCCGCCGGCCCAGCCGCCCGCCCAGACGATCCAACTG
Source organism: Plantactinospora alkalitolerans (assembly GCF_015690345.1). Lineage (GTDB taxonomy): Bacteria > Actinomycetota > Actinomycetes > Mycobacteriales > Micromonosporaceae > Plantactinospora > Plantactinospora alkalitolerans. The sequence continues at coordinate 41,634 of NZ_JADPUN010000115.1, read as the reverse complement.
CTGCTCTTGGACGGGTTCAACCTGCTGCACGATGGTGCACCCATCGTCGTACCGCGTGGACTGCAACGGATCATCGCGCTGATCGGCCTGCGCCCCGGAGCGACCCGGGCGCACCTGGCCGGTCTGCTGTGGCCGGACACCGCGGAGGAGCGGGCGATGTCGTCCCTGCGTACGGCGCTGTGGCGGCTGCGGCAGGAGAGCAGTTGTCCGGTGTTGACCGTCGGTGACACCGTGCGGCTCGACCCGGTGGTTCTGCTGGACATCGACGATCTCGTCCGGGCCGCCGAACGGGTCCGGGACGGTGCGGACCCCCGCCGGGCCGCGAAGATCCTCACCACCGGCCGACACGACCTGCTACCCGGCTGGTACGACGAGTGGGTCCTGCCCGAACGCGAACGGCTGCGCCAGTTGCGGCTCCACATGCTGGAGGAGATCGCCCGCAGTCACCTGCGGGCCGGGCAACACGGCGAGGCTCTGCAGGCGGCCCTCGAGGCGGTACGGGCGGAGCCGCTCCGGGAGACACCGCACCGGCTGATCGTCGAGACCCACCTCGCCGAGGGCAACGCCTACGAGGCTCTACAGGCGTTCTACGTCTACCGCGACCTGCTGCTGCGGGAACTCCAACTGGAGCCGTCGGAGGCGATGTGCGGCCTGCTCAGTGACGTGCTCGCCCCGATTCCCCGGCCGACGATCACGCATTCGCCACGGCCGAAGCCGCAGCCCTCGCGTCCCGGGCCGTACGCCGAGCGGTCGGTCCTGCCGGCGATACCGGGCTCACGCTGATTCCTCCGGCAGGGGACTGATCCGGCCAGGACGGGACCGCCTCCGATGCTGCCGCGCCTGACGGCGGCAGCGAGCGCACCCTGGGAGTCGATCGCCTGACCCGGACGCGCTGGTGACCGGGACCGCGACGCATCCGGGTCAGGCGTTGTCGATCTTGGTCAGCGTGGTGACCTCGCCGTTGGTGGTGGTGACCGCGACCAGGCCACCCTGCTCCCCGGCAAGCCACCTGGTGAACTTGGACGCAGAGATGGAGTGACCGGCGCCGGCGCGCACCGAGACGATGCCGTCCCCGCCACCGACGTTCTTCCACGACGTCAGCTTCGGCGCGGACCGGACCGGGATCGTCACCCTCGTGTGGCTCTCGACGATCTGGAACGGGTCGCTGCACCTGATGTCGCTCGAGTCGATCTTGAACTGCTTGCAGTAGTCCGCACTGGCCATCGCGAGCACCGGCTGAGCCACCGCGGAGCGCGCGACCGGATCGTACGAGTAAAGCTCCACCATCGACTGGCCGGAGCCGGTCGTCGGATCGGTGAAGCGCGCCGGCTGACCCACCACCGGCGACCGGAGATCGACGTTCGCGAAGGCCACTGTGGCGTCCCCTTCGGTCGCGTCGTTGAGCGCCCCGAGCACGACCCGGCCCGCGACCAGCTGCGGGTCGGTGACCGGCATACTCAGAACGGGCGTGCCGTCGACCGTCACCTGGGCCGTGCCGTTGTGCACGGTGATGCCGGTCCGGTGCGTCTGCCCGACCTGGAACGCGCTCGAGGCCACCCGCTGCTCCGAGTTGAACCCGTTCCCCGAGCTCTCGTCGATCCCAGCCGGATCTCGTTCTCGCAGAACGAGGCTACGTAACCGCGCTGGTCGACCAGCCGGAACCAGATCACCGCGCAGGCGCCCTTGGTGACGATGCCGACGTCGACCGCGATCGTCTGGTCGCCGGCGAACGAGTCCTGTGGCCCCTTGCACTGATAGAGGGTGGACATGTGGGTTGTCGCCAGCATCCGCTGATGGAAAGTGCACCACCCGGCGGCGCTGTCGGCAGCCCGGTCGGCCTTCCACAGGCCGCACCGGTCGAGATGGTCGGACACCCCCGGCCCTTGGATCCCGGGCTTGCCCGAGACGGCCACCGTCGACTTGGGCGCGGCCGACGCCACGGGCCGCGACGCCGACGGCGACGGCGACGTACCGGGCACGAACGACGCCAGCGCCCCATCCAGTTGGTGGCGCGACAACGCGAGCCCGATGCCGGCACCTAGTCCCGATGCTCACGAGATCGCTTCCCATCAAACGAAGCAATCGCCCGTTGAGCGCCGTCCCGGCACCGTCGCCGAAGGAGCGCCACCGACGGTCCGACGCACTACTTTCGGCAACTCGTTTCATTGACCTGCGACCGTGGCCCGGGCAGGCCTCGGTCAAGGCGTCCGGTGCGCTCGGCGGGCTCCCATCGTGGCGACGGCGGCGTCACCGAGCCGTCAATCGGGGCCCCGGGTGCGTGCGCGCCGGGTGACGTCCCCTTGACGTCGGCAACGGCATGGTGGCCGGGCCCGGAACGTTCCGTCGTACCGCCGGCCGAGGACGAACCGGTCGCGTCTCGGCCAACCGGGCCGACCCGTACCAGCCAGTGGGGAGACGACATGAATCGTGTGCTGATCGTGGGCAGGATAGTTCCCGGAACCGAGGAGGAGATCGCGAAGATCTTCACCGAATCCGACGAGACGGACCTGCATACCGTCACGGGCGTACGACACCGCTCGCTCTACCAGCTCGGCGACCTCTGCCTGCATCTGATGGAGACGGAGGAGTTCTCGCCGGCCCGGCTGGAGCAGGCCAACCGGCATCCGCTGTTCGCCAGCGTCACCGAACGGCTGTCGACGTACATCTCGCCGTACTCACCGAACTGGCAGTCTCCCCGCGACGCCATGGCCAGGTGCTTCTACCAGTGGGACGGTCCCGGATCGGCGACCGGCAACCCGAGTTGACAGCGGAAGAGGGTCCGATGCAAGGCAGACCGTTACATGTCATCGTCATCGGTGCCGGCACCGGCGGCATGTGTCTGGCGCACGGCCTCCGGCGCGCCGGCATCAGCGTCGCGGTCTACGAGCGGTACCGGACCCGGAGCGACGGCCTCCTCGGCTACCGGGTCGGGATCAACCCGACCGGTTGCCGGGCCCTGCGGGAGTGCCTGCCGTCGGAGTTGTTCACCACCTTCCTCGCGACCTGCGCCCGCGCGCCCCGGTTCTTCAACGTACTGACCGAGCAACTGCACCGGACGGCGTCCTTCGCGCTGCGCCCCGAGGCGGACCCGACGAGCATCGACCAGTCGGTCTCCCGGATGACCCTGCGCCAGGTGCTGCTCACCGACATGGACGACGTGGTCCAGTTCGGCAAGACCTTCACCCACTACGAGCGGCACGACGACGGCACCGTCACCGCCCACTTCGCCGACGGCACCTCCGCGACCGGGGACCTGCTGGTCGCGGCCGACGGCACCCACTCGGCGGTACGTCGGCAGTATCTGCCGCACGCCGAGGTCAAGGATGCCGGAAGCATCAACATCGCCAGCAAGATCCCGCTCACCGAGTACACCCGGAGTCTGCTCCCCGACGACATCAGGGGCGGAATCTCGCTGATCTTCGGCAGCGGGGGCCTGATGGGCGTCCTGCACGTGATGGAGTTCAAGTGGGACCAGCGCGGCTCGGTCAAGCCCGGTGTCGGGGTGACCGACGCGAGTCTGATCGGAAGCTGGCCCGGACTGCTCTACGACAACACCCGGGACTGCATCAACCTGATCATCTGGAGCGCGGCGGACCGATTTCCCTCGGACGTGATGGAACTGCGGGGCGAGCGGCTCGCACAGGTCGCGCTCGACCTGACCCGGAACTGGCACCCCACGCTGCGCGAACTGCTCCGGCACAGCGATCCGGGCAGCGTCATCCCGATCAAGGTCGCCACCTCCGTGCCGGTCGAGCCGTGGAAGAGCAGCAACATCACGCTGCTCGGCGACGCGATCCACACCATGACCCCCGGTCGGGGGGTCGGGGCCAACACCGCGCTGCGGGACGCGGCGCTGCTCTGCCGGCACCTGGTCGCGGCGGTGGCCGACGAAAGACCGCTGGTGGAGGCGGTCGCGGACTACGAGACCGAGATGATCCGGTACGGCTTCGCCCGGGTCGCCGACTCGCTGCGTACCAACGGCACCAACGGCGACGACCCGATCTACAAGCCGATCATCGGCCGGTTCGCCATGCTGGCCGCCCGGGGCTACTTCAGCGTTACCAGCAGACTTCCGCCGCTGCGCCGGAAGTTCGTCGACCAGCTCTACGACTACCGGGGAGCGGAGAGCTGACGTACGGCCGGGTGGATCACTCGGCCGGCGCGGGCCGGACCGCGATGGCGAGTTCCTCGATCACGCCGGTCAGGCCCTCCGCGCCGTGGCCCCGGCCGATGCGGCGCCGCACCGCCTCGTGCAGGTGGACGAGCTGCGTGTGGTGCAGACCGGCGGCCGCCCGCAGCCGCGTCAACTGCTCCAGTACCGGAGCGTGCTCGACCAGGGTGGCCGGCCCCCGGGGATAGCGGCGTTCGCCGACCTCGCCGGCCGTCTCGGCCGCCGCCCGCGCGACATGATCCAACTGTCGGCCGGCGAACGTGGCGAAGGTGTCCAGGGCGGTATTGTCGGCGCCACCCACCAGCGCCAACGCGTTCAGGTAGGCCAGTTCGGCCTCGTACCAGAGGCCGAACAGCGCCAGATCGTACCGGCATGCCTGGCCGGCATCCGGCCCGAGATGGTGGCTGGTGCCGAGCTGTTCCAGGGTCCGGCGATGGGCGGCGAACGCCGGCTCGGAGCCGCTGTAGAAGAGGGTTGCCTCCGGGCTGCCGAGCTGTTCGGGACCGGCCTGGACGACACCGTCGAGGTAGTCGGCTCCGACCCGCCGCGCCCAGTCGGCCACCCGCCGTGCCCGGTCGGGAGCGCCGGTGGTCAGGTTGACGACTACCTTGCCCGCCGCGGCGTCCGCGACGATTTCCAGCACCTCCTCGACCGCGTCGTAGTCGGTCAGGCTGACCACGACCAACTCCCCGGCCGCCACGGCGTCGGCGGCCGTGCCGGCCAGGACCGCCCCCTCGGCCAGCAGGTCCCGGGCCTTGCCGGGGGTACGGTTCCAGACCGTCACCGGGTGGCCACGGCCGAGCAGGACGTGGACCAGTCCGGTGCCCATGGCGCCCAGGCCGAGAACGCTGATCGGAATGTCCATCGTCGACTCCCCTGGCCTAGTATCGTTCCGGTTCGACTCGTAACGTATCAGGTAGGCTTCCGTCGTGGAAGCCGCACAATCTCCCCCGCCGCCCCGTGGCGGCCGGCCACGCGATCCGCAGATCGACCGGGCGGTGCTGGACGCCACGTTGGCCGTGCTCGACGAGGTCGGCTACGTCCACCTCGCGTTCGAGGAGGTCGCCCGCCGCGCCGGCACCACCAAACCGGCGATCTACCGCCGCTGGCCCGGCCGTCCCCGGCTGGTCCTCGCGGCGCTGGCCGTACGGCTGGGCGCCGCGCGCACTCCGGACACCGGCTGCACGCTGTGCGACCTGCACGAGGGCCTCACCCTCTTCGTCGCGCTCTTCGACCGCATCCAGCCGGAGGTGCTCGGACCGTTGCTCGCCGACTGCGCGCCGGAGCCGGACCTACGCCAGCGATTCATGACCACCCTGTTCGATCCGCCCCGGGCTGCCGTGGCCCGGATGATCGACCGCGCGACCGCACGCGGGGACCTGCGTACCGACCTCGACCGCGATCTCGTCCTGGACATGCTCGGGTCACTGGTGCACTACCGGGCCCTGTTCGGCCACGCGGCGACCGGCGACGCCGACATCGACCGGGCGGTCGAGGCGCTGCTGCGCGGCGTCGCCACCGACTATCCGGCGTTGGTCGAGCACAGCCGCCGCATGACCGGCACCGCCCAGGCGCACGACGCCCACTGACGGGCGGAGATGGTCAGGCCAGCGCGGGCGTGCTGTCCCGGACGACCACCTCGCCGCGGACCCGGCGCAGTCGGGGCCGCTCGGCCCGGGGCTGCATCACGAGTTCCAGCGCCGCCACGCCGACCTCCTCCAGCGGAAGCCGGACGGTGGTGAGCGACGGTGTCACGTCCCGGAGGGTGACGATGTCGTCGAAGCCGGCCACCGCCATGCCACCGGGCAGCGGTACGCCGTGGTCGCGCAGCGCCGAGATGGCGCCGACCGCCATCACGTCGTTGACGGCGAAGACACAGGTGGCGTCGAGATCGCGGGCGAGAAGGTCGCGCATCGTGGCGTAACCGCCGTCCCGGGTGAAGTCGCCGTGCAGCACCCGCCCCTTCGGCAGGGTGATCCCGGCGCTGGTCAGCCCGGCCTGGAACCCGGCGAGTCGATCACGGGCGGTGAGCAGCGCACGGGGTCCGGCGAGTACGGCGAACCGCCGGTGCCCCAGTTCGACGAGCCTGCGCGCCAACATCCGGCCGCCCTCGCGGTTCTCCATCAGCACCGTGTCGAGCGGCAGGACGTTCTGGCTCACCAGCGCGACCCGCGCCCCGGCCTCCTCGATGATCCGCAGTTCGGCCCCGAGTCGGTCCCGCAGCCCACGGTCGGCGAACCGGCTGCCGGCCAGGATGACGGCCCGGGGGCGCTGGCTGCGCAGGGTGGTCAGGTAGTCGAGTTCGCGTTCGGCCCGCCCCGTCGTGCTGTACATCATCACGATGCTGCGGTGCTGTTCCGCGGCGCGCATCACGCCCGCCGCGATGGACGAGAAGAACGGGTCGGCGATGTCGTGCACCAGTAACCCCACCACATTGGTGTGCCCCCGGGCCATCGCCTGGGCCTGGGCGTTCGTGGAGTAGTTCAACGCGGCGGCGGCGGCGAGCACCCGGTCCGCGAGATCCGCCCGGACCTGCCGGGTGCCGCTTCCGTTCAGCACCCGGGAGGCGGTGGCCACCGACACGCCGGCCTCGTGGGCGACATCCATCAGCGTGATCGTCGCGGATGATCGCTTGGTCATGTTGGCGGCCCCCACGAGTTGATCGGTGGCGACGTACGAGCAGGCACCACGCCCGGCATCCGCACCTTAGTGCCCACCGGCGCCCCGTGGTGATCGCCAAGCCGATCAGGCGGGGCAAGCCGATCGGGCGGGTCGAGACCCGGTCTCCGGTACCGCTGGCTGGCCGCCGCTCCGGCGCGTCGGCGGCGGGCGGACCGGCAGACCGGCGGGCCCGTGACGGTCCCCCTGCGCACCGTGCTGACCTGCACCGAAAGTGTTTCAGCGGCTGCTGGATCTTGACGTCGGGAAGGGAAAGCGGTTAGCTCGGAAAGCGATTACCGTTCGCTTTTGCCCAGCCCGAGCAGACCATTGAAGACAGTCAGCCAGCTTTCCCGCCCATCCCATCCAATCGACCTACAACGATGTACGGCCGACTTCGGGACAATGCTGACCGTCGCCGGTGCGCCGACGGTCCCACGCCGCCCCCGCACCCGTCCACCCGAGCGAGCGAAAGGCACGACCGCTTCCATGACCTCCGCAAGCAGCACGACGGCCGGGCCGACCGGAAGGCTGACCGTCACCCACGAGCATGGACGTCAGATCGTCGTCAACGCCGCCGGAGTGGACATCGCCACCTACGTGTACGACCCGCCGGTACCGGACCACGAGTCACGCAAGCCCTACCTGCACCCGCTGCGTACGTTGAGCGGCGCGCTGGTCTCGGCGTACCGGCCGAACGACCACCGGTGGCACAAGGGCATCCAGATGACGATCTCCCACCTGTCGGGGCAGAACTTCTGGGGCGGGCACTCCTACGTACGCGACAGGGGCTACACCGCGCTGGACAACATCGGGCGGATGCGGCACGACGCCTTCGACCTGGTCGACGTCGCCGACACCGAACTGACCCTGCGGGAGTCGCTGACCTGGATCACCTCTACCGACGAGCACTGGGTCGCCGAGCACCGGGAGCTGCGGATACACGGCGTCGACACGGACCGGGGCAGCTGGATGCTCGACTTCGGCACCGAACTGCGCAACATCCGCGGCTCGGAGCTGCACCTCGGCAGTCCGACGACGCACGGCCGCCCGAACGCCGGGTACACCGGCTTCTTCTGGCGCGGGCCACGCGGCTGGACCGGCGGTCAGATTATCACCGCCGACGGCGGCGGTGGCCCGGAGAGCATGGGCCGGGAATCGCCGTGGCTGGCGTACACCGGGCAGCACGACGAGGTCGACGGCGGCGGCACCGTGCTGGTCCTCGCCGGCACCACCAGCGCCCCCGTCCCGCTGAAATGGTTCGTCCGCAACGACCCGTTTCCCGCCGTGAACCCGTCGCCCGCCTTCGACCAGGAGGTGGAACTCGCACCCGGGGAAACCTTCCGGCTGACCCACCGGGTGGTCTTCGCCGACCGCGCCTGGGACCGGGAGGAGATCGAGTCGTTCGTCGCGGAGCAGTCGCCGTGACCGACGACAGCGGGGCACCCGCCGACCCGACCGGGACGCCGCCGGTCCCCGAGCCCGCCGGGATGCCGCCCTTCCCCGGCGCGGTCGGCATCAGCGGGTTGCAGGTCTATCCGTGGCAGACCGACGACGGACTGCACGGCGGCTCGCCACACGTGCACCTCTGCTGCGCGGAGTGCTACGTCGTCGTCGCCGGCCGGGGCCGGTTACAGACGCTGACGCCGCAGGGGTTCGAGGAGTCGACGCTGACCCCGGGCGACGTGGTCTGGTTCACGCCCGGCACCATCCACCGGGCCGTGAACGACGACGGCGCGCTACAGGTCGTCGTGGTGATGCAGAACAGCGGACTGCCGGAGGCCGGCGACGCCGTACTCACCGTGCCACCGGCACACCTGGTGGATCTGCCGACGTACCGGCGGGCGGTCTCGCTGACCGGGCCGGGCGGCGCCGGGTCGCCGTCCGCCGACCGGGCCCGGGCCCGCCGGGACCTCGCGATCGAGGGGTTCACCGAACTCCGTCGCAGGTACGAGGCCGGAGACACCGCCGCGCTCGACGAGTTCTACACGGCGGCCACCGCCCTGGCGGGGCCGCAACTGGACGCCTGGCAGGCCCGCTGGGAATCCGGGCCGGTCGCCGTGAGCCGACAGACCGGGGAACAGATCGACGCCCTCCGGCGCGGCGACCACAGCCACCTGGCCGCCGCCGCCGTCTCCCGGATCGCCCGGCCCGACCGGACGACCCTGGGCATGTGCGGCTACCTCTCCCCGTACGACCCCCTCCGTGCCGGACGCGGATAGCGCCGCCCCGCAACCGTCGAAGGAGCCTCTGTGGAACCCATCCGTGCCGCGATCGTCGGAACCGGAAACATCGCGCGAATCCACGCCGATTCACTGCGCGGCCTGGGCGACGGCGTACGCCTGGTCGGTGCCGTCGACGTCGACGTCGACCGGCTGTCGGCGTTCTGCGACCGGTACGACGTACCGGCCCGGCACCCTGATCTGACCAGCCTCCTGGAGAAGGAACAGCCCGACCTGGTGCACATCTGCACCCCGCCCGGCACCCACCACGACCTGGCACTGGCCTGCCTGGAGGCGGGCAGCAACGTACTGGTCGAGAAGCCGCCGGCGCTGAGCCTGGCCGAGTTCGACAACCTGATCGAGGCCGAGCGGAAGCACGGGGCGGCGCTGGCCACCGTCTTCCAGCACCGGTTCGGCACCGGCGCGATACGGCTGCGCGCCATGCTCGACTCCGGGGTACTGGGTCGACCGCTGCTGGCGATCTGTCACACCACCTGGTTCCGGAACCAGGCCTACTTCGACGTCGAGTGGCGGGGCCGCTGGGACACCGAGGGCGGCGGGCCGACCATGGGACACGGTATCCACCAGATGGACCTGCTCTGCGCGATCCTCGGCGACTGGACCGAGGTCTCCGCCGTCGCCCGGCAGCAGGCCCGGCGGATGGACACCGAGGATCTGAGCATGGCCCACGTCAGCTTCGCGGGCGGCGCGGCGGCCAGCGTGGTGAACAGCATGCTGTCGATCCGCGAGGAGAGCTACCTGCGCTTCGACTTCGAACGGGCCACGGTGGAGCTGACCCACCTGTACGGCTACGGCGACGACGACTGGCGGATCACCCCCGCGCCGGAGTTCGCCGACGAGGTGATGGGGGCCTGGCACAGCGGCGCCTCCGGGGTACGCAGTGCACACCGCGCGCAGTTCGCCGAGGTGCTGCGGAGCCTCCGGACGGGTACGCCGGCACCGGTGACCTCCACCGAGAGCCGGCGGACGATGCAGCTCGTCGCCGGGGTGTACGCCTCGGCGTTCACCCGCAGCGCCGTCCGGCCGGACGAACTCTCCACCGATTCACCGTTCTACCGGAAGATGGAAGGCAACGGACCCCGATGGTGAACCTCTCAGCCCCGGCTGTCGCCGTACCGGCGCCCGCCACCGCGCCCGCCGAGCTGCCCTCCGCGCTTCCCGGGCGGGCGGACTCCGGGGCGACGACGACACGGCCCAGCAGCGGACTGACCGTCACGCACGACGTCGGCCGCTCGGTCCGGGTCGGTTGGCACGGCACGGAACTGTTCGACTACGTCTACACGCCGGAGGAGCCCCGGGCCGAGTCCCCGAGGCCCTACCTGCACCCGATGCGGACCCTCGCCGGCAACGTGGTCAGCCTGTACCGCCCGCACAACCACCTGTGGCACAAGGGGCTCTGCTTCGGCGTCTCCAACTTCGGGCCGTACAACTTCTGGGGCGGGTCGACGTACGTACGGGGTCAGGGCTACCGGTCGCTGGACAATCTCGGGCTCGTCGCGCACGTCGACTTCCCGGCGCTGCGCCGCGACGCCGACGCCGTACGCCTGGTCGAACGGCTCCGCTGGGTCGGTCCGGACGGCAGCCCGGTCGTCTCCGAGCGGCGTCGGCTGGCCGTGGCCGTGTGGGCCAACCTGAGCACCTGGCGACTCCAGTTCGAGACCGTGCTCCGCAACGACACCGACGAGGTGATCACGGTCGGCAGCCCGACCACCCAGGGTCGGGAGAACGCCGGCTACGGCGGACTGTTCTGGCACGGCCCCCGCTCGTTCATCGGCGGACAGGTGTTGACCGAGGACGGCCCGGGTGCCGACGAACTCATGGGCTGGCGCGGGCCGTGGATGGGTTTCGTGGGCCGGCACGACGGCCTCGGACCGCCCGCCGCGCTGACCTCCACCCTGGTCTTCCGGGACGACCCGGCGAACGTCGGCGGCCGGACCCGCTGGTTCGTCCGCACCGAGCCGTACGCCTGCCTCGGCCCGGCCCCGTTCTTCGACCGGGAGTACGCCTTCGCGCCCCGCACCGAGCTGCGCCTACGCTACGACGTTCTCGTCGCGGACGGCGAGCGGGACGTGGCCGGATGTGCCCGGCTGGCCGAACGGGCCGGCATGACCGACCTGTTGACTGACGAACCGAGGAGGCACCATGCCGACGGCTGACTCCGGCTGGCCGCTGGCGGCGGCCATGCTGCCGTTTCCGGCCGAACTCCGGCCCGGCGTGCCGGTGCAGGACGCCCCGGCGCAGACCTGGCGGGACATTCTCGCCGAGGTGGCGGCCGAGGGCTTCACCGAGGTCGACCTGACGGACTCGTGGGTCCGGGCCGGTGACCTCTCCCCCGCCCGGCTGACCGAACTGGGCGAGGCGGTCCGCGCGGCCGGGCTGCGGGCCGAGGCGATCTCGGTGATCCGGCGCAGCGTCATCGACCCGGTGACGGGGGTGGAGAACCTCGACTACAGCCACCGGTCGATCGACGCGGCGGCGGCGCTCGGCTGCTCGGTGCTGAGCGTCGGCCTGCACCGTCCGCTGACCGCCCGGCAGCGCGAGGTGCTGTGGTTCTGGACCGTGGACGGGCCACGCGACGCGGACGATCCGGAAACCCGCCAGCTGGCCGCGTCCCGGCTACGCGAACTGGGCCGGCACGCCGCCGAGGTCGGCGTCGCCCTCTCCCTGGAGATGTACGAGGACACCCTGCTCGGCACCGCCGACTCCGCCGTCCGGCTGATCGAGGAGATCGGGCATCCGAACGTCGGACTCAACCCCGACCTCGGCAACCTGGTCCGGTTGCACCGGCCGATCGAGCCGATCGAGGTGATGCTCGACAAGTGCCTGCCGTTGACGAACTACTGGCACGTCAAGAACTATCACCGGTTCGAGGATGGTACGACCGGCGCGGTGCTCAGCACGCCGACCTCGATGGAACTGGGCGTCATCAACTACCGCCGGGCGGTCCGCTCCGCCGTCGCGTACGGCTTCAGCGGGGCGTTCTGCCTGGAACAGTACGGCGGGGACGGGCTCGGCGTGATGTCCACGAACCGCCGCTACCTCGCGTCGATCCTGCCCCCGAAGGAGGCACCGTGACCCGGCACGGACCACCGAACGAACCGACCCCGCCGACCGTCGCCGTCCTCGGTCTGGGCGCGATGGGGCTGCCGATGGCGCTCCGGCTCAGCACCGAACTGCCGGTGTGGGCCTTCGACATCTCCGCCGAGCGGCGCGAACTCGCCGTCTCCGGCGGCGCGGTCGGGGCGGGAAGTCCGGCGCTGGCGTGCCGGACGGCCGACGTCGTGGTGCTCGCCGTCCGCGACGAGGCCCAGCTCCGGGCCGCGCTGTTCGGCGACGACGGCGCCATCGACACCCTGCGGCCGGGTGCCGTGGTCGTGCTGACCAGCACCGTCGGCCCGGAGGCGGCGAAGACGGTCGCGGCGGCACTGGCCGAACGGCAGATCGACCTGGTCGACGCGCCGGTGAGCGGCGGACCGGTCCGGGCCGGCACCGGCGACCTGCTGATCATGGTCGGCGCGACGGACCGGGCGCTCGCGCGCGGCCGCCGGGTGCTCGACCTGCTGGCCTCCAGCGTGCACGTCGTCGGCCCGCACCCGGGCGACGGCCAGACCATGAAGACGGTGAACCAACTGCTCTGCGGCATCCACACCGCCGCCGCGGCCGAGGCGTTGGCGCTGGCCCGCGCGCTCGGCCTCGATCTCGACACCGTGGTCGAGGTACTCGGCTCGGGCGCGGCGGCCTCGTTCATGCTGGCGGATCGAGGCCCACGGATGGCACGGGCGTACACTGGGGACGTCGAGTTGCGGTCCCGGTTGGACGTGATCAGCAAGGACATGCACATCGTCGGCCGGGTCGCCTCGGCGGCGGGAGTGCCGACACCGGTCGCGGCCGCCGCCACCCAGCTCTACACCCTGGCAATGCGCCAGGGCATGGCGGCCGAGGACGATTCGAAGGTCGTCACGCTGCTGGCGCCGGAGGACGGGACAGCCGGGTCGGAACGCTCCGACCCGCCGACCGGAGGAGCTGGCCGATGACCCGCCTGTACGACGATCCCGCCTCGTTCACCGAGGACATGCTCGCCGGCTTCCTCGACCTGCACCGCCGCTACGTCCGGGGCGTCGACGGCGGCGTGGTCCGGGCCGGGGCCACCCGCGCCGGAAAGGTCGCGGTGGTGGTCGGCGGCGGATCCGGACACTATCCGGCGTTCTGCGGCGTGGTCGGGCCCGGCTTCGCCGACGGCGCCGTGGTGGGCAACATCTTCACCTCCCCCTCGGCGCAGCAGGCGTACGAGGTGGCCCGGGCCGCCGACAACGGCGGCGGGGTGCTCTTCCTCTTCGGCAACTACGCCGGGGACGTGATGAACTTCGGGCTGGCCCAGCAGCGGCTGCGGGCGGAGGGTATCGACACCCGGACCGTGCTGGTCACCGACGACATCGCCAGCGCCGTTCCGGCCGAGGCGGACAAGCGCCGAGGCATCGCCGGTGACTTCGTGGTCTTCAAGACCGCCGCCGCGGCGGCCGAAGCCGGCTACCCGTTGGCCGAGGTCGAACGGGTCGCCCAGGCCACCAACGCGCTGACCCGGTCGCTCGGCGTCGCGTTCGCCGGCTGCACCCTGCCCGGCCAGGATCATCCGCTGTTCACCGTGCCGGCCGGCACCATGGGGCTCGGGCTGGGCATCCACGGCGAGCCCGGGGTCTCCTCCGACGACCTGCCGACCGCCTCGGAACTCGCCCGGGTGCTGGCCCGTGGCGTCCTCGCCGAGCGGCCGGAGGGCGCCGGCCACCGCGTCGCCGCCATCCTCAACGGTCTGGGGGCCACGAAGTACGAGGAGCTGTTCGTCGTCTGGAAGACGGTCGCCGAGGAACTCTCCCGGGCCGGGCTCGAGGTGGTCGACCCCGAGGTCGGCGAGCTGGTCACCAGCCTGGACATGGCCGGCTGCTCGCTGACCCTCTGCTGGCTGGACGAGGAGTTGGAGGGCTTCTGGTGCGCGCCGGCCGACACTCCGGCGTACCGGAAGAACCCGCACCGGGCCGCGCCCATCGCCGACGGGACGGATCGGGCCGCGACCGGCTCCGACTCCGACAGCAGCGGGCAGGTGGTCGCCGGCTCCGCGAACGGCGGGCAGGTGGTCGCCGACACCGCGAACGACGGCGCCGGGACGGCGCGGAGCAGTTCGGAGTCCCGGGCGTACGGCCGGTCCGTCGCCGAGGTGTTCGCGGAGGTCGCCGAGGCGATCGCGGCCGCCGAGGACGAGCTGGGTCGGCTGGACGCGGTGGCCGGTGACGGTGACCACGGGCGTGGCATGCTGCGTGGCGTGCGGGCCGCCGCCGAGGCCGCCAGGGGTACGGTCGACGGTGGAGGCGGCGTCGCGTCGGTGCTCGGCGCGGCCGGAGACGCCTGGGCGGCCCGGGCCGGCGGCACCTCCGGAGTGCTGTGGGGTGCGGCCCTCCGCTCGGCCGGCGAGCAACTGGGCGACGAGCGCAGCCCGCTCGGTACGGCCGAGGTCCGGGCCGCGGTCTGGGCCGCGATCGAGACCGTGCAGGGACTGGGTGGTGCCGAGCCCGGCGACAAGACGCTGCTCGACGCCCTGATGCCGTTCCACGACGCCCTCGACACCGCCGCCGGGTCCGGCACGCCGCTCGGGGCGGCCTGGCAGCAGGCGGCCGAGGTGGCCGACCGGGCGGCGGACGCCACCGCCGGACTGCGGCCCAGGATCGGCCGGGCCCGTCCGCTGGCCGAGCGGAGCGTCGGTACCCCGGACCCCGGCGCCGTGTCGCTGGCGCTCTGCCTCCGCACCGTGGCGACGGCATTCGAGCGGCACGCAGCGAACAGACCGGAGGTGTCCACGGTGGACGGGAGGTCAGGGAGATGAGCCCCGAACGGCTGCGCGTCGTCGTCGGCTGCGACGACGCGGGCCTGCACTACAAGGAGGTACTCCGCGCCGATCTGGAGGCGGACGACCGGGTCGCCTCGGTCGAGGACGTCGGCGTGGGCCGGGACGACACGACGGCGTACCCGCACGTGGCGGTGGCCGCCGCCCGGCTGGTCGCGCAGGGCCGGGCGGACCGGGCGCTGCTGATCTGCGGCACCGGCCTCGGCATGGCGATCGCGGCCAACAAGGTGCCGGGCATCCGGGCGGTGACCGCCCACGACGGCTTCTCCGTGGAACGCGCCGTGCTCAGCAACGACGCCCAGGTGCTGGCGATGGGGCAGCGGGTGATCGGGCTGGAGCTGGCCCGGCGCCTGGCCCGGGAGTGGCTGGGCTACCGCTTCGACGCGTCGTCGGCGTCCGCCGCCAAGGTCGCCGCGATCACCTCGTACGAGACGGCGGCGCCGGCCGACGACGGCACCGGGGTCGGCTGCGACTGACGGCAAGCGGCAGCCGGCCCGGTTCCGTACTCAGCCCCAGTACGCCTGGGCCTGCCTGCCGAGCGACGACTGTCCGGCCGAGTTGGCGTGGCAGCCGTCCGACACCTCGTTGCTCCGTAGCCGGAACGTCCCAGGGTAGGTCACGTTCTGCGTCGTGTCGGCGGCCGCCTGCCGGGCGAGGCTGTCGGTCAACTGTGGACCGTTGGCCCCGGCCAGGAAGCAGCTCTGGCCGGCATCGTAGAGCGGCTGACCGGAGATGTAGATCGTCGCTCCGGGGGCAGCGTGCTGACGGGCGTTGGCGATGAGTCGCCTGACCTCGTCGTAGGTCGCTCCGTTCTGGGAGAAGATGCAGATCTGCACCCACACCGCCGTCGGCCTTCCGTACCGGCTCGCCTGCTGGTCGAACAGCCGCCACGAGCTGGAATTGGTGTCCGTCCACGACTGCACGACCATGCCGCCGGTCCCGTACGGGCCCCAGATGCGCCGGCCGCCGATCGCGACATACCCCTGCGCGACGTTCTCCGCCATCGAGCAGCCGATGAAGCCCATCGAGTTCGCCGGCTGGGGGCCGCCGGTCGGACCCGTGGTCGGACTCGGCG
The DNA here is from genome assembly GCF_015690345.1 of Plantactinospora alkalitolerans. GTDB lineage: Bacteria > Actinomycetota > Actinomycetes > Mycobacteriales > Micromonosporaceae > Plantactinospora > Plantactinospora alkalitolerans. Next base: position 25,594 of record NZ_JADPUN010000115.1, on the reverse strand, counting down.
GCGTCGGGGTGGGGCCGGACGTGGGCGTTCCCGTCGGTCCCGGTTGGCTCGTACCGTTGCAGGTCACACCGTTGAGCGCGAAGCTGGACGGTGCCGGGTTGCTGCTGTTGTTCCACGAGCCGTTGAATCCGAAGGTCGTACTGGTGTTGGTGCCGAGGTTGCCGTTCCAGCCCACGTTGCGGGCGCTGACCTGTGACCCGCTCTGGGTGACCGTGGCATTCCATGCCTGGGTCACCTGCTGGCCGGCACCGAACGACCAGGTCAACATCCAGTTGGTGATCGGATCACCCAGGTTGGTCAGGCTGATGTTGGCGCCGAAGCCACCCTGCCACTGGGAACTCACCGCATAGTTCACCCGGCAACCGGCGGCTGCCGCGTGCGCGGTCGCCGAGACGACGCTGCCGGTGGCGGCTAACGCCACCGGCACGGCGACCGCGACGAGCACGCGGAGCCGGGGGCGGCGCATCGCCCCGCCCCCACACCTCCGCAGCGGGGTTGAGATCACGGCCAACGCCGTGGTGACCGCGGCACCGGCCGCGGCCATGCGGGTACGAAGAGCCATGCTCGTCCTCCCAACGATCCTGCACACGTCACATCGACGCCTGTCGCTGCAATCATGTGACAGACTCATGTCGTCAGTCAACTTATTAGTCTAATCCCAATCACCGACCGAACAGAGCCGACCGCCTGAACAGGTACGAAGCCCACGACACTGTCGAAGATGCATAGCATCACCGTCGGGAGAACGTCACACGTCGATTCAGTAACGAGTTCCGCCTCAATGCCTCGTCGCCTGGAGGTCCACCGAGGGCAATACAATCCCCGGATGCATCCTGATCCTGGTCACCCCTGGACGGCCGACCACCGATCCGGGCATGGCTGAACCACCAGACAGCCGCCTCCCGCCCGGCCCCTTCGGCAACGCGTCCCGGGAGAGGTTCGTCCTGTCCCGGCGGTACGCGGCCGGCACCGGCGGGGTCCGAGGACTGCTGATCACCGTCCTCGGCGACTACGCCCGCCCGGCCAGGCAACCCGCGCCGACGTCGGCGTTCATCGACGCGCTGGGCCGGCTCGGCGTCGCGGAGGCGGCCTGCCGACAGGCCCTGGTGCGCGCCTCGGCGGACGGTTGGCTCATCCCCAGCCGCGCCGGACGGTACACGTGGTGGCGACTCAGCCCGGCGTTCGAGCAGTTCCTCGACATGGGTGCCAGCCGAATCCTCGGTTTCACCGCCACCCAACCGGACTGGGACCGCCGGTGGCTGCTCCTGCTCGTCCGGATACCGGAGAGCAACCGGACCGGGCGGCACGTGCTACAGACCCGGCTGGGCTGGGCAGGCTTCGGCAGGCCCGCACCCGGAGTCTGGATCAGCACCCACACCGGCCGGGTCAAGGAGGCCGAGTTCGTCCTCCAGGAAGCCGGGGTGACCGAACACGCACAGATCTTCCTCTCCGAATATCTCGCGGGCACCGACCTGCCGAGCCTGGTCCGCCAGGCATGGGACCTCGACGAGATCGAGCGGGCCTACGAGGCGTTCGTCGCCGAGTTCACGCGACAACCCACCGACGATCCGATCGCCCGCTTCACCCGGCTCGTACACGCCTGGCGTCGCCTACCGCTGATCGATCCCGGGCTGCCCGGGGAACTGCTCCCCGATCGGTGGATCGGTGCCCGCGCCGCCCGGCTCTTCCATCGCCAACACTCCAGGTGGGAGCCGGCCGCGACCCGGGAATGGGGACGGATCAGCCGGGTCGCGGGGCCGTCGCCGAACGTGGCGGTGACCGACCTGACCGAGGGCGCCGCCGGTACCTGAACCGCGTAGGGGCCCGCGCGGCGGCGTTTCAGCACACCTCGGGCGGCCTGCTAACCTGATCACCGTAAGGTGCAGCGAGTTACGCCCTGAGGCGTATCCGTGTCGGGACTTCCGGCCAGCACGGCGTCATCCCCAGCGATGGCGTCTGATCTCTAGCTCTTAGAGAGAGTGCTGCGTCATGCCCGAAATCAGCACCCCCATCCGTTCCGCCCTCCGATGGTGGATCTTCGCCGTCATCCTGGTCGCGGACATCCTCGATCTGCTCAGCACCACGGTCACCAACATCGCCGCCCCGTCCGTCGTACGGGACCTGCACGCTCCGGTCTCGCTGACGCCCTGGCTCGGCTCGACGTACGCCCTCGCGCTCGGCTCGATCCTGGTGGTCGGCGGCCGAATCGGCGACCGGTACGGCTACCGCCGGTCGTTCCTCCTCGGCATCGCCGGATTCGGCGCCGCATCGCTGCTCTGCGCGCTCGCCTGGGATTCCGCATCGATCATCGGAGCTCGTCTCCTGCAGGGCGCGTTCGGTGCCCTGCTGATCCCGCAGGGCTTCAGCATCCTGCTCCGCGCCTTTCCGCGTACCGAACTCGGTCGCGTGTTCGGACTCTTCGGCCCGCTCATGGCGGTGGGCTCGATCAGCGGGCCGGTCGTCGCCGGGCTGCTGATCGAGGCGGACCCGCTCGGCCTCGGCTGGCGCGGTGTCTTCGCCGCCAACCTCCTACTCGCGCTCGTCGTGCTCCTGATCGCGGCCAGGGTGCTGCCGGCGGACCGCGGGCGGCGGGCGGTCGCGATCGATCCGCTGGCGACGCTGTTGCTGATGCTCGGCGTGCTCGGGATGCTCGGCGGGCTGATCCAGAGCGCCGACGGCGGCTGGACTCCGCTGCCGGTGTTCGCGATCGTCGCCGGCCTCGCCCTGCTGGCCCTCTTCTCCCGGCACCAGCTCCGTGGCGGGAACCCGCTACTGGCGCCCGCGCTGTTCCGTAACCGGGGCTTCGTCGCCGGCCTCCTGGTCTCGTCGCTCTTCTTCGCGGCCGTCGCGGGCCTGCTCTACGTCACGTCGCTCTACCTGCAATCGGGGCTGCGGCTCGCGCCGCTGCGGACCTCGGAGATCATGTTGCCGCTCTCCGTCGGCATCATCATCGCCTCGTTCTCGGCCCGCGGCGCCATCGTCCGGCTCGGTCGTCGCCTGGTCACGGTCGGGCTCGCGCTGACCGGTACCGGTGTGCTCGGCTACCTCGCCATCGTCGGTGCCAAGGCACCAGCCTGGCTCTTCACCGTGCCCCTGTTCCTCTGCGGACTGGGCATGGGCTGCTGCTTCGGCTCGCTCTTCGCGGTCACGCTCGGCGACGTCGACGAGGAGCAGACCGGCAGCGCCAGCGGAACCCTCAACGCCGTACAACAGATCGTCAACGCCGTCGGCTCGGCCGTCGTCTCGACGCTCTTCCTCACCGTCGGCGCCGTCCACGGCGCGCGTTCCGGCCTGCTTCTCACGCTGCTCGGAGTGCTCGGCGTGATCGTGCTGTGCGGACTGTGCCTGCCGCTGCTGCCGCGCGCCGCAGCGGCCGACCACCACTGATCCCAGGGCAGGTCCGGAGTCGGCCCTGGCCATGTGTACGGATGGAGGTCGACACCGACCCGCCCCCTGGTGATCACCTCGAAGGAGGTCACCGAATCAGGTAACCCCGGGTGCGTCCCGGCCGGTCAGGATTGGCCGGGACGCACCCGGGCCCCGATCTCGGCGATCCGTCCGTCCATCCGGCGAGGCGTCGGCGGCGCCGGACGGCTTCACCTGGCGAAGATCTGCGACTCGTCACGGAAGGCCTTGAACTCCAGGGCGTTGCCGGCCGGGTCGCGGAAGAACATCGTCCACTGCTCCCCCGGCTCCCCGGCGAACCGGAGATAGGGCTCGATCACGAACTCCCCGCCGCCGGATCGGAGCCGGTCGGCCAGGGCGTGGAAGTCGTCGACGGAGAGGATGAGCCCGAAGTGCGGCACCGGTACGTCGTGCCCGTCGACCGGGTTGTTGCCCGCGTCCGCCTGCCGCGCCGCCGGTACGACGTGGGTCACCATCTGGTGGCCGTAGAAGTTCCAGTCCACCCAGGCGTCCGACGACCGGCCCTCGGCGAGCCCGAGCACGCCTCCGTAGAAGGCGCGGGCCCGCTCCAGGTCGTCGACCGGGATCGCGAGGTGGAAGCCGGGCCGGATGGTTCCGTTCATCGAGTGCTCCTTTCGCGGCACGTCCACCCGGACGTGCCCCACCAATGTAAGGAAGGGCCCTCGCTTATCGTTTTCTGTATAAGAAGGGCCCCCTCCGCACACCCTCGACGATCCGGAACCGGATCGGGGTGCCGGGTGCGGCCTGGGCGGCCAGTGGGAGGTCGTCCGGGTGCACCACGCCGATCACCGGGTACCCGCCCATCGTCGGATGGTCGGCCAGGAAGATGACCGGGGTGCCGGCGGCGGGCACCTGCACCGCTCCGAGCACCACCCCCTCGCTGCGCAGTTCCCCGCCGATCCGCCGGGGCAGCGCGGGTCCCTCCAGGCGCATCCCCACCCGGTTGCTCAGGGTGGACACCCGGTATCCGGGCCCGGCGAGAATCCCCGGCGCGTCGTCGGTGAACCAGTCGGCGCGCGGGCCGAGCACGACCCGCAGGGTCGTCTCCTCGGTCAGCGTCCCGGTCGGGGCGACGTCGACCGGAGCCGGCGGCCCGGCAACCTCGCCCAGCGGCAGCCGGTCACCGACCGCGAGCGGGGCCGGTCCGAGTCCGGAGAGCAGGTCGGTCGACCTGCTACCGAGCACCGGCGCAACCGCGATACCGCCGGAGAAGGCGAGGTAGCTGCGGAGGCCACGCTTCGCGGTGGCCACGTCGACGCGCGCGCCCGCCGGCACCGACACCGGCGCCGACCAGCCCGCCGGGCGGCCGTCGACGGTCACCGGTGCCCACGCCCCGGTGACCGCGACGGTGGCGGCCTGACCGACCCGCAGCGAGACTCCGGTGATCGTCGTCTCGATCGTCGCCGCGTCCGCGGGATTGCCGACCAGCCGGTTCGCCAGCAGGTGCGCCGGAAGGTCGAGCGCTCCCGACCGCGGTACGCCGAGGTGGGCGTGCCCGGGGCGGCCGAGGTCCTGCACGGTGCTGAGCGCGCCGGACCGGACCACCTCGACGAATCGTCCGGTGCTCATCCGCTGACGTCCCGATCGGCGTCCTCGGGAGCGTCGACGTCCCGGAACCGGACCCGGGTGCCGGGGGTGAGCAGGGCGACCGGGTTCCGGCCCGGATCGAAGAGCACCAGGTCGGTACGGCCGAGCAGCTGCCAGCCGCCCGGCGAGTCCCGTGGGTAGATCCCGGCGTAGCCACCGGCCAGCGCGACCGACCCGGCCGGCACCCTGGTCCGGGGCACCGCCCGCCGGGGCAGGTGGTAGCGCTCGGGCAGTCCGGTGAGGTAACCGAAGCCGGGCGCGAAGCCGCAGAACGCGACCCGGTACTCCGGGGCGCTGTGGATCCGTCCGACGTCCTCCTCGCGAACCTGCCATCTCCGGGCGACCTCCGCGAGGTCGGCACCGTCGTACCGGACCGGCACCTCGACCAGCGGGCCGTCCGGCAGGCGGGCCGACGTCGGCCGCCAGGTGGCGAGTTGCGCCGCCAGGCCCGCCGGATCGTCGAGCCCGTCGACCAGCACGGTGCGTTCGCCGGGTACGACGTCCTCGACGCCGGGCAGTTCACCGCGTTCCCGCCGCCGGTCGAGTTCGGCGACCAGCGCGTGGGCGTACGCCGGCTCCGGCACCTCGACCAGCAGCGCACGCAGGCCCACCGGGATGATCCGCACCGCCGCCCATCCCTCGTCGACGCGGCTCACAGCCCGAGGTACGAGCGCCGTACCTCGTCGGAGGAGGCGAGTTCGTCGGCCGGGCCGGACATCACCACCTCGCCGGTCTGGAGCACGTACGCCCGGTCGGCCAGCTCCAGCGCGGCCCGCAGGTTCTGCTCTACCAGCAGGATGGTGGTGCCGGCCCGGCGGATCTCGGCCAGCACCTCGAAAATCATCCTGGTGAACTTGGGTGAGATGCCGAGCGACGGTTCGTCGAGCATCAGCAGCTTCGGTCGACTCATCAGCGCCCTGCCCAGCGCCACCATCTGCTGCTCACCCCCGGAGAGGGTGCCGGCACGCTGACCGGACCGCTCGGCGAGGATCGGGAAGAGTTCGTACACCCGGGACAGGTCCGCCTCCCGCTCCGCCGAGGTCCGGTGATAGCCGCCGAGCAGCAGGTTCTGCAGGACGGTCTGGTGCCCGAACAGCCGCCGCCCCTCCGGCACCAGCACCGCACCCCGGCGGGCGATCCGGTACGCCGGCAGCCTGCCGACCTCCTCGTCGAGGAAGGTCACCGTGCCGCGTACCGGTCGGTGCAGCCCGGATACGGCCGCCAGCAGCGTGCTCTTGCCGGCCCCGTTCGCGCCGACCAGCGCCACCAGCTCGCCGGGTTCGACCCGCAGGTCCACGCCGCGCAGCGCGACGACCCCGGCGTAGTCCACATGGAGATCGCTCACGGTCAACATCTACAGGGCCTTTCCGAGGTACGCCTCGACCACGGCCGGGTCGTGCGCGACCTGCTCCGGCGCGCCCTCACTGATCTTCTGCCCGTAGTGCAGTACGACCAGCCGGTGGCAGAGCGGCATGATGACCTCCATTACGTGTTCCACCATCAGGATGGTGACGCCGCCACGGTTGATGGTGCGGACGATCTCCACCGCCTCGCGCGCCTCGGTGGGCGTCAGTCCGGAGAGCACCTCGTCGAGCAGCAGCAACTTCGGGTCGGTGGCGAGCGCCCGTCCCATCTCCAGCCGCTTCTTCCAGGCCGCGGTGAGCGACGCGGCCGGCGAGTCCAGTACCGGTACCAGTCCGGCCAGTTCGGCGACCTCCCGGGCCCGCCGCCGGGCGTCCCGCAACCGGGAATGCCGGACGAAGGACGCCGTGGTCAGGTTGTCCAGCACGCTCATCGAGCCGAAGACCCGCATCAGTTGGAAGGTGCGGCCGACCCCGGCCCGGGCGGCGGCGTGCGGTGGCCAGCCGGTGACGTCCCGGCCGTCGAAGTGCAACCGGCCGGCGGTGGGACGCTGCGCGCCGGCCACCATGGCGAAGAGCGTGCTCTTGCCGGCGCCGTTCGGTCCGATCAGCCCCATGATGGCGCCCTGCTCGACGGAGAAGCTGACGTCCCGGTTGGCCCACAGCCCACCGAACCGGCAGGACAGGTTGTCGACCTTCAACAACGTCGCGCTCATGCCTTCACCTCAGCAGACTCGACCGGCTCAGGGTCGGTTTCGGTCCGGGACGCCCGGCCCAGTCGGCGGGCGACCGGCGCCCACAACCGTTGCAGGATGGCCAGCAGGCCGCCCGGCTCGGTGATCGACACCAGGACGATCAGCGCACCGTAGAGCAGCAGGTCCACCGATCGGCCGCTGCCGGAGAACTCCTGCCGGGTGAGGTCCTGGACGAAGACCAGCACCCAGGCACCGAGCAGCGGCCCCCAGAACCGGCCGACCCCGCCGAGCACGGCCATCAGGGTGAACGACACCGAGAGGTCCAGTCCGAGCCCCGAGGGCGGGTCGACGAAGAGGACGTACATCACGTAGAAGCCGCCGGCCAGCGCGGTGATCGCCCCGGACAGGGCGGCGGCGGCCAGCTTGTACCGGTGCACGTCGATCCCGACCGCCGCCGCGGCGACCTGGTCGTCGCGGATGGCCCGGACGTAGTTTCCGGCCCGGCCCCGCAGGAACAGCCAGACGGCGAGCGCGGCGACGCAGAAGAAGCCGAGCGCCACGTAGTAGTACGGCCGCTTGTCCAGCAGCGAGAACTGCAGGTTGGCCAGGGACGGCTCGACCACCGGCAACTCCCAGCCGTTCGCCTGCCCGAGGCCGGGCAGGTTGGTGACCAGGATGAAGACGATCTCGGCGACGGCGATGGTCGCGATCGAGTAGTAGTGGTGCCGCAGCCGGAAGCACGGCCAGCCGACGGCGGCGGCGAACAACGCGGCCAGCGGCAGCGAGAGGGCGATCGCCAGCCACGGCGACCAGCCGTCGCGGACCAGCAGCGCGGTGGTGTAGGCGCCGGTGCCGAAGTACAGCGCGTGCCCGAAGGAGACCTGTCCGGCGTAGCCGCCGAGCAGGTTCCATCCGGTGGCCGCGATGCCGAAGGTCAACGCCAGGATGCCGATGTTGTGCGCCGCCGAGTCGGCGAAGACCAGTGGGTACGCGGCCAGCGCTGCCACGATCACCACAGCGGTGGTCCAGGACGGCAGCCGTCGTACCGGAAATGCTCGGAGCCGGGCCGGCGACGGCCGGTGCAGTACGGTCGGCGCGCTCATCGTCCTGCCTCTCGTGATTGGCTCATCTGGTCCCCAGCAGTCCCTGCGGTCGTACCAGGACGACCACCAGATACAGCGCCAGCGCCGCCGCGAGGGTGTAGCTCGGGGCGTACAGCCCGACGACTCCCTGGGCGACTCCGACCAGCAGTCCGGCCAGGGCGGCCCCGGTGATGCTGCCGAACCCGCCGAACGCGACCACCACGAAGGCCATCAGGACGAAGCTGACCCCGGCGGTCGGCGACGCGGAGTACGAGTTCATCAGCAGCGCTCCGGCGACCCCGGTGGCCAGGCCGGCGACGACCCAGCACAGGGCGTACATCTTCCGGGGGTCGATTCCCATCAGTGACGCCGCCGCCGGGTCCTCGCCGGCGGCGCGTACGGCGCCGCCGAGCCGGGTCCGGTTCATGAAGTACGCCACCGCGCCGGTGGCCAGCAGCGCACCGACCGCCATGATGACCTGCGGTCCGCCGATGATCACCGGCCCGATCTCCCAGCGCAGTCCGGCGGCCCAGGGCCGGGGAATGGTGCGGGTGTTCGGTGTCCAGAGGAACTGGGCCAGGCCACGGAGGAACACCTGTAGTCCGAAGGTGACGATCACCTGTGCCAGCGGTGACCTGCCGAGCACCCGACCGACCGCGCCGACGTACATCAGCAGGCCGGTCAGGGCGATCGACACCCCGGCGAGCGGGATCGACCACAGCGGGTCGAGGCCAAGCACCGACCAGGCGAAGAACGAGGTGTACATGCCGAGCATGACCATCTCGCCGTGCGCGAAGTTGATCACGTCCATGACGCCGTAGATGAGGGTCAGGCCGACCGCCACCAGCGCGAAGACCGCGCCGATCAGCAGGCCGTTGACGACCGACTGAAGAAGGTCGCTCATGCGCCCTCCCCGCTCCGCTCGTCGCCGCGCCCACTCACCGCTGCGCCTTGTTCATCGGCCAGACCGGCGGTACGGAGGCGAGGTCGGCCGGGAAGACCACCCGGTACTTTCCCTCGATCATCTGCTCGACGACTCCGGCGGCGCCGGTGTTCTGGCCCTTGTCGTCGAACTTGATGCCGGTCCACGGCATGATCGTCTTCTCGCCGGGGATGTCCAGCCCCCGCAGCGCGTCCCGGATCGCGGCCGGCTTGGTCGAGCCGGCGGTGTCGATCGCCTGGGCCAGGGCCAGCACGGCGGTGAAGGCCCGCGCCGAGTTCTCGGTCATCGGAGCGCCGTACCGCTGCTGGAACAGGTCGGCCACGGTCTTCGCGGCCGGCCGCTTCGCGGCGATCTCGCTGGACCAGGCCGCCCGACTCGACGCGCCGTTGGCCAGCGGACCCAGCCCGGTGGCGAACGCCGGGTCGGCGAAGCCGCTGCCGTAGGCGAGCAGCGCGGGCGGATAGTAGTCGAGCTGGTCGAGCGTCTTCATCAGCTTGATCGCCGCGTCGGTGTAGGCGAGCACGAACAGTACGTCCGGGTTCTTGCTCCGCACCTGTGCCACCTGGGAGCCCAGGTCGGCCGCCGTCGGGTCGAACGCGACGTTGACCGTGACCGGCAGGCCGGCCTCGGCGGCGACCTTCTCGGTCACTCCGGCGCCGTCGTTGCCGAACTGGTCGTTGCTGTGGAAGATGCCGACCGTCCGGATCTGGTCGCCGCCGGCCTGCCGGGCCTTGAGGTAGTCGAACATCGACCGGGCGAAGGTCTCGTCGGTCGGTCCGGTCCGGAAGAACCACTCCAGGCCCCGCTCGGTGAGCGCGACCGACGACGAGGCCTCGTTCACGAACGGAACCCCGAGCCGTTCGGCCCGCTGGCTCGCCGTCAGGGTCACACCGGACTGGTACGAGCCGATCACGGCGGCGACCTTCTCGGTGGTGACCAGCCGGTCAACCTCGCCGGCACCGATCTCGGGCTTGCCCTGGGTGTCGCCGGTGATCAGCTTCACCGGCGCGTCGCCCAGCCCCGGCAGCCCCTTACCCGGCCCGAGCGGCAGGTCCAGCCCGGGATGCTCGTTGTTGATGACGTCCACGGCGAGTTCGGCGCCGTGCAGCACGTCCGTCCCCTGGGTGGCGTTCGGCCCACTCAACGGCCACAGCCCGGCGAGCTTGACCTCGTCGGTCGAACCGGCGTCGTCTCCTCCGCCACAGCCGGCGAGCCCGGCGGCGAGAACAACGGCGACCGTGATGCTTGTGATCTTGCGCATGATCAGGCCTTTCTGCTGGCGGCCAGCCCGCACCGGAGCTGGGAAGAAATGCAAGGAAGGGCCCCTTCTTATCGCTTTCTGTATAGGAAGGGGCCCTTCCCATCACGTGGCCCGCCGGGGCCCGGGTCTGCCGTCACCCGGGGCCGGTCGGACGTGTTCCGCGCGGCGGGGCTGGTTCGGACGTGTTCCGCGCGGCGGAGCCGGTCAGGAGACGGCGGCGCCGGCTGCCTTCACCAGAGCGACCGTCTGCTCGATGGTCTGCGCGCGGTCGGCGGCGAACGGAGCGTCGATGATCGCCAGCGGGTCCTGCGGGTACACCAGCGACGAGATGTGCAGGTGCCCCCCGGGTACGTCGGTCGCGCCGAGGGCGAGCCGCAGCCGGTTCGAGCGGTACATGCTCTCGTTGGACAGGTAGTTGCCGCCGCCACCCGCCTGCGCCTGCGCGTCGGCGGACGGGCCGTTGTCGTGGCAGGAGACCTTGGCCGGGTCGGGCCGGGTGTTACCGGTCCACTCGCAGATCCGCGGGTTGAGCGCGGTCGGCCACGGGGTCGTTCCGGCGTCGATCATCTGCTGGAACGGCAGGGTGGTCTCGATGAACTCGGGGTTGGTCGACGGTTGCGGCCAGTTCGTCACCGGCGGAACGAGTTCGGGGGTGCCCTCGTTGTTGTTGTCCGCGCTGCCGCCGCGCCACGCACCGGCCCACTGCTCGATGGCCATCCGAGCCCGGCCGCCCTGGCTGATCGTCATGATCAGGTCGGCGCGCTCCCTGCTGTTCCGGGTCAGGTGCGGTCCGAAGGCGTCCTCGACGTAGCCGAGATCGAACCCGCTCCAGGTCACCGGCAGCATTACCGCCTGGATCTGGACCGTACGGGCGCCGACCTGGTACTCCTGACCGTCGAGTTGCAGGGCGGAGGCGCCGGACGGGTTGGAGCGCCGGATCTCGCCGTTGAGCTGGTACGGGTCGAAGCCGCTGACCAGCACCCTGGTCACCGTCCGGCTCGATGAGAAGTCCGTCGAGGCGATGCCCCGGGAGGCGTACTCGAAGGTCTTCAGCAGGGAGGCGCGGGCGGCGGCGGTCACCGGAAACCGGGGGGTCCACTGCCGCAGGTCGCGGGTGCCGGTCAGCCGCGACCAGTAGAGCGGCCGGTCGTCGTAGCGTTCGATGCTGCCCATCCAGCGCTTGCCCTGGGCCCGTTCGACGGCGGTGCGCCACAGTTCGGCGCCTCGGGTCTGGAGCAGCTTGTCGGCCTCCCTGACCGACCGGACCCCGCACAGGTCGGCGGTGAGCCGCGCGACGAACGGGGCGAAGCCGCCGACCTCGACCAGCCGGCTCGGCACCTGGACGCCGCCCGGCAGCGCGGGCGTGTCGATGCGGGTCTCCTCGTACGTCGTCGCGACGGTCCGGTCGTAGCACTGCCCCGCCGGTCCGGCGTGCCCGGCCGGGCTCGTGGCCTGGGCACCGGTGGCGCCGGGCAGCAGCACCAGGGAGGCACCGATGGCGGTGGCGGCGAGCATCCTGGCTCGGCCACGTACACTCTCAGTCAACTTCTGCACATGCAAGGTGATCTTCGACCTTCCTCGATAGCTGCGCCGGTTCCGACCGTCCGGGCCCAACCAGGGGGATGGAGCCGGCGCTTCACTGGGGGTTGGTGCTGTCCGCCCGCGGCATCGGGCGGTGGCAATGAAGGTGCGGGAGCCGGTGACCGTCGGCCGGGTGCGTCGCTGCTCCGGTCGACGGGAACCGATCCGGGGTGATCGCTAGGTGAACGTGCCGAGCTGTACGCCCGCGTCCTGCAGGGCGGTACGCACCTGGCGGGCCAGCTCCACCGCGCCGGGCGTGTCTCCGTGTACGCAGAGCGACCGGGCCCGGACCCCGACCGCGCCACCGTCGACGGCGGTCACCTGGCCGGTCGTCGCCATCTTGACGCAGCGTCTCGCCACCACCGCCGGATCGGTGATCACCGCGCCCGGACTGCCGCGTTTCGCCAGGCTGCCGTCGGACTGGTAACCACGGTCGGCGAAGGCTTCCCGCACGGTCTTGAGGCCCACCTCGTCGGCCTGACGCAGCAGTTGCGAGCCGGGCAGGCCGAGCACCGGCAGACTCGGGTCGTACGCGGCGACGGCGGCCACGACGGCGCCGGCCTGCGCCTGGTCGGTCACGGTCCGGTTGTAGAGCGCGCCGTGCGGCTTGACGTACCGGACCCGACCGCCCTCGCTCCGGGCGATCCCGTCGAGCGCGGCCAGTTGGTAGAGCACGTCGTCGGCGAGCCGGTCGGGTTCGATGTCCATCGCCCGGCGGCCGAAGCCGGCCAGGTCCCGGTAACCCACGTGGGCGCCGATCGACACGTCCCGGCTGATCGCCTCGGCGCAGACCCGTCGCATGATCGTCGGATCTCCACCGTGGAACCCGCACGCGACGTTGGCGCTGGTCACGATCGAGAGCAGGGCCTTGTCGTCGCCCAGTTGCCAGACTCCGAAGCCTTCGCCGAGGTCACTGTTCAGATCGAGGATGACCGACATTGCGCCTCCCGGGGGGGAAGAGTGCGGTGGAGCGCCGTGAGTTCAGGCTCGCAGACTGTTGAACAATCCGTCAATGGTCATGTTGACTTGTAATCTCGTCAAAGCATGGACCTTCTCTCGATTGTGGGCCCGGACGAATGAAGGACAATGATCGCGTGACGTGGCTGGCGAAGCTGCAGGATGACCGAGCGTTGATCAGTCGGGCGAGCACGGCGCAACGGGTGGCGGAGGTCCTGCGTGCACGGATCACCGAGGGTGCCCTGCTGCCGGGCACCCGACTCTCCGAGGAGATGATCGGCGCCGCGCTCGGCGTCTCCCGCAACACGCTGCGGGAGTCGTTCCGGCTGCTGATGCACGAGCGGCTCGTCGTGCACGAACTCAACCGGGGCGTCTTCGTCCGGGTGCTCGGCGTCGAGGACGTCATCGACATCTACCGGGTACGGCGGGTACTGGAGTGCGCGGCCGTGGCCAACGCCCGGAACAGCTCCCCCGGTGCGATGGAGGCGATCGAGGCGGCGCTGACCGAGGGTGAACGGGCCGCGGCAGAGCAGCGGTGGTTCGACGTCGGGACCGCCAACATGCAGTTCCACCAGGCCATCGCCGGTCTTGCCGCCAGCCCCCGGGTCGAGGAGATCATGCGGCAGACCCTGGCCGAGATCCGCCTCGCCTTCCACGTGATGGACGCGCCGCAGACCTTCCACCAGCCCTACCTCGAACGGCACCGCGAGCTGCTGGAGCTGATCCGGGCCGGGAACGTCGAACGGGCCACGGCGGTGCTCGACGCCTACCTGCGCACCGCCGAACGGCAGCTCGTCGACGCGTACGCCGAGCGGATGCTGGACAGCGCGCCGGCGTCCCGGTAGCCGACCGGGGACCGGTAGCCCGCCGGGGAACCGGTCAGACCACCGGCAGCCGGTCAGACCGCCGGGGACCGGTCAGACCGTGTGCAGTGCGTACACGCCGGCGTCCGTACCGGCGCCCGCTGGTCCGGCCAGCGGGGACCACGCGGTACCGTCCCATCCGGCCACCTGGTTCACCACCACGCCGCCCGCCCGGCCGAAGAAGCCACCGGCGATCAGACGGCCGCCATGGACGGCCAGGGACACCACGATGTCCTCGGTGCCGGTACCCGACGGCCCGGCCAGCGCCGACCAGGCGCTGCCGCTCCACCGTGCCACGTAGTTCGCCGGTGCCCCACCCGCCTCGGTGAAGGTGCCGCCGACGACAAGCGATCCGCCATAGACGGTCAACGCCCGACCCTCCGCGTCCAGCCCCGCGCCAAGGGGCGACCAGGCGCTGCCGTCCCACTCGGCGACGTAGTTGGCGGCGGACCCGCCGGCCTGGGTGAACCCGCCGGTCGCCACCAGCGACCCGTCGAAGACGGTCAGCGCCAGCACGTCACCGTTGAAGCCGGTGCCCAGGGTCGACCAGGCGCTGCCGGTCCAGCGCGCGATCCCGTTCGCGGCGGTCCCGCCGGCCTGCGTGAATCCGCCCCCGACTATCAACGCGCCGCCGTGGACGGCCAGGTCCCAGACGGAGGGTACGTTCACCCCGGTGCCACCGGACCCGGTCAGCGGAAACCATTCGCTGCCGTCCCATCGCGCGATGTGGTTGACGGTCACGCCGCCGGCCCGGAGGAACTGTCCAGCCACGATCAGGTCACCGTCGAACACCGCCAGCGCGTCGACGAAGTCGAGGGGCGTCGTCATCACGCCGGTACCGGACGAGCCGGTCAACGGGAACCAGGCGGTGCCGTCCCACCGGGCGATGCCGTTCACCCGCACCCCACCGGCGGTCAGGAAACTACCTGCGGCGATCAGGTCCCCGTCGTACACCGTGAGGGCGGTGACCGAGCCGTCCGGCCCGGCGGTCGACGAACCACCGGGTCTCGACCAGGCCGAGCCGTTCCAGGTCGCCAGGTGGTCGACCGCGACCCCGCCAGCCCTGGTGAACGTTCCGCCGGCATACAGGCCGGGAGCGGCGGCAGCCTCGGTCCGGCTCCCGCTGCCGACCGGAACCGCGGCACTCCCCTGCCCCGCGGATGCTGCCGGCTGCGGCGCGAGGCTCCACCCGCACAGCGTCGCCAGCACGAAGATGGCGGCGCGTCGACGCAGGGTGGATCCGCCGGGACCGAACATGGTCACATTCCCTCCGCCAGGTCCGCCCATCTCGGTCGGATCCTGCCAGGAAACATATATCAGTATCTATATATCGGCAA
Source organism: Plantactinospora alkalitolerans (assembly GCF_015690345.1). Lineage (GTDB taxonomy): Bacteria > Actinomycetota > Actinomycetes > Mycobacteriales > Micromonosporaceae > Plantactinospora > Plantactinospora alkalitolerans. The sequence continues at coordinate 10,501 of NZ_JADPUN010000115.1, read as the reverse complement.
TGCGGCCGAGGCCGGACAAGCCCCGGACATCCGGGTCATACCCTCCGGGCAACCGGTCGGGCGGACAGCACCCGTTCCCCTCCGGATCGGCCAGTACGGCGAACCGCTCGTTCCCCGGCCGCCCCACGTCGGCATGTCGGGCACCGAGCCCGACCACCGGACCGCATCCGCTCTGACCAGGTTTTCCGCAGATCCAGACAGGGAACGGAGAGTAGCCGGGGAACGGGACTCCTTGAGTCGGGGACAGCGAAACCTCCTGTTGAAAGGAGACCTCCGGATGGGGCGTCAACTCGTTGAGGAAGAGACATCAGCGGACGGCGGGAAGACCGCGACCGAGCATCACTGGCTGCGGGACAACGCGCTGGCGGTGTCGATGTTCGGAGCCTTCCTGGTCTTCCTCGTCCTACAGAGCATCTTCGGCTGGCACGCCCACAACGAGGAGCTGGCCCAGTTCGGCGCCGCACCACAGGGATACCTCAGCTATCTCGGCACCGGCCACTTCGCGGAGGCGGTGTTCGAGAACTGGGAGTCGGAGTTCCTCCAGATGGGCGGCTACGTACTGCTGACCGCGTACCTGGTGCAACGCGGATCGTCGGAGTCCAAGCCCGAGCCGGACACGGACCGGCCGGAGGATTACGCCCGCAACGCGAAGCGCGACTCGCCCTGGCCGGTACGGGTTGGCGGCGTGGCGCTCGTGCTCTACCGCAACAGCCTGTCCATCGCCCTGTTCCTGATCTTCGGCGCCTCCTTCGTCCTGCACCTCCTGGGCGGGACCGCCGAGCACAACGAACAACAGGCGCTGGAGAGCGGCGCCGCTCCGATCAGCGCCTGGCAGTTCCTGGGCACCAGCGACTTCTGGTTCCAGTCCATGCAGAACTGGCAGAGTGAGTTCCTCGCCGTCGGCGCCCTGGTCGTGCTCAGCGTGTTCCTCCGCCAGCACGGCTCACCCGAGTCGAAGCCGGTCACCACGCCGCACCACGAGACGGGATCCTGACCTCCTGACGGCGCCTCCTCCGGCGGTCAGCCCGCACGCAGGGTGAGCACGGTGATCTCGCTCGGCGCGAAGATCCGCAACGGTGGACCCCAGAAACCGGTCCCCCGGCTCGTGTACAACTGGGTCCGGTCGCCGTGCCGGGTGAGGCCGTGCACCGTTGGTTGGTCGAGGCGTACCAGGAAGTTGAACGGCCAGATCTGACCGCCGTGGGTGTGCCCGGAGATCTGCAGGTCGATGCCGTGCGCGACCGCCGCGCCGATCTGCTTCGGCTGGTGTGCGAGCAGCATTACCGGAAGGTCGGGGTCGGCACCGCTGAGCGCGGCGGCATGGTCGGCGTGGTGGCCGGGACGTCCCGAGGCTCCGGCGGTCGCGTCGTCGACACCGGCGACGACGAGCCGGGCACCGTTCCGCTCCACGACGACGTGCCGGTTGTGCAGCGGTTCCCAGCCGAGGTGACGCATGTGGTCGAGCCAGCCCTGGGCCTCGCCGAAATACTCGTGGTTTCCGGTGACGTAGGTTCGGGCGAGTCGGGCCCGGACCTCACCGAGCGGTGCGGCCTGGTCCCGCCGTTGCGCGACGGTCCCGTCGGCGATGTCACCGGTGTGGCACACGATGTCGGGATCGAGTTCGTTGACGGCCGCGACGACCCGGGACGACCACCCAGCCCGGTCGATCGGACCGTAGTGGGTGTCGGTGAGCAGGACGACCCGAACGCCGTCCAGGCCCGCACCGAGCCGACGGACGCGCACGTCCACCCGCCGGACCCGGGGCACCCGCATCGCCTCCGCGTACCCCCAGAGCAGCAGCCCGACGGTGACGACGGCGACCGTCGCGGCGGTGATCCGGGACCGGGCCGGGTCAGCGACGCCGCCGACGGCCAGTCCGAGCCGCAGCAGGTTGCCGAGCAGAGACCAGACGAAGAGCACCCAGACCACCCCGAGCAGGGTGTCGCCGGTCCGGGCCGCCCAGTCCTGGTGCCGGCCGCCGTGCCCGAGGTACATCAGCACGGGGAACGCCACGAGCGCCGCGACGAAGACGATCGTGCCGGTGGCGGTCACGGAAGTCGGCCAGTGCGCGCCCGCGACGACCAGCGTCCACCACGGCACCCCGAACAGCAGCGCCAAGATCGCGGTAATCGTCAGGGTGAACAGGACTGGCCGCAGGGATCGTCTCGCCGGTGCCGCCCGCACCGTTCCGGTGGCTGACACAGCTCCGACTCCTCAGATTGCCGGGGGCCTCGTCCGGGCCGTACGGGCACTCCCGTCGGTCCGGTTCGTGCAGCATGACACGCCGGATCCGCGATCGACCACCTTGCTGAGCGCGGGCACAGGATCGACGGCCGCCGTCGGGGCTCGCGCTGGTCGGACCCGGGTGTGCCGGCGCACACGTGCGGCCAATGCCCGAATCCCGCACCTAGAATTGGGTCCCCCGCGCGTCGCGGGACCGACGAGCCTGCCCGAGCCGCGCAAGCCCGCGAGCTGGTCATCCCGTCAGCGGGCGGCGAAGCTACGGGCGGTGCGGCCGAGGGAGGACATCCGATGCCTGACCGGTACGAATCCCGCGTCGAGCGCCAGATCCGGGAGGCGCAGGAGCGGGGCGAGTTCGACAACCTGCCCGGCGCCGGCCGCCCCCTGCCCGGGCACGGTGGCACGGACGACGAGAACTGGTGGATCAGGGAGTGGGTACGCCGGGAGAACCTCACCGGACTCGTGCCGACCTCGCTGAAGATCCGCAAGGAGGCCGAGGAACTGACGGAGCGGTTGGCGAGGGAGTCGTCCGAGCAGTCTGTACGCGCCGTCGTCACCGAACTCAACCAGCGGATCCGGCAGGCCCGTCGGGGACTGGTCGACGGACCGCCGGTGGTCCTGCGCACCTTCGACGTCGACGAGGTCGTCGAGACCTGGCGGCGGCGGAGGCGTTCGGGCTGACCGGGGGGCACCGACGCGGCGGAGCGCGGCGCGGGGCTACCGCAGCACGGGCCATGGCAGCACGGGCCATGGCAGCACGGGCCATGGCAGCACGGGCCATGGCAGCCCGGAGCTACAGCAGCACGGAGGCTACGGCAGGAAGTAGTCGGCCATGAGCCGACCGACCCAGTCGGGCTGTCGGAGACCGGTGGGCTGGAATTCGGCCATGGTGGGTTTGAGGTCGACGACCGGCGTGCCCGTTATCGCGTCGAGTCCCCGCACCCCGAGTTCCCGGCCCTTGACCGATGTGATCGCGCAGCTGGTCATGCCGATGCGGTTGGGACGGCGTGGTCCCCGGTCGGCGAACACCCCCACTTCTGGCAGGTCTGCCCGGCCGCGTGGTCGCCGCGGCCGGTAGTCCGGCCGTTCCGTGGTCCGGTCGAAGACGAAGAAGACGTCGACGTGGGAGAACTCGGCCAGCCCGAGCAGGCAGTCGTCACCGAACCGCTCGTCCACCACGATGGTGCTGGTCACCTCTCCCCAGTGGTCGGTCAGGGCACTGTCCGTACGGTCGTTGCGTACGGTGCCGATTGAACTGACAACAAAATCCACGATGTGCTCCCTAACGTCTGGCGCCGGCTGTACCACGCACAGTTGCCGAAGCCGAAGCCGAGGCCGGCACCTGGCCTGCCGCCGACCCGGGTGGAAGGATCATTGTCGACGCCTCTGGTCCAGATCAGGTCTGGTTGCGGTACAGCCGCATGGTCAACGGTGCGAAGACCGCCACGAGCAGGCCCGAGGCGAGAAGTACGGCAGCGATCCGACTCGCCTGGGCCGTGCCGTTCATCAGCCCCCGTACCGCCTCCACGAGTTGGCTGACCGGATTGAACCTGACGAACGTCCGCAGCCAACCGGGCATCGTCTGCGGATCGACGAAGACGTTGCTCGCGAAGGTGAGCGGAAACTGGACGAGGAAGCTCACGGCGCTGATCGCGCTCGGCGTGCGCAGGACGAGCCCGAGCGTCGCCCAGACCCAGGACAGGCCGAAGGCGAACACCAGGACGAGCCCGACCGCGAGTAGCACGCCGATCACACCGCCCGCCGGCCGGAAGCCCATGACCAGCCCGAGGGCGACGACCAGTCCGGCGGCCAGCAGATTACGGCCGGCATCGCTGATCAACCCGCCCACCAGGAGGGCTGGCCGCCAGATCGGCATCGATCGGAAGCGGTCGGCGATGCCCCTGGTCACGTCGTTCTTCAGGTTCACGCCCGCGTACACGGTGATGAGCAGCACCGCGAAGACCATCGTGCCCGGAAGGAGGAACTGGAGGTACTCGTGGGTCGAGCCGGCCATGGCGCCGCCGAACAGGTACGTGAACATGACGGTGAACAGGATTGGAATCATGATCGCGTCCGCAAGCTGTTCCGGGACATGCTTGATCTTCAGTAGGGCACGCCAGGCGAGCGTCAGTGACGCCGACAGCGGGCCCGTCCGAGGTGGTCGTGGCCGGGTCGCCAGGGCGTCGCGGAGGGCGCGATCGGGCAGGCCCGCCGAACCATGCGGAACTGGTGTGGTGGTCATGCTGTCTTCTCCTGATGGGTGTCGGCGTGGGCGTCGGTGTGGGCGTCGGTGTCGGTGTCGGTTTCCGCGCGGTGCCCGGTGAGGGCGAGGAAGACCTCGTCGAGGCTGGGATGAGCGAGCGCGAAGGCGGTGAGGTCGATACCGGCGCGGGCCAGACCGGCGAGCGCGACCGAGGCACGCCCGGGATCGTCGGCCCGGGCCGACAGGGCGGTTTCGTCGGATCCGGTCTGGACCGGGGTGCCGAGGGCCTCGGCCAGTAGCCGCCCGGCCTCGGACCGGCGGGCCGGGTCGCGTACGTGGACCTGGACGGTTCCGGCACCCACCGACGTCTTGAGCTGGCTGGGGGTGCCCTCCGCGATGATCCGGCCACGGTCGATGACGGCGAGCCGGTCGGCGAGCTGGTCGGCCTCGTCGAGGTACTGGGTGGTGAGCAGCACGGTGGTGCCTTCCCGGGCGAGCGCGCGGACGATGGCCCAGACCTGGTTGCGGCTGCGTGGGTCCAGACCCGTGGTGGGTTCGTCCAGGAACAGCAGGTCAGGGCTGATGATGATGCTCGCGGCGACGTCGAGCCGCCGACGCATGCCTCCCGAGTACGTCTTGACGGTCCGGCCGCCCGCCTCGGCCAGGCCGAAGCCGTCCAGCAGTTCGTCGGCCCGGTTTCTGGCCCCCGCCCTGGTGAAGCCGAGTAACCGGGCGAGGATCGTGAGGTTCTCGAATCCGGTCAGTTCCTCGTCCATCGAGGCGAACTGACCGGTCAGGCTTATCCGCTCGCGTACCCGGTCGGCTTCCCGGACGACGTCGTGGCCGAGCACCCGTGCGGTTCCGGCGTCCGGCGGAGACAGGGTGGCCAGGACCCGGATGCTGGTGGTCTTGCCTGCCCCGTTCGGACCCAGGAAGCCGAACACGCCCTCGGCGGGCACGACCAGGTCGACACCGTCCAGAGCGCGGTTCCCGCCGAAGGTCTTGACCAGACCGCTGGCTTCGATCGCGGGCGCGGAGTTCATGGACATCTGACTAGAGCCTTTCTCTAGAGTTCATCACTAGTGACCATCTCTAGAGGTACGCTATAGCCATGACGGATGTCAAGCGAGTGAACAAGCGGACCCAGAAGGCCGCCGAGACGCGCCGACGCATCCTGGAGGCCGCCCGCGACCTGTTCGTCGAGCACGGATACGGGGCGACGAACCTGCAGGACGTCGCCGCCGCAGCGGGTGTGGCGGTACAGACGATCTACTTCGTCTTCGGCAACAAGCGGACGCTGCTGAAGGAACTCGTCGATGTGACCATCGCCGGGGACGACGAACCGGTCGCGACGATGAACCGCCCCTGGTTCCGGGACGCCCTGGCGACCGACACCGCCGTCACCCACCTGGCGGCACACATTCGAGGAACCCGGGAGATCCTGGAACGGGTCGCACGGATCACGAAGATGGTCGCCACGGCCGCCACGACGGACGCCGAGGTCGCGCAGCTCTGGCCAGCGGGCGGTGATCCCCGGTTCGAGGTGCACGCCGTCGCCGCGAAGAGCATGGTCACCAAGCCGGGAGCACGCGCGGAAGTCTCCGCGGAACACGCCGCCGACCTCCTGTACGCCCTGCTGAGCACCGAGCTCTACCTGCTGTTCGTACACGAGCGGGGCTGGTCCCCCGAGCGGTGGGAACAGTGGACCTACGACACCCTGCTTCCACAGCTCTGTTCCTAGGATCGGGACGATGCAGCAGACAGGGCCAGCGGTTCGGCTGGCGAACGCGACCGACATCCCGTCCCTGGTGGAGTTCCGCCTGACCAACGCCGAGGCGCACGTCGCCCTCGATCCGGCCGTCTACCGCGTTCCGCCGCGGGACGTGGTGGCCCGACACTTTGCCGCCGTACTCGCCGAGGGGGCCGGACGGGACGACGCCGTACTCGTCGCCGAGACGTCCGACGGGCGACTGGTCGGCATGGTCGAGGTGCTGCGCCACCCCGATCCGCCGGAGCATCAGATCCTGCGCGCCGAGCCGTCCGCGGCGGTACACACGGTCGTCCTGGCCGATGCCCGGGGCCTCGGGACCGGATCAGCACTACTGGAGGCGGCGCGGCGGTGGGCGACGGATCGCGGGATCCGGTACCTGTCCGCCGGCATCCACCACCGGAACAGCGGCGCCGTGCGCTTCTACCGCAGGCACGGCTTCGCCGATGCGGGCCTCTCGCTCGGCAGACGCCTCGTCGGGTAACACCCGCCCGCTTCACAGTTCGCGGGCCCCGCTGACAATTCGACGACTGCGCGGGCGTCCATTCCCGGATCGGATCGACCTCCAATATGCCGGCGTCGCCCATCACCTCGCCGACTTGTCGTCGTCGAAGTACAACAAAGACGTACTGCCCTTTGTCGTTGTCTTCCGGTATCCACATGGGCCTCTCCGCCCCCGTCGGCCAGGACCCTGTGGCGACGCTGCCTGAACCGGTTCACGCAGGGTGACCCCGGAGGTGGATCGCCAGCGGCATCGCCTGGGTCGAGGCATCTAGCAGGCCAAACGGCACCTTCTGCCTGAACCGGTTCATGCACTTAACGGTTCAGTTCTCGCACGCTGTTGTCACCTCGTTGACACGGCTGTAACCCGCGTGTACGTTCCCCTGCAAGTCGCGACGCCTATCCCACCCCCCAAGGGCGCGCCTCTACATATCGTGTTGTGTCCAATGTGGACCCCGAAAGGTGGGACGCGCATATGAGAAGGTACGGAATCGCCGGCACCGCACTCGCACTTCTGCTGGCCCTGGCGGGCTGTGGCGGGGGTGACGAAGAGGGCGGCTCCGACGGCGCCATCTCCGGCGAGATCACGGTACTCACCCAGCGCACCGACATCGTCAATACCGTGCTACAGGAGTACAAGAAGAAGTTCGAAACGAAGTATCCGGGCACGACGGTCAAGTTCGAGGCGATCACCGACTACGAGGGCGAAGTCCGGATCCGGATGAACACCAAGGAGTACGGCGACGTCCTCCTCATCCCGAACTCCGTCACCGACGACCTGCTGTCGACCTTCTTCGAACCACTGGGGACGATCGACGAACTCAAGGACAGGTACCGGTTCGTCCGCAACGAGAAGGTCCTCGACGGCAAGGTCTACGGTCTCGCCATCACCGGCAACGCGCAGGGCTTCGTCTACAACAAGAAGGTGTGGCAGCAGGCGGGCATCACCGCGCCGCCGAGGACGCCGGCCGAGTTCCTGGCGGCGCTGACCGCGATCAGGGACAGGACCGACGCGATCCCGCTGTACACCAACTACAAGGACGCCTGGCCACTCTCCCAGTGGGAGGGTCTCCGGGGTGTGGTGAGCGGCGATCCCGACGCGGCGATCAAGCTGGCCAGGGATGACGCGCCGTGGGCTCCCGGCAGGGAGCACCACGTCGTGGACTCGCTGCTGTTCGACATCGTGCAACAGGGTCTGACCGAGCCGGACCCGACGACCACCAACTGGGAACAGTCCAAGGGCATGATCGGCACCGGCAAGGTCGCCACGATGATGCTCGGCTCCTGGGCCATCGTGCAGATGCAGGGCGCGGCCACCGACAAGGCCGACATCGGATACCTGCCCTTCCCCTCTCAGGTCAACGGCAAGTTCCACACGGTGATCGCGGGCGACTACAAGAACGCCATCAACATCAACTCTAGGAACAAGGCGACGGCCCGGGCCTGGATCGACTGGTTCACGAACGAGTCGAACTACGCCGTGGACCAGGGCGGCATCTCCCCGGTGATCAGCCAGGCGATGCCGACCACCCTGGCGGACCTGACCGCCGCGAACACCGAGTTCATCGAGCTCAGTCCCCCGCCCAAGGGCGAGGAAGGGCTGGCCGACAGGATCGGCAACCAGGCCGAGATCGCCCTCGGCGACGGCAAGTACCGGCAACGGATCGTGGATGCCGCGCGTGGGGCGAAGAAGGAGACCAGGGACGAGATCTTCGCCGACCTGAACAGAAAGTGGTCGGACGCCAAATCCAAGGTCAAATAGTCGGTCGAACCCGGGCAACGGACCTCGGGCGTGTGGGTGGTGGCTGCCGCCCGCACGCCCACCGGCCGACACGACGACGTACGGCCGGGCCTACCGGAAGGTTTGGGTTTCCAGATGGCAACTCCGACGAACACCGCGAGTCGCTTCTCCGGGCTGTCCGGGAAAATCCCCCAGCGGCGCCTCGGACCCACCGGCCGACGTCGGCAGGGGCCGCCCCGGCGAAAGCCCCGCACCCCGTACCTCTTCCTGATCGTGCCCGTGGCGCTGCTGGTGGTCTTCACCTACATCCCGGTCCTGGGCATGTTCGGCTACAGCGTCACCTCCTGGAACGGGCTGAGCCCGACCAGGGAATTCATCGGCGCCGACAACTACGTCGAGATCGCGACCCGCCCCGAACTCTTCGGCGTGCTCCGGGTCAGCCTCTACTACGTCGGCGCGTCGGTCGTCCAGATCGTGCTGGCGCTCTACTTCGCCACGGTGCTGAGCTTCAACGTCAGGTTCAGGAACCTCTTCAAGGGAATCATCTTCTTCCCGTACCTGATCAACGGTGTCGCGATCGCGATGGTCTTCCTGTACTTCTTCGAGCCCGGCGGCACCCTCGACTCGACCCTGAGCGCTCTCGGCCTCGGCGACCTGTCCCGGCAGTGGCTCGGCGATCCGGGCACCATCAACTACTCCCTCGCCGGCACGTCCATCTGGCGCTACTTGGGACTCAACTTCGTCCTCTTCCTCGGCGCGATCCAGTCGATTCCGGCGCAGATGTACGAGGCGGCCGAGATCGACGGCGCGAACCGGTGGCACCAGTTCCGCTTCCTCATCCTGCCCGGCATCAGGCCGATCGTCGGGCTGTCGTTCATCCTGGCGATCGGCGGCTCGCTGTCGGTCTTCGAGATCCCGTACATCATGACCGGCGGCGCCAACGGCAGCGAGACGTTCGTGACCCAGACCGTCCACCTGGCGTTCAAGGCCTACAAGGTGGGACTGGCCTCGGCGATGGCCGTCGTGCTGCTCCTGATCATTCTGCTGATCACCTGGGTACAGCGCCGGATCGTGCCCGACGAGAGAGTGGAACTGTCGTGAGCATGACCGACCTCGGCGGCTCCGAGGCACCCGCCACGCGACGCGCCCGGTCGACCCGGTCGCGGTCCGTCGGCGCCCGGATCGCCGTCATCCTCAAGTACGTCTCGCTGGTCCTCGCCTCGGTCGTCGTACTGCTGCCGCTGGTGGCCCTGCTGATGGCCTCGCTGAAGACCAACGACGAGTACGTCAACGGCGAGCCGTTCGACGCGCCCGGCAACTGGTTCAACGTCGACAACTACGTCACCGCCTTCAACGAGGGCGGCATGCTGCGGGCGTTCGTCAACACCTCGATCATCCTCGTCGTCTCCCTCGCCGGCACCGTTCTCATCGGTTCGATGGCGGCGTACGCCCTCGACCGGTTCCAGTTCCGGTTCCGCAAGACGATCATCCTGCTGTTCCTGCTGGCCACGCTGGTGCCCGGGGTCACGACCCAGGTGGCCACGTTCCAGGTGGTCAACAATCTCGGCCTGTTCAACACCCGCTGGTCGGCGATCGCGCTGTTCCTCGGCACGGACATCATCTCGATCTACATCTTCCAGCAGTTCCTCCGGAGCATCCCGCGCGAGTTGGACGAGTCCGCCGCGATCGAGGGTGCCAACTCCCTCACCATCTACTTCAGGATCATCCTGCCCCTGCTGAAGCCGGCGATCGCCACCGTCGTGATCATCAAGGGGATCACCATCTACAACGAGTTCTTCATCCCGTTCCTCTACATGCCCGACCGGGACCTCGGCGTCATCTCGACCTCGCTGTTCCGGTTCAAGGGACCCTTCGGGGCCCGGTGGGAGGTCATCTCGGCCGGGGTGATCCTGGTCATCGTCCCCACACTGATCGTCTTCCTGCTGCTCCAGCGCTTCATCTACAACGGCTTCACCAGCGGGGCGACGAAGTAGGAGACGACGGGCCGCCGGTCACGGCAGGACCTCCACCGGCGCCCGCACCGTGT
>NZ_JADPUN010000441.1 GCF_015690345.1 Plantactinospora alkalitolerans | reverse complement strand
GTGTTGGTGACGGGTGGGACTGGGGTTCTGGGTGCCCTGGTGGCGCGGCGGTTGGTGTCGGTGCACGGGGTGCGGCATCTGGTGTTGACCTCTCGCCGGGGGTTGGACGAGGGGTCGGTGGGGTTGCGGGACGAGTTGGTGGGGCTGGGTGCGGAGTCGGTTCAGGTGGTGGCCTGTGATGTGACGGATCGGGCGGCGGTCGTGGATCTGCTGGGGTCGTTGGGGTCCCGGCCGTTGACGGCGGTCGTTCACGCCGCGGGTGTGTTGGACGACGTGACGGTCGAGGGACTGGACACGTTCCGGTTGGACTCGGTGTTGCGGCCGAAGGTGACCGGGGCGTGGGTGTTGCACGAGTTGACCGCCGGTCTGCCGTTGGCGGGGTTCGTGTTGTTCTCCTCGGTGGCCGCGACGGTGGGTAACGCGGGGCAGGCGAACTACGCGGCGGCGAACGGGTTCCTGGACGGGTTGGCGGCGTGGCGGCGGGCGCGGGGGTTGCCGGCGGTGTCGGTGGGTTGGGGGTTGTGGGATGCGGACAGCGCGATGACGGCCGGTCTGGGAGAGGTGGAACGGGCCAGGCTGGGTCGCGCCGGTGTCGCGGTGTTGCCGGTGGAGCAGGGGTTGGCGTTGTTCGACGCCGCGTTGGTGGTGGACCGTTCGCAGGTGTTGGGGCTGCGGTTGGACCTGTCGGCGTTGCGGGAACTGGCACAGCTGGGCGAGTTGCCGGCGTTGTTCGCGGGGCTGGTACGGGTACGGACCCGGTCGGCGCCGACGGTGGTCGTCGATACCGGCGGTGGTAACGGGCTGGTTGATCGGTTGCTCGGGCTGGGTGAGGCGGACCAGCGGTTGATGCTGCTGGACGTCGTGCGTCGTACGGCGGCGGTGGTGTTGGCGCACGAGGATGTGGACGCCGTCGATCCGGAGCGGCCGTTCACCGAGTTGGGATTCGACTCGTTGACGGCGGTGGAGCTGCGGAACCGGTTGAACACGGCAACGGGACTACGACTACCAGCAACGTTGATCTTCGACTACCCGACCCCCACGGCGATCACGGATCACCTCTTCCGTACGGTGACGGGCTCCTTGGGCGAGCCGGTGGATACGCCGACGGCGCGGGTGAATACGGACGAGGATTCGGCTGCGGAGCCGATCGCGATCGTGGGTGTGGCGTGCCGGCTTCCGGGTGGGATCCGGAACGCCGATGGTCTGTGGCAGTTGCTGGACTCCGGCGGTGAGGCGATGGGGGAGTTCCCGACGGACCGGGGTTGGGATCTGGAGAATCTGTTCCACGACGATCCGGACCACCAGGGGACGTCGTACACCCGTCGTGGTGGCTTCCTGTATGACGCGGATCTGTTCGACGCGGAGTTCTTCGGGATCAGTCCGCGCGAGGCGACCGCGATGGATCCGCAGCACCGGTTGCTGTTGGAGACCTCGTGGGAGGCGTTCGAACGGGCGGGCATCGCCGCGGACTCGCTGCGCGGCAGCCGTACCGGCGTGTTCGCGGGAGTGATGTACCACGACTACACCTCCGTGGTTCACCAGGCCGTCGACAACATGGAGGGATTCCTCGGTGTCGGGGGCAGCATCGCGTCTGGTCGGGTGGCGTACCACTTCGGGTTGGAGGGGCCGGCGGTGACGGTGGACACGGCGTGTTCGTCGTCGTTGGTGGCGGTGCATCTGGCGTGTGAGAGTCTGCGGCGGGGTGAGTCGTCGTTGGCGTTGGCCGGTGGGGTGACGGTGATGGCCACGCCGGGGGCTTTTGTTGATTTCTCGCGGCAGCGTGGGTTGTCGGTTGATGGGCGGTGTAAGGCGTTCGCGGCGGGGGCGGACGGGACGGCGTGGTCCGTGGGTGTGGGTGTGTGGGTGTTGCAGCGGTTGTCGGGGGCGGTCGCGGCGGGACGGCCGGTGCTGGCGGTGGTTTCTGGTTCGGCGGTGAATCAGGATGGTGCCTCGAACGGGTTGACGGCGCCGAACGGGCCGGCGCAGCAGCGGGTGATCCGGCAGGCGTTGGCGGCCGCGGGAGTGCAGCCCGGTGGGGTTGATGTGGTGGAGGCGCACGGGACGGGAACCCGGTTGGGTGATCCGATCGAGGCGCAGGCCCTGTTGGCGACCTACGGACGGGACCGGTCGGTGGACCGGCCGGTGTGGCTGCGGTCGGTGAAGTCGA
>NZ_JADPUN010000440.1 GCF_015690345.1 Plantactinospora alkalitolerans | reverse complement strand
GTTCGGTGCTCCGATCGCGAATACCCGTTTGTATGTGTTGGATGAGGCGTTGGCGCCGGTGCCGGTCGGGGTCGCGGGTGAGTTGTATGTCGCTGGTGTCGGGTTGGCGCGTGGCTATGTGGGCCGGTCGGGGTTGACCGGGGAACGGTTCGTGGCCTGCCCGTACGTGCCGGGCCAGCGAATGTACCGCACCGGTGACCTGGCCAGGTGGGCTGCTGACGGGCAACTCGTCTTCGCCGGCCGGGCGGACGAGCAGGTGAAGATCCGCGGCTTCCGGATCGAGCCCGGCGAGATCGAGACGATGCTGACCCAGCATCCGGGGGTCGCTCAGGCGGTGGTGCTGGTCCGGCAGGACGTGCCGGGTGACAAGCGGCTGGTCGCCTATGTCGTGCCGGCCGGTGACGACGTTCCGGCCGAGCGGTTGAAGACGTTCCTGGCTGGTCAGTTGCCGGAGTACATGGTCCCGGCCGCGTTCGTGAACCTGCCGAGTTTGCCGTTGACGGTCAACGGCAAACTCGACCGGCGGGCGCTACCGGCACCGGAGTACACCGCGGGTGCGGGCCGGCCACCGGCGAGCGTGCAGGAGGAACTGCTCTGCACCGCGTTCGCCGACGTACTCGGCATCGACACCGTCGGCGTCGACGACAGCTTCTTCGAGCTGGGTGGGCACTCACTGCTCGCGGTGCGGCTCATCTCGCGGATCCGGGCCAGGCTGGGCGTCGAGTTGTCGTTGCGGGCGTTGTTCGAGGCGCCGACGCCGGCGGGATTGGCGTCTCGACTGGCGGACGCGGCAGGTGGGCGGCTGGCGTTGCGGGCCGGGGAGCGTCCGGAGCGGGTGCCGCTGTCGTACGCGCAGCGTCGGTTGTGGTTCCTGGAGCAGTTGGAGGGGCCGAGCCCGACCTACAACGTGCCGATCGTTACCCGGCTGGCCGGAGACGTGGACACTGCGGCAGTGGCCACGGCGTTGCGGGATGTGATCGGCCGGCATGAGTCGTTGCGGACGGTGTTCGCGGTCGCCGATGGCGAGCCGTATCAGCGGATCCTGTCCGTGGACGAGTTGGCGTGGGAGTTGGAAGTCGTCGGTGTTCAGCCGGATGAGCTGGCCGGGGCGCTGGACTCTGCCACTCGGTATGTGTTCGACCTGGCGAGCGAGGCGCCGATCAAGGCGACGCTGATCGATGCCGGACCGGGACAGCGGGTACTGGTGCTGGTGACGCACCACATCGCGGGTGACGGGTGGTCCACCGGCGTACTGGCGCGAGACCTCGACGCCGCGTATGAGGCGCGGGTTCGTGGTGAGGTGCCGGTGTGGGTGCCGTTGCCGGTGCAGTACGCGGATTATGCGTTGTGGCAGCGGGAGTTGCTGGGTACGGAGTCGGATCCGGACAGCCTGTTGTCGGCGCAGGTGGCGTACTGGCGTGGGATGTTGACCGGGGCGCCCGAGGAGTTGGCGTTGCCGGTGGACCATCCGCGGCCGGCGGTGGCGAGCCATCGTGGTCACCGTGTGCCGTTGCGGGTACCGGCGCAGGTACACGAGCGTCTGGTGGCGTTGTGCCGGGCCGAGGGTGTGACACCGTTCATGGTGCTGCAGGCCGGGTTGGCGGTGCTGCTGTCCCGGATGGGCGCGGGCCCGGACGTGGTGATCGGATCCGGTGTCGCCGGCCGTACCGACGAAGCCCTCGATGACCTGGTCGGGTTCTTCATCAACACCCTGGCGATCCGTACCGACCTGACGGGAAATCCGCAGTTCCGGCAGGTGTTGAGCCGGGTACGGGAAACCACCCTCGGCGCGCTGGCGCACCAGGACGTGCCGTTCGAGCGTCTGGTGGAGGAACTGGCCCCGCAGCGGTCGCTGTCACGGCATCCGCTGGTACAGGTCGTGATGACCCTGCAGAACAACGAACGGACGGCAAAACGGCTGGCCGGCGCCGAGCCAACCCAGATCGACGCCGTCGACTCCGCGTCGGTCAAGTCAGACCTGGACCTGATGATCGGGGAAACGTTCGACGAGCAGGGCCGACCCGCGGGACTGCGGGGGGTGGTGACCGGCGCCGCCGACCTGTTCGAACCAGAATCAGTCTCGGCACTGGTACGCCGGTGGGTACAGGTCCTCGACGCGGTGACCACCGACCCGAATGTGCGGGTCCATGCGGTGGACGTGCTTGACACCGG
>NZ_JADPUN010000438.1 GCF_015690345.1 Plantactinospora alkalitolerans | reverse complement strand
CAGGAGGCGGCGGGGGCAGCGGGTGGGTTTTGCCGGCACCATTCCATCGCTACCGCGCCCTTGAAGCACCGGCCCTCCGGACCGGCCCGCTCGCCGCACGCCTGACATAGCCCGCCGATCATCCGATGTCGGCTCAGCACCTCGACGAGGCGGGACCGGACGACCTCGGGTGGAACGGGCTCGCCGCTGGCCGCGACGTCCAGATGGCCGCTGAGGATCAATGCCTCTCGCGAGTCGAGTCGCTCCACCAGCCTCGCATCTCCTCGTCGCGGTGCGCCCGGCGATGACCAGGGGGCAGTACACAGGTGCGGCCGTTCGCCGGGTTGGCCACGCCGCACTCCGGATCCGGAGCGTGTGGCGGTCCTGCGCCCTCAACCACGTCGCCAGATGTCACGCGGATCCCTTCCGGGCGGCTCTGTCGGCGAATACGGACCCATCAGCGTGGACAACTCGTGCCGCGCCGGCACGGCGCCGCTCAGTCGCCGCTCGGCGACCTCCCGGATCCAGCACCATCCCGACTCACCCACCGCGCAGCCGCAGCTCAGGCAGTGGCCATTCAGGGGTACGTGCCGGTCGGCGACGTCGGCCATCGCCTCCAACTCGGCCCCGGCCGGTACGGCCTCGCGCGTGCCGAACAGAGCGCCGGAGTCAGCAGTCAACCGCATCGTCGGAGGTCCTTTCCGTCCGTCACCGTCGCTTCCATCGAGCAGTGTGCGGCTCCCGGGTGGAGACCCCACACCCTCGTTGTCCGTCATGGATGTCCCGACTCCGGCCGAGGAGACGGGTAGCGACTGCCGACGGCGGTAACCCGCTCCCGCTGTATCTATTGATCACGTACGATCTGGCTCGTTATATCCAGCCGGACTTCATGCGATCAAGGAATGGGGCGAGCGAATTGAAGTGGGAGCTGGTGGTTAGAGGTGCCGAGGGGGATCAGGCGGCTGATCGGTAGGTTGATCGGCCAGGGCTCACCGGTGTCGACGAACTTCGTCCATCGGCCGGTCTCCACGTAGACCTCGTCCACCGGGTCGATCCGGTGGGTGTGCACGACCAGCCCGCCATCGGTCTCGATGCGCCAGTAGTAGGGGATGTCCGCCTTGGCGTACAGCGCCGGCTTGAGGATCCGGTCCATCGACTGGGAGCCCTCCGAGGCGATCTCGACGCGAGCACCACCTAGTGCGGCTCGTACCTCGACGTCCGCCGGGCCGCCGCCACAGCCGTGGTGACCAGGACATCCGGATTGAACGAGCGGCGCTGGCTGATCCGTACCTCGACACCCTGGGTGACGTCGAACTCGTCCGGGCAGTCCTCTTCGAGCGCGACCATCAAGCGGCCGGCGATGGTCTGGTGTGCCGCGGTGGGGGAGGGCGCCATGATCAGGGCTCCGTCGAGAAGCTCACGGCGTTGGCCGTCGTCGGACATGACGTCGAGGTCGTCGGTGGTCCACCCGCCAGCCGGCGGGTAGCGGCCGCTCAGGGCCGCGGTCATGGTGCTACTCCTTGTCGCGGGTGGGTGGCGGGTCACCCAGAGCCACGGTACCGCCTCAACTGGCCGGGGGTGGTCGCGCCGGGACGGCCGACACGGCAGGATGGGGCGCATGAGCGAGCGCAGCGCGGCGGCGCCACGTACCGGCGGGGCGCGGGCATGAGCGTCCCGGGCGAGGGGCTGGCGAAAGGGCTGGCCGTCACCCTGAAGACGATGACCCGTCGCTCGCACACCCAGCAGTACCCGGACGTCGCCCCCGAGCTGCCGCCCCGCTCCCGGGGCGTCATCGCGCTGTCGGAGGAGAACTGCACGGTCTGCATGCTCTGCGCCCGGGAATGCCCGGACTGGTGCATCTACATCGACTCCCACAAGGAGGAGGTGGCGGTGCCCGGCGCGGCCCGGCCGCGTCAGCGCAACGTGCTGGACAAGTTCGACATCGACTTCTCGCTCTGCATGTACTGCGGCATCTGCATCGAGGTCTGCCCCTTCGACGCGCTCTACTGGTCCCCGGAGTTCGAGTACGCCGAGTACGACATCCGGAACCTGCTGCACGACAAGGAGCACCTCGGGGAGTGGATGGCCACCGTGCCGCCGCCGCCCGCGCACGACCCGAACGGTGAACCGTCGAAGGAGGAGGCCGCCGCGCGCAAGGCGGCCACGTCCGGCGCGGCCGGCGACCGGTCGGCCGGCGACCGGTCGACCGGCCCGGCGGTACGCACCCAGCGCCCGGCCCGGC
>NZ_JADPUN010000436.1 GCF_015690345.1 Plantactinospora alkalitolerans | reverse complement strand
GGCTAGGCGCTGGCGGGGCCGCGCGGGCCGGCTAGGCGCTGGCAGGGCCGCGCGGGCGGCTCGCGGCCGGTGGCCGGCACCGCTGCCGCCGGCTCAGACGACCAGGGCCAGCCACTTCCGGTACGCGGACGCGAACGGTTCGGTGCCGTCGCCGAGCGCGCCGTACAGCCACTCTGCGGCGGCCCGGGCGTTCGCCACCACGTCCTCGGGATATCCGAACCGGGCCCGGTGCTCGGCGAACTCGTCCTCGTCCCGCAACTCCACCGCTCCGGTGCCCCGTCGGCGTACGACGTCCAGGTCGAGGTCGATCAGGTGGACGGTGTCACCCTCCCAGCGAGCCGGGCTCGCGATGTCGCAGTAGACCTCGCTGGTCCGGGGCGGCGGGTTGAACATCGCGCTCCACCAGACGTCGTGTGGCACGAGCAGGACGAACGGGATCTGCTCCACCGACGGGCGACCGTGGTAGACCGACCGGGTGCCGGCGGTCACGCCGAGCCAGACACCGAGGTCGTCCTCGGCCAGCCTGCGGGCGGGGTAGTCCCGGTGCGCGGTGCCGTCGTACTTGCGGTAGACGACCCGGACCATCTCGCTCGGCATGCCCGCACCCTAGCGGATCCGGCCCAGTACTCGCCGTGCACGAAGCATCCGCCAGGCGTCGGAATCGGCAACATCACTCCGCCGAACGGTCGCCTGTGGGGACCCGCCGGTCGAGCCGGCGTCGCCGTGTCGGGACGGGCGGGTACGGTCGCACGGTGACCGCGCCCGCCACCGACGCCAGCATCCCCAACCTGACCGGGCCCGCGGCGGCGGAGGCCGGTACCGCTCCGGTCGCCCGGCCCAAGAAGCGCCGCCGTGCCGGTCGGCCCAGCGGCACCGAACTGCTGGCCGCGGCCGTCGGTGCCGTGCCCGGCGGTTCCACCCGGGAGGGCCAGCAGCAGATGGCCACCGCGATCGAGGAGTGCATCTCCTCCGGCGAGCACCTGCTGGTGCAGGCGGGGACCGGCACCGGGAAGTCCCTGGCCTACCTCGCCCCGGCGTTGACCGTGGACGGACCGGTGGTGGTCTCCACGGCGACCCTCGCGCTCCAGTCCCAGCTGGTCGAACACGACCTGCCCCGGCTCGCCGACGCGGTCGCCCCGGTGCTCGGCCATCGGCCGACCTTCGCGGTGCTGAAGGGCCGGCACCACTACCTGTGCCTGGCCCGGCTGGAGAACTCCACTGAGGACGAGCCGGAGGACACGCTCTTCGACACCCCGAACCGGGGCGGCGGCGGCACCAAGTGGCTCGGCGAGGCGGGCCGGCTGGGCAAGCAGATCGAGCGGATCCGCGACTGGGCGATGGAGACCGACACCGGGGACCGCGACGAACTCGACCCGGGCGTGGACGACCAGGCGTGGCGCCTGGTGTCGATGCCGGCCCGGGAGTGCGTCGGGGCGGGCCGCTGCCCGTACGGCGCGGAGTGTTTCGCGGAGGCGTCCCGCGCCCGGGCCCGGGAGGCGGACGTGGTGGTGACCAACCACAGCCTGCTGGCCGTCGACATGCTCGCCGGCCGGCACATCGTGCCGCCGCACAAGTTGCTGGTGGTCGACGAGGCACACGAACTCGCCGACCGGGTCTCCTCGGCGGCACAGGCCGAGCTGATCCCGGAGCTGATCGACCGGGCGGCCCGGCGTACCCGGCCGCTGATCGCCCCGGACGTGGCCGAGGCGTTGATCGCGGCCGGCGACGCCCTGACCGTCGGGCTGGCCGAGTCGCCGGCCGGGCGGATCACCGGCGGCCTGCCGGGGCCGCTCCGCGAGGCGTGCACCCTGCTCGACGCGGCGACCCGGGCTGCGCTGGAGAAGATCGGCGACGTGAAGGCCGACGACCCCGACCCGGTCCGCAAGCAGCAGTCCAAGGCGGTGCTGGACGAGCTGTCGAAGACCTCCCAGCGGCTGCTGGAGGAGGCCGACCACGACGTGGCCTGGGTGGAGAAGCCGGAGGGCGCGGCGGCCGGCCGTCGGGCCCTGGTCGTCGCGCCGCTCTCCGTGGCCGGCACGCTCTCCACCCACCTGTACGAGGACCGCACCGTCGTCGCCACCTCGGCCACGCTCGCGCTCGGCGGCCGGTTCGACACCGTGGCCAGGGCCCTCGGGCTCGAACCGGCTCCGGCTCCGGCCGCCCCACCGTCGCCGGCCGCCGCAGCACTGGCCGCCGCCGCGGCCCGGACCACCGCACCGGCCCGGACC
>NZ_JADPUN010000321.1 GCF_015690345.1 Plantactinospora alkalitolerans | reverse complement strand
ATCATGTCGTCGATCTTCACGTACAGTGCGGTCAAGAGGGTGTCCAGGTCTTGCGTCACAACATGATCTTGGATGCCCTCTCCTCATGCCCGGACATCGACCCCAGACTTCGGAACTACTCGTCTAGGCTGCCAGGTGTGGACGCAGCTTGGCGAGGGCCTTGGCCAGCAGGCGGCTGACGTGCATCTGGGAGACACCGATCCGCTCGGCGATCTGGGTCTGGGTGAGGTTGCCGTAGAAGCGGAGGCTGATGATCTTCTGTTCTCGTTCGTCGAGGACGGCGATCGTCCGAGCCGGTTTGTGAGGGCGTGGGTTGCCCGGGCCAGCGCGATCCGGCGCTCCTGGAGAGTACGAGGGACCCGTAGGGACCAGGTGCGGTCCCGGAAGTGTCGCTTGATCTCCCCGGTGATGGTCGGGACCGCATAGCCGACGAAGTCGACTCCATGGCTGGGATCGAACCGGTCGACCGCGTTGATCAGTCCGATGGTCGCTGTCTGGACGAGATCGTCGAGCGGTTCGCCTCGACCGTGGTAGCGGACCGCCAGGTGACGCGCCAGTGGCAGGAACGGGCGGATGACCTTCGCCCGGAGGTCGGGCCGGTTCGGGTGGTCGGCGTCGGTGGAGACGAATCTGGTCAGCAGGGCGGCCGCCGTGTCGTCGTCGACCTGGCTGTGCTGGCCACACGGAGTGGCGCAGTGGTCTTGATCACGATTTACTCAACCCTTCGGATCCTGACTTGTCGGTCGTCACGTGGGCGTCGGCCCGCTGTCTGGTCGTCGCCCGCCGAGGTTCTGATCGGAGATCGACCAGCAGGCGGTCCACCTGGGTGATCCGCAGAACCCGACGGGTGATCCCGTGTGCGCCTCTGATCGAGAAGCGGGAGCCGCTGCGGCCGGCCCGGTCATGCGCGACGAGGAGGACCCCTATGCCGGCGGCGCTGAAGAAGCCGGCAGCGGCCAGGTCGCAACAGACCTCGGGATGGCTGTCGACGGCGTTCACCAGGGCCGACTCCAACACCGGCGCCGTGTCCATGTCGACATACCCCGCCGGAACGACGACCAGCCGGTCGGCCGAAATGGACGCGGACGGGTTGGTGCGCTCGATATAACGGGCGACGAAGAAGGGCGGCTCCACGCCCGCGCTGTCGCGAAGAATGTCCATGCCAGGGCGGGCGGCAGGCGCCGTCGTGGTCCGCCGGGCGTCGAACGCCACCCTGGAGAAGTCGAAGTGGGATCCGCTGAAGCGTGGGCCGCCTGTCATGAGCAGCGCCTCCTGCCGAAAGTTCCGTAACAGGACGGGCGCGTGGCTTGACCCGATCCAACCGTAATACGGGAGATTCCCGTCCGCCACTCGAACCGCCGCACCGCTGTTCTGCGCCGCCGGGAGGTCAGCGAGACCGGCGTAGGCTGGAGATCTGTAGCCGACGCCGATCAGGCGCCGCGAACCAGCGTCAAGCAGCGGCGCGGGTCCTGAAATGCGACTCCCCGGGTTCGTGCAGCGGTCCAGACTGCGGACCGTCCCGCCAGCACCGTCGAACCCGCAGTCGTAGCGGTGCGTCAGCTGCAAGGGGGTCCACCCCAGATGTCCCAGCTGCCCGTCGATCCCACCGAAGCGTTCGCCGAACTCGGCCGGATCAAACTCGGCGACACCGACCTGGACGGCGTACTGCGCCAGATCGCCGAACTGGCCAAGCGAACGATTCCCGGCGCCGAGGAGGTGTCCGTCACCCTCGTACGCGGCGGCGACAACCACACCGCCGCCTTCACCGGAGCCCTCGCACTCCAGTTGGACGAGTTGCAGTACGAGCAGGGCCACGGGCCGTGTCTGGACGCCGCCCACAACAGTACGACGATGGCGGTCCCCGACATGTCGACCGAGACCCGCTGGCCGGACTGGACCGCTCGGGCCCGAGACGAGGGGGCCGCCAGTTCGTTGTCGATCGGGTTGCCGATCCAGGAGTCGGTGACCGGCGCCCTCAACATCTACGGCGTGAAGCCGGGTGCCTTCGACGACGACGCGGTCACGCTCGCCCAGACGTTCGCCGGGTACGCCGCCGTCGCCCTGGCCAACGCCCACCTGTACGACACCACCGCCACCCTGGCCGCGCAGATGCAGTCCGCCATGCAGAGCCGGGCCGTCATCGAACAGGCCAAGGGCATCATCATGGGCGAACGCCGCTGCACCGCCGACGAGGCGTTCGACATCCTCGCCAAGGTCTCCCAGGACTCGAACCG
>NZ_JADPUN010000059.1 GCF_015690345.1 Plantactinospora alkalitolerans | reverse complement strand
GGTCTGGTGGTCGGTGACCCCTGGGCGCCGGTACGTCGGGTCTGCTGCGTTGTCGACGTGGTGCCCGAGACCGTCGCCGAAGCGTTCGACCAGCGGGCCGATCTGATCGTGGCGCATCATCCGCTTCTGCTGCGCGGCGTCTCGTCCGTCGCCGCGACCACGTACAAGGGCCGGATCGTGCACGAACTGATCAAGAACGACGTGGCCCTGTACGTCGCGCACACCAACGCCGACGTCGCCAGTCCGGGCGTCTCCGACGCGCTCGCCGCCCGGCTGGGCCTGATCGACCTGCGGCCACTGGTTCCGCCCGCCCCGGGCGATCCGGCGGCGGGGCAGGGGCGGGGAATCGGCCGGATCGGCCGGCTGCCGACCCCGATGACGCTGGCCGAGCTGACCGCGTACGCCGGCCGGGTGCTGCCGCCCACCGCCTGGGGCGTACGCGCCGCCGGTGAGCCGGACCGGCTGATCCGGACCGTGGCGGTCAGCGGCGGCGCCGGCGACTCCTATCTCGCGGACGCCGAGCGGGCCGGCGTCGACGCGTACCTCACCGCGGACCTGCGCCACCATCCGGTAAGCGAGCACCTGGCCGGGGGCGGGCCGGCGCTGCTGGACGCCGCCCACTGGGCGACGGAGCGCCCCTGGCTGGACGACGTCGCCGAGCACCTGCGGACGCGACACTCCGTCGAGACCGTGGTGTCCGATCTGGACACCGATCCCTGGACGGTGCACGCTGCCTCCGCCGAACCCGCGGTACATCCCGCATCTCCGATGCCATCCCCCGCATCTCCAGTGGACAAGGAGTCCCACCGATGAAGGCCGACCCGAAGGACCAGCGTCGTCTGCTCGACTTACAGGCGATCGACACCGGCCTGGCGCAGCTCGCCCACCGGCGCCGTACGCTGCCCGAGCACGCCGAGTTGGAGGCGCAGGCCCGGGAGCTGTCCGCGCTGGAGGACGAGCGGGTCCGTGCCCAGGTGGCGGTGGACGACCTGGATCGTGACATCGCCCGGCTGGAACGGGACGTGGAACAGGTCCGGATCCGCAAGGACCGGGACCAGGCCCGGCTGACGGTCGGCTCCGGACCGGCCCGGGAACTGGAGGCGTTGCAGCACGAACTCGTCTCGCTCAACCGGCGGCAGACCGAGCTGGAGGACGCCGAGTTGGAGCTGATGGAGCAGCGGGAGACCGCGCAGGGCGTACTCGACGGTATCGAGCAGCGGATCACGGCGACCCGCCAGCGGCGGGCCGAGACCGAGGAGCGGCGGAACCAGAACCTCGCCGAGATCACCAAGGAGGAGGAGTTCAAGGCCGGCGCGCGGCAGCCGCTCGCGGCCGACCTCCCGGCGGACCTGCTGACCCTCTACGACAAGATCCGGGAGACCTCGGGTGGGCTCGGTGCGGCGCTGATGCAGGGTGGGCGCTGCGGCGGCTGCCGGCTGGATCTGTACGGGGCGGACCGGGCCCGGATCAGGGCCGCCGCACCGGACGAGGTCGTGCGCTGCGAGGAGTGCCGGCGGATCATGGTGCGTACCGCCGAGTCGGGGCTGTGACCGTAGTCGATGGCAGGATCGGAAGGGGGATCGGTGCCCGGTCGTAGGGTCGTGGTGGAGGCGGACGGCGGCGCTCGGGGCAATCCCGGTCCGGCAGGCTACGGCGCGGTGGTCCGGGACGCTGGTACCGGTGAGGTGCTGGCCGAGCGGTCCGAGTCGATCGGCGTCGCCACCAACAACGTCGCGGAGTACCGGGGCCTGATCGCCGGCTTGGAGGCAGCCCGCGAGGCGGGGGCGACCGGGGTCGAGGTGCGGATGGACTCCAAGTTGGTGGTCGAGCAGATGGCCGGCCGCTGGCAGATCAAGAACGCCGGGCTCCGACCACTCGCCGCCCAGGCCGCCGGGCTGGTCCGCCGGTTCGACGCGGTGTCGTACACCTGGATTCCCCGGGAGCGGAACCGGCACGCCGACGCGCTCGCCAACGCGGCGATGGACCTCGCCGCGGGCAAGGTTCCCGGCATCGACCGGGACAGCGCCGCCGCCGGTCGGGCGGCCGAACCCGACGGGGCCGGGGCGCCCGCCGATCCGACCGGGCGGGCCCGGACCCACGAGGCCGCAGCCCAGGGGTCCACGGCGAAGAGTTCCTGGGAGCCGCGGCCGTCGGACACCGCCACCCGGCTGCTGCTGCTCCGGCACGGCGAGACGGAGTACACCCAGCGGGGCCGGTACTCCGGCCGGGGCGACGTCCCGCTCTCCGACCGTGGCCTGGCCCAGGCCGGGGCGGCGGCCCGCCGGGTGGCCGGGCTGGTCTCCTCGGTCGCCGCCGTGGTCAGCTCACCGTTGTCCCGGTGTACGTCGATGGCGGGGATCATCGCCGGTGGGCTCGGCGGCGTACCGCTGGTGGTCGAGCCGGACCTGATCGAGTGCGACTTCGGCGAGTGGGAGGGACGGACCTTCGCCGAGGTACGCGAGCGGTGGCCCGCCGAACTCGACGCCTGGCTGGCCTCGCCGGCCGTCGCCCCGCCGGGCGGGGAGTCCTTCGTCGAGGTCACCGCTCGGGTGAACCGGGCGACGGCCAAGTTGCTGGCCTCGTACCCGGGGGAGACGGTGGTGGTGGTGTCGCACGTCTCGCCGGTGAAGATCGCGCTGCGCGACGCGCTCGCCGCGACGGACGCCTTCCTGCACCGGCTCTACCTCGACCCGGCCGGTCTCTCCCTGATGGATATCTGGCCGGACGGCGGGATGGCGGTCCGGACGGTCAACGACACCGCCCACCTGGCCGGGATCTGATTCACCGCTCGTTGGTCAGCCGCTCGTTAGTCAGCCGCTCGTCGGTCAGGAACGTGAGCACCGTCTTGACGAACCGGCTCCGGTCGTCCATCCAGGGGAAGTGGCTGGCGGCTTCCTGGACCGCGACCTCGGTCCTCGGGAAGAGCGCGGCGAGTGCCTCGGCGGCCTCGGGGGTCGGCGCGGGATCCAGTGCGCCGGCCACGATCAGCACCGGGGCGTCGAGTTCCGCCAGTGCCGCACGGACCGCCGGCACGTCCGGGGCGAAGCCGGCGTAGTACCCGGCGGCGGCCGGACCGGACCACTCCCACTGTTCGGCCTCGACATGCGCGCGGGCCCGTTCGTCCCACCGCCCGTAGGCGAACGGGGCGGCGCGGGTGCGCAGCACCGCCACCTCGTCCGGTGCGGCGCCCCGGGCCGCCGCCTCCTGCCAGGCTTCCATCGCCGCCTTCGCTTCCGGGTACCACCACTCGGTGGATCGGGCGACGATGGCCTCGTCGAAGCCGACCGTCTCCACTCCGACCGACCGCAGGCCGGGCGTGACCAGTACGAGCCGGGTCAGCCGGTCGGGGAACCGGGCCGCGTACAACTCCGCGAGGTTTCCGCCGGCGGAGTGGGCGAGCAGGTCCATCCGGTCCAGTCCGAGGTGGAGCCGAAACGCTTCGACGTCGTCCACGAGCCGGTCGCACCGGTAGCTCGCGGAATCCTCCGGGACCGCCGACTCGCCGCTGCCCCGCAGATCGAGCCGGAGCAGGGTGCGGTCCCGGCCCAGTCCACCCAGGTCACCGAGGTAGCTCGAGGCCCGGGCTGGCCCGCCGGGCAGACAGACCAGCGGCGGCCCCGAGCCGAGCACGTGGTACGCCAGTTCGGTGGTGTCGTACGAGCGAAATCGCGGCACCCGGCCAGCATGGCAACCTCCCGTCCGGCGATCAAGGCTTATCGCCGACCCTCGATCCGTTCTTCGACCCGAACGGTCTGCGCTGCGGGCCTTGTCGGTCCTGTTGGTCACCATTCGGCGCACCGTGCTCGCCGTTTGGCGCAACGGCCCCGGCGCGGCCACGTGACGCCCGTCACTCTGTCCTAGCCTCCGGCGGCACGTGTGGATCCATGACGGACAGCCCCGGAGGAGTTCCGGTATGAGCGAGCGCAGCGAGGTGACGGCATGAGCGAACCTGAAACCCAGGCGGCGCCGGTCCCGGCGGTGTCCAGAGCGAAGGACCACAGTCCGTGGAACTGGCTGCTCTTCATCCCGATCGTGGTGCCACTGATCACGCTGCTGTTCAACGCCGACTCGCCCCGGCTGTTCGGCTTCCCGGTCTTCTACTGGCTGCAGCTGGCCTTCATCCTGCTCGGGGTCACCACCACGACGCTGGTCTACCAGATGACGAAGAAGCGGAGGTGAGCGGCGGTGTGGCGGGACCATCTCACTGAGATCATCGTCTTCGCGGTCCTGTTCCTGCTGGTCAGCGGGATGGGCTTCGTGGCGGCCCGATGGCGGGCGCCGAACGACATGGCCCATCTCGACGAGTGGGGCCTCGGCGGGCGCAGCTTCGGCGGCTGGATCACCTGGTTCCTGGTCGGCGGCGACCTCTACACCGCGTACACCTTCGTGGCCGTACCGGCGCTGCTGTTCGGAGCCGGCGCGGCCGGGTTCTTCGCCGTGCCGTACACGATCATCATCTATCCGCTGGTGTTCCTGGTGCTGGTGCGGCTCTGGTCGGTCTCGCACCGGCACGGGTTCGTCACCCCGGCCGACTTCGTCCGGAAGCGGTTCGACTCGCCGACCCTGGCGCTGATCATCGCGATCACCGGCATCGTCGCCACGATGCCGTACATCGCGTTGCAGTTGGTCGGCATCGAGGCGGTGCTCAAGACGATGGGCGTGACCGGGGAGAGCACCATCGCCCGGCACCTGCCGATCATCATCGCGTTCGCCATCCTGGCCGCCTACACGTACCAGTCCGGGCTGCGGGCACCGGCGCTCATCGCGTTCGTCAAGGACACGCTGATCTACATCGTGATCCTGGTGGCGATCGTCTACCTGCCGTACAAGCTGGGTGGCTGGGGGAGCATCTTCGACGCGGCGGACGCGAAGTTCGACAAGAGTCCGTCGCCGAACGACGGCATCCTGCTCAACGCCAACAACCAGTTGCAGTACGTCACCCTGGCGCTGGGCTCGGCGCTGGCGCTGTTCCTGTACCCGCACAGCATCACCGGCGTACTGGCCAGCCGGAGCCGGGACGTGATCAAGCGGAACATGTCGGCGCTGCCGGCGTACAGCCTGCTGCTCGGGTTGATCGCCCTGCTCGGGTACGCCGCCATCGCGGCCGGGGTCACCCCGCTGCCCGGCTCGACCGAGGGCACCGTCGACAACAACACGGTGGTGCCACTGCTGTTCGAGCAGCAGTTCCCGAGCTGGTTCGCCGGGGTGGCGTTCGCGGCGATCGGGATCGGCGCCCTGGTGCCGGCGGCCATCATGTCGATCGCCGCCGCGAACCTGTTCACCCGGAACATCTACAAGGAGTACCTGAACAAGGACGCCTCGGCGGCGCAGGAGGCCAACGTCTCCAAGATCACCTCGCTGGTGGTCAAGGTTGGCGCGGTCGCCTGCATCGTCTTCCTCGACCCGCAGTTCTCGATCGACCTCCAGCTCATCGGCGGCGTCATCATCCTGCAGACGTTGCCGGCGGTCGCGCTGGGCCTCTACACCCGCTGGTTCCACCGTGGTGCGCTGATCGCCGGCTGGGCCGCCGGGATGGGCCTGGGAATGTGGATGCTCTACCAGATCCCGAACCCGGCGACGAAGCGGCTGCACTTCGGCGGGTCCGCCTTCCCGCTGGAGAAGTTCGGCTTCGACGGCTCGACCAAGACGATCTATGTCGGACTCGTCGCGGTCGCGGTGAACCTGCTGGTCGCGGTGCTGCTGACCCTGGTCCTGCGGGCCGCGAAGGTGACCGAGGGAGTCGACGGCACCGAGCGGGACGACTACTTCGCCGACGAGGGCGACCCGAGGCTCGTCCCCAGCCCCCGGGAGGAGGCCGAGATGGCGGCGGCCGACCCGGCCGAGCCCGCCCCCAAGGTCTGACCCTCAACCGAACCACCACCTCGCCCCCCGAAGATCCCCGTGACCAGGGGACCGTCCCGGCACCGTCCGGAGTACGGCTTCCCTGGTCACGGGGATCGCCCACGGGTGGAGAGCGGCGAGGCTTGGTAGCCTGGGATCGACCGACAGGGCACGGCCGACCGGAGGTGTGATCGATGGCGGAGACGATCGTCCTCGGCCTGATCGCGGCGTGCGAGATGGCATTCTTCGGCTGGATGCTGCGGGAGGTCCGCCGGCGGTACCCCGCCCAGCGGGGCCGCTGACCGGCGTTGACCCGGGACGACCCGGCGCGACCCGGGGTCGCGGAGAAGTCGGGCCGCACTGGCTGTGGTCAGGACAGCGCGCGGTAGAGCAGGAGCAGGCCGATCGCCGTACCGAAGACCACGATCACTGACTTGAGCACGGTGGGCGGCAGCCGACGGACCAGCCACGCACCGCCGTACCCGCCACCGATGGTCGCGGGCGCGACCAGCGCGACGGCGGTCCAGTCGACCGGGCCGAACGCGGCGAAGACGGCCGTGGTGGTCAGCCCGACCACCGCGGACAGCACATTCTTGATCGCGCTGACCCGGGCCAGCGTCTCGTCCAGGACCAGGGCCAGACCGGCGATCAGCATGACGCCGAGCGCGGCGCCGAAATAGCCGCCGTAGACCGCGCCGAGCACGACCATGAGCTGTACGGAGAGTCCGCGACGGCGTGGGCCGAGGTCCCGGGGATGCCCGACCAGCCGGCGCAGCTGGTCCTGGAACGCGAGTACGGCCGTCGCGCCCAGCACCAGGAACGGCACGACCAGCTCGAACGCCCGCTCGGGCGTGGAGAGCAGCAGCGCGCCGCCGGCGGCCGTGCCCAGCACGGTGCCCGGGAGCAGACGGAGCAGCCGGCGTCGTTCCGGCAGGTCCGCACGGCTGCCGACCACGCTGGCCAGGTAACCCGGGCAGACCGCGATCGAGTTGGAGACGTTCGCCGGCACCGGGGGCAACCCGACCGCGATCAGCGCGGGAAACGTGATGAGCGAGCCGCCACCGGCCACCGCGTTCACCGTGCCGGCGGCGAGCCCGGCGGCGACCAGCAGCAGCATCTCGGAAAGCCCCATAAGTCACCGAGGCTAACCGCTCGCCGGTCGGCGGCCACCGTCCCGTCCCTTCTCCATGTCCAGTCTCTCAACTTTCCGGCGGCGTGCCGCGTTCTGTTCGGTGACACTGGCCAGCAGAAGGGACGGCATGTGGATGACGACGGGTTCCGCGAGTTCGTGGAGGTCCGGTACGCGGACCTGCTGCGGACCGCGTACCTCTTGACCGGCACCCGGGACGCCGCCCAGGACCTGCTGCACGCCGCCCTGCTGAAGGCGATGCGTCGGTGGCGCCGGCTCGACGAACCGGTGGCGTACGTCCGGAAGATACTGGTGAACGAACGCACCAGCCGATGGCGCCGGATGGGTTCCCGCGAGCTGCTCACCGCGACCGTGCCGGACCGGGTACGCCCCGACGCGGCCGAGGCCGTGGTGGTACGCGACGAACTGATGACCGCGTTGCAGAAGCTGCCCGCCCGGATGCGGGCGGTACTGGTGCTCCGGTACTGGGAGGACCAGTCCGAGGCGGACACGGCGGCGCTGCTCAACTGCTCGGTGGGCACGGTAAAGAGCCAGGCGGCCCGGGGACTGACCCGGCTACGCGAGGTGCTGGCCTCGGAGAACGGTTCGTCGGGGGACCGTCCCGCGTCGTCGGTGCCGGTCGTCCCGCCGACCCGGCCGGTTCGACCGCTCCAGCCGCTTCCTCCGGTTCCACCGCTTCCTACGGTTCCACCGCTTCCTCCGGTTCCGCCGGGGAACATGATCGTTGGGGGGAACGCATGAGTGTGGACGAGCTGCGCGCCGGGTTCGCCCGGCTGGCCGAGTCGGTCGTACCGGACGAGGACCCGTACGCGCTGCTGTTGCGCCGGCACGGGCGCCGCCGCCGACGGATCAGATTCGCCGGGATCGGCGGAGGGCTGGCAACCCTGCTGACCACCGCCCTGCTGGGATCCGCGGTGGTGGGGTTGAGCCCGGCCGGGCCCGGTGACGGAAGAGGCAGCGCCGGGCCGTCGGAAAACGGCTATCCGGTCGCCTCGGATCTGACCTGGCGGCTGATCGAGTCCCCAACCCGGGGCAATCTCGGCGACGACCGGGCACTGGTCGACGAACTTACCCGCGTATTCGCGGCCGACCGGGTGCACCAGGCCGCCGCAGCGCTCCCCGAGGCCAAGGTGCTCTTCGTACACGACTTCCCGACAGCGCGAACCGTCGTCGTCGCGTACCACTCCGAATCGCGGGCCAGCCTGGTGATCCGAATGGGTCGGCGGGGGGCGTCCGTCCAGGAGTTGGCCACGGGGGCGGGCATCATGAACGGCCGGGTCGAACCGTTCCTCGTCGTATCGGAGGCGCTCCAGGGGGACGACTGGTCGGCCCGGTTCACCCTGGGCCTCGCCCCGGCCGGCTGCGCGGTCGAGGTGTCGGACACGGCGACCATCGGCCCGGCGGACGACGGAATCCAGCGAAACTGGCGACCGGCACCGGGCGGTGACTACACGCTCGACGAGCGGGTGCCGGCTCCGGGCTACTGGCAGGCCACCTGTGCCGGGACGCTTCGGCACCGGGCCCCGCTCGACAATCAGCTCGACGAGATCACCGGGTCAGCGGTGGTGGCGGCGACCTCCACACCGGCCACCGAAAGGGCGACGATCGGCGGGGTCACGGTGTCGGCCGGGATCGGCTCGTACCGGGAACTGGCCCGCAGAGCCGGAGTCGGCGACTCCCTGACCAGCGGACCCGCTCCGGCAGCACGGTGGGTCGGTCTACTCCCGTACGACGACGGCGCCGGCAGCGGCAGCACCGGTGACGAGGGAGCCCCGCCAGCCGTACTGGTCAGCTCGAGCGTGCCGGGACCGGTGCTCCTGCAGGTCGGCTGGGGAGTGAAGGGGATGCTGGCCCTGGCCGGGCGAGACGATTCGGGTCCGGATGACTCGGCGACATCCGCCGCCAGCCGGGAGGAGTGGTCCCTCGTCTCCACCGGGTACGCCGACTCCGCAGACCTGATCGCGGTACGAGTCCCGCTACGGGACGGCGGACGGGCGGTGCTGTCGGACCGACTGCTCGTGGTGGGGCGTTCGACCGACGTCTCGTACTCGGCGACCGACGAGGCGGGGAAGGAACTGGCCAGCGGGAGACCGGAACCGTACGGCGCCGCTCTGCTCACCGTGCCGCTCGGTACCAGGGCAACCGTACGGGCCCTCGACGCGGAGGGCAGGACGCTCGCCTCCACCACCCTGACCGAGCCCGAGGCCGGTCGGCAGATGTTCGGCGAGGCGTTCGTGTCCGACTGGTGAGGCGTACCCGGAGCCGGCGGCGGAACGGATCGCCCCCGCCGGCTCCGGGGATCCGGGTGCGAGTGCGCCGCTCAGCGAGGTCGGGTCGGTGGATCGCTTTTACGGATTATCGCTACTATTGGGTACGCGACGGACGAGTCGACCGGGCGGTCGCGTCGGTGGGCCCTGAGCCCGCCGCCGAGGAACGTCCGGACTCCACAGGGCAGGGTGGTTGTTAACGGCAACCCGGGGCGACCCGCGGGAAAGTGCCACAGAAAACAGACCGCCGGACCCGGTCTTCTGGGCGGAAACGCGTGGGATGACCGGTTCGGTAAGGGTGAAACGGTGGGGTAAGAGCCCACCAGCATCCCGGGTGACCGGGATGGCTCGGTAAACCCCACCCGGAGCAAGGTCAAGAAAGGGTCATCGCCGAAAGGCGACGGCTCGCGCAGGCGATCGAGGGCGGCCCGCCCGATGTCTGCGGGTAGACCGCTGGAGCCTGCCGGCAACGGTAGGCCGAGATGGATGACCGCCGCCGGCGCCACCGGCAACGGTGCGCGCTGGTCACAAAATCCGGCGTACAGGTCGACTCGTCCGTCGTACCCCAGGTCAGAGCCGTGATCATGGCTCTGACCTGCTTCTTTGTCTGGTGTCGTTGGTTGACCTTGGTCAGCGTTGGGCGGCGTCTGACGGCCCGGCGACGGCCCAGACGGCCCAGAGACGGCCCAGAGGCGGCCCGGGAGATGCTGACTCCCCGATCAGTTGATCTCGGCTGCGGATGGCTTTGGTGGACTCTGCGGCGGTCTGGTGCTCGTTCACGGCGGGCGACGCGGCGGACGGGTCGGGTACGTCCTGACGGTGGAACTGGTGCCATGACCCGGTGACCCGGTGGCAAGCCAGTCCCGGGGTTGGACTGGCGCGGCAGCCGGAAGCCGGGAGCGCGGCGGCGGCCAACCCCGCCGGCTTCCGTACCGCCTGGCGGTAGTCGAGCTTGCGAGAGTCGGAGTCTGATCCCTCCTCGGCTCGAACGTCGACCGCCCGGCAGGATGACCCGGTGGAGCGGGACACCCTGATCATCCTTCTCGGCGCTGAGGCAGGCGACGTCTACGTGGCATGTCGCGACGCTCTACGGGCGGGTTGCGACTTCAAAATTTTCGACGGGACAGTGCCGGTTAGGAACCTGATCACTATCTACGGGCGTCGAGAGCGTCACACCCGCGCACGCGGCATCCGGACGCTCGGGTTTGTCCAAGCGGTGGATCGGCTGGCCTCGGCCGAAGGGCCGGGAGAGGCGCTGCTCGGTCAGGTTGGCGGTGCGGGGACAGTCTGGTTCTTCCAGCTCTTCCTCACGCCTGACGGCTCTCGTGTCGTCGCCTGCGTCGCAGTCCACCAGGCTGAGGGAGAGGCTGCACGCCCGTAGTTCGGTGGACTTTCCCATCTCGGCACGCGGGCGGCTGCCCGGCGGCAGTCGGTGGCCTTCCGCCCCGGCCGCGTAGCGGTCCGGGGCGGCTCGCCGCCGGGCGGTCTACCGCCCGCGCCGCGCAGCGGCGCTCTTGATCAGAAATAGCGCGATTCGGCAATTGTCAAACCAAGCCAAACCAAGCCCTGGCCAGGCCATCGACGTCGGTTGAGCCGAACAGATCACGGGATGGCTGCCTGGTACCTGAGTGTGAACCTGTAGCGCAACAAAGACAGACGTGACTGTCCGTCATGTTTCCGACACTCTCACCGCATTCGCCCTTGATACTCTGAGGAGGCTTGTGGCCACTTTCTGTAACGATCTTCGTCCTGGAGGCCCAGTGGCAGATTTTCTAGATTTTCCCGCACTCACCGGAACGGCGCTTACGCAAACTTTGTCATTCCTATTCGGGCGACTCAACGCAGTTCTTGATCGACGCCAACAGCCAGGATCTGAACTCGCAGAGGTGCCGGGGGCATTCGAGGGCGATATTGCGAGTTTAGAAGCGAACCAAG
This sequence comes from Plantactinospora alkalitolerans, assembly GCF_015690345.1. GTDB lineage: Bacteria > Actinomycetota > Actinomycetes > Mycobacteriales > Micromonosporaceae > Plantactinospora > Plantactinospora alkalitolerans. The sequence goes on along the minus strand of NZ_JADPUN010000059.1, from coordinate 32,531 downwards.
AGATTGTCGAACAAAGAAGATCAGAACTCGAGTCCTTGGCGGATATTCTGGGTGCGTATGTCGATCAGCGCGAAACGGTGCGCCATGACGACGGGCGGCTCATGAGGAGTTTGGCGCATCTCAGAGGTCTCCTCGAAGAAGTGTATGGCCAGCACTTCGCGTTTGAGGGCGAATCACGGCCGACGTCCGGTGTCCAGATTCGACAGCGGGTGAAAGAAGCTGAGGGCGGTCTGGTCGGCTTAGACGCAGAGACCGTGGGAGGGGAAGCGCGGGTGGACATCGCGCAGGACGCCGAGCATACCGGACCGGAAGCCACCATTATTGGGGCGCGAATCAGGAGGCTCGGTTAGGCCGCCCAGACCGGAACGACCTTAGCGAAGGGCCACAATGGCATGAATCATGGCTCGGACGTTCCCAGTGGAAATCATCAGCCGATGCGGACGGGCCCCGATCGCGACTGGCTGGCTGACAATATAGGTCGGGACGAACAACGACAGACTCTTACTGAAAACTCGGACAGCCAAGTGACGGATGAGCAAGCATCAGGCAACCAGATTGAAGTCGACGCCGAAGCCGTCAGTGACCAAGCCGAGGGTTCTGCATCGCCGCCTGCGGGAAACGCGTCGGGCGGTCTGGGAAGCTTCGACGGCTTCGAGGTGGGGCTTCAGGAGGAAGTTGCGCCACACGATGTGGTGAATGACGCTACGGTGTCGATCCGACAAGACATTCTGCAAAACCAAGGCACTGTAGTCGGAGTCCTTCATCAGACCGTGCGGCGGATGATGGACTCACACGATCTACCGCCAGATTACGTGCAGCGCGTCGTATCTCTATTTGCGGCTCCTGTCCATATCGGCGACGCCGTCGGAAAACTTCGCGATCACCGCGTAGTTGTCCTCGTCGGCGAACCGGAGTCAGGCCGGCACAGTGCGGCCGTATGGCTCCTGAATAATCAGGGTGGCTTGGAGCTCCGAGAGGTGAGACGCGACCCTGGCGACGGATTTGTCCCGGAGAATCTTGTGTCGCGACGCCCAACCGGATGGATCCTGGATTTGCGTGGACGTACCGACGATATTTCCGGGAATTTTGGCAGAACCCTTGCAACCAGCAGTGAATCGCTCGAGACTGCCAGGTCTTACCTTGTCGTAGTAATCCGGAGGGACCTTTGGCGTCAGACGGGGGCCGGTGGCGAACATCTAAAGGTTGAGCTAGGGCTACCTGGTGCCGTCGCGGTAGTGGAGCGTAGGCTACAGTACGGACATCCACCACTCCCGCTTCATGACGTCCAAAAGTGGACGCAGTTCCCGGAGATCCGAAATCGCATTACAGACCTCGGGCCTCCAGATGCGGTGGAGTGGGCAGAAGCTATCAGATATGAGCACCTTGCACCGGCAACGTTTGACGGAGACGTCACCGAAGATGACATATTCAGATCCAAGGTTAAGAATGTAATTGACTCACAAAACAACTGGCGTTCGGAGCTTCTTCGGTGGCACCGACAGAACCGTGATAGTCGACAGCGAAATTTCCTTTTGACAGCAGCCCTGTTAGAGGGTTCTTCTGCGCCGAGCATCTTCATCGGTGCGGAGCAGTTGGCATTTGCACTTGGTGAGGGGGAGACTTCATCGCCAGGTCAGACTGGACCGGGTCTGCTGGAACTGCTGGACGATGTGCAAGCGGATCTAACCAAGAGCGAGACCATATCTTATAGGCGAATAGGATTCGCGGACGCGGTATTAGATTATTTCTGGCTTGACCGCATTCACCTTCGAGATCGGTTCATGGACTGGGCAACCCGCTTGCCAGTCGATCAGCAAGGGTTGGCCGCTCAAAACACGGCCGAACGCGTCGGGCAATATCTACTCAGATGGGGCATTAACCAAGACGACTTGACATTGATCGAGGGCACTATTTCTATCTGGTCAAGGCATAATCATATCTACAATGCTGCTGTAGCTCTCATGACGGCTGCGGCCTTGGACACCAGCCTGGGTTCGAAAATGCGTATCAAGATGTTGTCTTGGGCGAAGAGCGAGTCTGCCGAGGACCTCCCCGTTAAGTCTGTTGTAGCGAACGTATGCGGTGGACCGATTGGCCTGATTTACCCGAAACTGATGCTGTATCGATTGGGTTATCTTGCGAAGACGGCAGATAGTCAATTGAGGGGCGAGGTCGGCGCCGCAACGGCCTCATTGTGGGCACATGTCGAGTTAAGAGAGCGGATTAGAGTAGGGATTACTAAGTGGTTGGATTCATCTAATGATCTCGAACGGGCTGCGGGTCGACGTATGTTCCTCGCGCTCGCATGTCTATCGGATTCGCAAAGTGGGTTGCCGTCCCTGTTGTCGCAAGCTGGCCAGAATGTCGTTGACGCGCTCCCCCGTGACCGGGCGTTCCTGGTTCGAGGATGGCGAGCGCTACTAAATCAACGGCATGTTGAAGCCGAGGTAGGGGAAGCATTTACTCTCTTCCTCGAAACCGCCCTTAGCTATCCTCAGTGTCAAGCATTCTTACTAAATGTGTTCGTCGAAGCTCTACATGACCCGGTCGACGGCAGATTCCATGCCACACGCAGAGTTGCCTTGGATAACCTGGCCTTCCGGTGGCAGCCGAGTTCACCTGACAATCGCTTTAGTCATCGTCATGCCCTGCGCGACGATCTCATCATGCTCGCATCGAGCTTTGACCCATTATTGCCCTCCCCGTCATCACCTGATCTGCAAGCAGGGCAATGGGATGGGTAGATGGTGGAGACGGCGCCCCTCCGTGGTACAGCACAGCTTTGAAGCCGATGTAAGCAGCGTCGAAGTCGACCTGTGCTTTAAGATCATATGCGATCTTGAATGGAAACAACTGTCCTTTGGTGTAGTGCATAAAGACCCGACCTCTGGAATACGTAGTTACATCCAATATATGTGCGGACAACTCGCCTCTTGTCTGCCCGTAACTGAAGCTCTCCTTCTGCAAGACAGAATGAACAGTGCATTTGGACTGCCTGTCGAGTTGAAGGGGATCGGCGTTGAGATCCTCTGGGTCCAGGTGAAAGCTACCGTGGATCAGGTAACTCTCTCGGCGGCCCTTCATCGAGTTCAGCGCCGACAAGAGATGCAACTACAAGCGGAAGCGCAAGAGCATCAGATACAGCGAGTTGAAGCATTTAGAAGGCGAGTACTGAGCAAGCCTGATATGGCGCTCACCTACTACTTTTTGGAGAATAAGGGATCTGCAGACAAGGCATCTTATAGTAATCTCGAAGAAATATCGCGACAGGTTGCGAAATATGATCGCGAAACATTTTGGATTCAAGTCGCCGAGCTGTTGTTGGAGTTCCTTCGTGATCTCACCCCTGACGAACGCCGGGACAGTGTGAAGGTTCTGAAGGTCTGGCTTGATCGATACGATCGGAAGGAGGCTGTGACAAAGCTTGAGATCTTCGAGGTAGAAGCAGAGCGCCGTGGCGAGGAGGTATGAAGGCTGACTATCGGGAGAGGTTCCTCCCGTGACGCCCGCGCTTTACTTGGGGCTCCTATTCGCGACTCTAGTAGTTGTGATTCTTAGTTTTTTCGAGTGGCTAGGGGGCAAGAACCGCAGGCTCTCCTTTATGGCTGTCGTTGGTTGGATAAGTGTCTTCCTTTTCGTTGTCGCCGGGGTCGCGCTCGCCATTTTTGTAGTTTGATTGTCGGCCCGTTTGTCGGGCGGCCTGGGCATGGAGAAGGTCTGCCGGACACGAATCAGGATGACGATTCAAATCTTTAGGCGGAACGGCATTCGCCGGAGTGGTAACTGTGGAGGGGGCAGCGGGTTCCGTCGGGTAGCGGCCGGTCGCAGATCACGGGGTAGTGGTTGAAGGGGTGGCCTTCGTATGTGACGGTGCTTTCGCCTCGGTCGAAGTCGGGGAGGAACAGGAAGATGTCGGCTACTAATCCCGATCGCTCGAAAGCTGCGCGTACGTCTGCGGCCCGGAAGGGTATGTGAAGGACGAACCGCTCTTCCTGCTCGGCCGGCTCTGTCACCCATGCTGGATGTTGGCTTGCCCGAGGGCTGATCGAGTTTCGGGGTGGCCACTCTCTGGGGCGTCGGCGTCCGGACACGTCCTGTTCTCCTATCGGTCCCGGAGGTCGGGGCGCGGGCTAGAGGGTGATGCCCCGCACCCCGACCGTTGGTGTCGTACTCACCTGCCCTCGCGGCCATTGCGGCGGGCACGAAGACAGGGACAATTCCGTACGACGGTGTGTAGTCAACGGCTGGTGGCGGGTACGTTGCATCCGCCCTGGCGGACTGCCGCCCGACGTCTGGGGGCGTTGGGAAACGTCCTGTGACGGGCTTGAAACGTCCTGTAGTGGAGACGTCCAATGGGGAGATGAACGAACGTCTGCGGACGGTGATGGTTCGTCGTGGCGTACGGGTTGAGGACCTGGCCGACGAGTGCGGTGTTGATCCGAAGACGGTGGAACGGTGGATCAGCCTCGGTCGCGTTCCGCATCGGCGGCATCGGTGGGCCACGGCGCGGCGGTTGGGTGCGGAAGAGGCGTATCTCTGGCCTGCCGTGCTCGCCTCGGTCGCCGGCAAGCGCGAGGAAGCCAGCCGCGCTGAATTGATCGAGGTCTTCCCGGACCGGGCGTCGGTGCCGCGTGAGACGTGGCTACGGCTGCTGACGGAGGCCCAGGAGCGGATTGACCTGCTGGTGTTCTCCGGGACGTTCTTCGCCCAGACACAGCCTCGGGTGGCGCGCATGCTTGCCGATCGGCTGGCGGCCGGGGTGCAGGTCCGGCTGTGCTTCGGCGATCCGACCAGTGACGCGGTAGCGGTCCGGGACCGGGAGGAGGGACTTGGCGGCACGCTGGCGGCGAAGATCCGGGCGTCGTTGACGTACTACCGGGAGCTGGCGGGCGTGGACGGGTGCGAGGTTCGGCTTCATCCGACCACGCTCTACGCGAGCCTGTTCCGGTACGACGACGAGATCCTGACCAACCCGCACGCGTACGGTGAGGCAGCGTCCGCCAATCCGACGTTTCATCTCCGTAAGGTCGACGGTGGCGGGCTGTTCGACCACTACACGGCCAGCTTCGACCGGGTGTGGGCTACGGCGGTGCCGTGGCTGGGGACGGAGGTCTGAGGATGGGTCGCGTCGAGCACTGGAACGATCCGGACGCGCCGAAGGCGAACACGCTCGTTCCTGCCTGCGGGGTGCTGGCGGTCGACGACCAGGGCGCGATCCTGCTGCAACGGCGGCGCGACACCGGGCAGTGGGCTTTGCCGATGGGCAAGATGGAGATCGGCGAGACTCCGTCAGAGTGTGCGGTCCGGGAAACCCTGGAAGAGACCGGGGTCGAGGTCGAGGTGACCGGCATCGTTGGCGTCTATTCCGATCCCGGGCACATCGTGGCGTATTCCGATGGTGAGGTTCGTCAGGAGTATGAGGTGACGTTGCTGGCCCGGCCGGTTGGTGGGAGTCCGGCGGCGAATGATGAGGCGAGCGACGTCGCCTGGTTCCTGCCGGATGAGCTGGCGGGTCTGGACATCCATCCGACGATGCGGCGGCAGATCGCGGACTACCTCGCGGGTCGGGTGCCGCACGTCGATTGAGGGCACGAGTAACGCCCGGGAATGATCGACCGGGGCGCTCGTGTGCGGGGTGGTGGTTGCTACAACTCGTCGACGGCGAAGGCGGCTACCAGTTCGGCCATGCTGTCGATGACCGCGTCCGCTGCGGCGAACCGCTCGCGTTTGCCGGGCTTGTTGGCGTACCCGATGGCGGCGACCCCGGCGGCGTGGGCCGCTTCGATGTCGCTGAGCGAGTCGCCGATCAGGACGCAATGCCCCGGATCGGCGTGCAGCTCCCGGACGGCGTTCAGGACCGGGGCCGGGTTCGGCTTCATCCGGTCCGGGTTGGCGGGGGCACGGCCGATGACCGGGTGTACGTAGCTGGTGAGCCGGCGCCCGCTCAGGTAAGCGTGAACGGAGCCAGCGGAGTTGTTCGACACCACGGCGACGCGTCGGCCAGTCTGGTGCGCGGCCACGATGACTTCACGGCCGTACGGGGTCGGTTCGGCGGTACGGGCCGCGGTGAGCTCCTCGCGGCACAGCGCCTCTTCGACCTGGCGGACGACGGCGGGTCGACCCAACGTGGCGGTGAAGCGCAGAACGGCCAACGGGTCGGGCTCGTGCAGGATCTCGACGGGCAGCGTCACGGCCTGGTCGACGAGCAGGCGGCGCAGCTCGTGGGCGACGGTCGACGCGGGGTGCTGGGCGAAGATGCTGCACACCGGTCCGTCGAAATCGAGCAGGATGACGCGGGCGCGGCCGACGACGGCGGCGAGGTCGGCGCGGCTCACGACGTGTACTCGCGGGCGATGGTTCCCCACATGCTGTCGAACCAGGCGCGGGCCTGCTCCACGTAGAGGGCGTCGTTGGAGGCGTCCTCGTCGCTGGGCGTGAACGGGAACAGGATCGCGTCCTTGCCCATGGCGTCGTAGATCGCCATCGGCTTGCCGTCGATCATCACCGTGTGTTCGACGACCGGGTAGAAGCCGAAGAACGCTTCCTGCTCGTTGATGATGAACAGCTTGAACAGCGGGGCGGCGTTGTGGACCCGTACGTCGGCGGTGGCGGTCTTGACCAGGCCGAGGTCTGCGAGTTCCTGTACGGCGTCGGTCACGGCGTGAATCGACCGGTCGGTGATCCGGCGGGCTCGGTCGCGGATGGCGGGGTCGTCGGCCTGGTCCTCGGCGCGGCACGGGATCGCCATCGGGGCGGTCATGTCGGAGATCAACACCCGCACTCGGATCGACTCCGGGGTGAGTCGGCCGATCCGTACCTTGTCCAGGGTTTCCTGGATGGCGTTGTACAGGGTCTCTCCGGAGAAGCCGGCGAAGTCGATCGTGACGTTCGTAGCCTCGAAGGCGCGTTCGACGTGGGGGCGTAGTCCGACGGGTCGTTCGGTGTTGGCGCGGACGAAGGTGCCGCTGCCCTGGCGGGTGACGATCAACCGTTCCTCTTGCAGCTTGCGTAGCGCTGCCTTGATCGTCTCGCGGGCGACGCTGAAACGTTCGACGAGATCGTGTTGCGACGGCAGTTTCTCGCCTGGGGCGAACTTGCCGGTTTTGATCTCGGCGCGGAGCGCGGCGGCGATCTGCTGCGACGGAGTGCGCGGGTCATCAGGGTCAAGACTCATGAACGAACACTACTGCTGACTAGCCAAGCTAGCAAAGTGCCCCAACTGTCATTGACATGACTAGCCATGTCGGCCTACCTTTGATCCACATCACCTGGCTAGTCAAGATGCCCAGGGAGACAGGTGGAGGTCTGAGCGATGGCTCTGCGTGACGGTACGAGTTCGCCGTGCGTTGTGAGGACGTGTTCCCGGCGGGGTGCGCGTTGGTGCCCGAGTCGCTGGGCGAGGTGGAGGACTACGACGAGAAGACCGGCCGGCGCTCTCCGGCGAAGGACAAGCTGACCGGTCAGCGGGTGTGGCAGGTGCGGGTGATGGACCTGGACCCGGAGCTTGGGAAGCGCTCGCGGGAGACGACGGTGAAGATCTCGGCTGATTATCAGCCCTTCCCGCCGACCGGTGCGCCGTTCGAGGCGGTGGAGTTCGAGGGCACGACGGCCACGCCATACGTGGCGAACAACGGCCCGGATAGCGTGCTCGCTGCGGGCTTCCACGAGGCTGCCCCTGGCAGGCGGGATATGGATGCGGTTCGAGGTCCGACTGTTCCCGGGAGCGTATTCGCCAGCCGCCCGATCCCGGGGGCGGTGGTTCCTGGTCGGTGGGCCTGGGGAGGCGCTGCTGGACCGGCCGCTCAGGTCGTGACCGGGGCCAGTGCTGCCGCGACCTGTCGGGCCGGTTCGGCCGACTCGGCGAGCGGCATCGTGAACGCTGTCCACGAACCGTCCTCAAATTCGATCCGCAGCCGCTTCGGGTTGAGCCGGTGCCATCCGACCCAGGCCCCGGTCACCACCCGGCGTGCCACTTGCCAGACTGGCTCGAGATTCTCGGCCGCGGCCCGGTCGTCGGCGAGCGACCACAGCTTGGTCGGAGCGGTGAAACAGACCAGGAAGCGCCGGTCGGTGACGACGAGGACGGAGCTTCGGAGACCGGGACCGAGCCGGGCGCGGTGCGCGGCGAACTGTAGCCACGAGGCGTGCGAACCGGCCGACCCGCGTCCCGCCCTTCCGAAGACGATGGCGTCCACGAGCCGTTCCAGCGGACCGATGACGATGGTCGGGGAGAGCACTGATAGCACGAGACCGAGGGCGAGGAACCCGTGGCTCGGTGGCTGCTGGGTGGGCAGCGGAGGTGGATTCGGTGGGTCCGGCGGCTCGACGCCGTCGGCCAGACTGATCCTGGCCAGGGCCAGGAAGCCCTCGCCCGGTTCCAGTAACGCGGTCACGCCGCGAGCGAGCCCCTCACTCTGCACCGGCCCAGTATCGCCGACACAACCGCGCCACCGGACCGTCGGCCCATGCCGGCTTGATCGCGTTGAAGGGCCGCTCCTGCCGCATCGTCGGCTCACCTTGGCCAAGGAAGCAGAGCAGTCGGCGTTCCGGTGGGGCAGGCGGCGACGCTGAGGCGCTGTCGGACGCGCGGGCCGAGGCGCTCAAGCGCTGGCCCGACGAGGGTGTGCCGGCGAGGCCCACCGGTTGGCTGGTCACCACAGGCTGGCGCAAGGCGCTGGACCGGCTGCGCCGCGAGGCCGTCGGACGCGACAAGGTGGCGCAAGTGCAGCCGAACCTGCCGGTCGCCGAGCGCCGCCGCCTCGGCATCGGTGAGGCCGGCGATCGAGGTGACGTGCCGACGCGGTATCAGCACGAGCCAGTCCGGCAGCGAGCTGTCGAACGCATGCACGACCCGCCAGTACGCGTCCTCGGCCACCCGCTCACGGGCAACGCATCGAACCGATCATTGTTGCGACGGGACAGACAGTCCATTTGTCGAGGCTAGACGTTCCGCCCGGGCTGGTCGTTGCAGCGACGTGGACGGACTGAACGGCCGGTGACGGTCGAATACCGTGAGACAACACTGTGGGCATGACGTACCCGAATCCCCACCAGGAGTGGAACCCTCAACCGCCTGGGCGTGAGCTCGCCTTTTCGGGTGACGTCGTGCCGGCGCCGCTGCCGCCGACCCTGGCGCTGCCGGTCCCGATGGCACCGCTACCGCCGGTCCCCGTCCCGGTGCTCGTGCCGCAGAAGTCCGCCGGTGCCGCCGTCGTCCTCGAACTGGTCCTCGGCCTCTTCGGAATCTTCGGGATCGGCAACCTGTACGCGGGCCGCGTCGCCGCCGGACTTCTCCTGATGGTCTCCTTCTGGGGACTGTTCTGGGTCAACTTCTTCCTGATCTTCGTGGTCATCGGGATCGTTACGATGCCGCTCACCTGGATCGCGTACCTGGTCGTCGGGCCACTCCTCGCGGCGCGGGGCGTCGACCAGCACAACACTCGGGCCCTCGGCGGGTTCGCCCGCTAGACGTCTGGGGGCGGCAGCTTCCGCCGGTGACCGTGCCACTCTGCTCGGTGCCCTGATACAGACAGCCCCGAATAGTGCAGGACATCCAGCTATCCTCACGCATGGCTTCGTCGATGACGGGCCGTCGATGGCCATGGCCGTGCTTGTGCAGCAGTTGGGCACGGGACCCCAGCACCGCAACGATGTAGCCTTCCCGGTTTGCACGCATGGCGGTCCCGGGAGACGAGCCCATGTCTAACGGCCATGGGGGCGACATCCCGGCGGTTGTCGGTGGCCTTCCCCCGGCGGCGCAGCGGTCCGGTTGGAAGGCCAGCGGGCGGACTGTCGCCCATGCGCGTCCTGAGCATCATCGATCCGAATAGAGGTGGTGGATTGAATACCGAGCTGTCGGAACTCATCGCGGAGCTGCGTACCGACCTGGAGGCGGACCAGCCCGCGACGCTGGTCTGGGCCCAGATCAACGAGGGCGCTCCGGCCGACAAGATCCCCGTCGAGCTGCCGCAGCAGGTCCGGGAGCTGCTGGAGACCGCCGACGGTATCCGCGCCAGCGCGTTCGACCTGCGTGGAGTGAAGCAGCTGGACAACATCCAGTACTACCTCGAGCACATGCCCGAGTTCACCGGCGTCGCCGACGAACCCGCCGAATGGCTCGTCTTCGGCACGCTGAACGAGGAGCCGTTGCTGATCCGGCGCGACACCGGCGCGGTCTGGTACCTCCCGGCGGAGACCACCGACGAGTGGTTCATGCGTGAGCTGTTCCTCGAAGTCGCGCCGGACCTCGACTCGTTCCTCGCCTACTACGTCTTCGGCGCCGGGTACGGCGAGATCGGCTTCGACGACGACGAGTGGTGGGGCTTCCTCGGCGAGCAGGATCTGACCACTCCCGGCGACGAGGACGAGGAGGCGGACGACTGACCGCAACACAGAAGGTGCTCACCTTGACCAGGGATCTGGCCGGGTGACGTGTCAGTTCTCGGCAGTCGCCGCCGCGAGGAGCTGGGCGAGTTCGACGGGCCTGGTGACCATCGGCCAGTGGCCCGAGTCGATGTCGACGTAGTCGAGGTGCTTGACCCTGGCGAGTTCGGGCAGTTCGCCGGCCGCGACCCACTCCTTGGCCTGAGCGGGCGTGAACTCGGGGCACACGAGTACGACAGGTACGTCGAACCGTCGCTCGTCCGTCAGACGTACCGTGCCCCTGGCCACCGCTTCGGGGACGGGGATGGCGGCGGACGAGAAGCCGCGCCTTGCCTCCTCGTCGAGGTCGGCGGAGTCGGGTCCCTCGAACGGGCCCCAGCCGGGGAAGGGCATGGTGCCGTCCTGTATCGGGAAGAAGTCGGCGTAGGGCTGCCCGTCGCCGTTGGGGAAGCCGCCGATGAGGGCGACCCTGGCCACCTTCTCCGGCCGCAAGTCGGCGGCCAGCCACGCCAGAGTGCAGGCGGCGGAATGCCCTACCACCATGGTTTTCTCGGACGCCGAGTCTACGGCGGCGAGCACCGCTGCCACCTGGTCGTCGAGGGTCGCGGACGCGGATCCGTCACCCTGACCGGGGAGGGTGAGCGGCACGGGGCGGTGGCCGAGTGCCTCGAGGGCGGGCACGACATCGTCCCACGCCGTCCCGTCGAGCCAGAGGCCGGCAATAAGCAGGATTTCCATAATCAGTTTTCCTTCTCCAGTAAGGTCAGATCACGTTCGGCATAGAGGCGGTGCTCCCATTCCTCGTTGAGGACGATGCGGAGACATTCCTTGAACGGAAAGTCCTCCATCCGAGGCCAGCCGGGTTCGCTGCGCGTCACCTCGGTGCCGAGTTGCTCGTCGGTGAGTGACTCCATGACGCGGCGGACCATCGCCTGGCGTTCGCGCCGGACCGTGAGCACCTCGTCGAGCGAGGGCTGTGCCTCGCGGTCCCACGGGATATCGTCCCACCCCGGCGCCTCGTCCCACGGCAGGTCCAACGGGTGCCACGGCGAGGCGTTGCCGAGGACCATCCGGTCCACCCAACCGGCGCTGACGAGGTTGAGGTGCCGCAACGTCTGGATGAAGGACCACTCGTCGTCGACGCTGCGGTGCAGCGTCACCTCGGGGAATGTCCTCGCCCTCGCGATTGTGCCGTCCCACAGCCGCTCCAGGATCGCCCACGCCTCACGGAACCCGTCAGAATCGTCGGGCGCCATTTTCGCCCGCTCGGGCATGCGACGGTTCAGTTCGGCCTCGACGAGCGGCGCGATGTCGACACCGTTCACCACGACGTTCCGTAGCTCGCCGCTGATCTCGACGTCGATCAACCCGACGCCGCGCATGCGGCTCTCGCCGAACAGGGCGCCCCGGATCCGGACTCCGGTGAAGTCGACCGCCTGCATGGTGGCGTCGTTGAGGCGTACGTGGTCGAAGGTGGCGCCCCGGAGGCTCACGCGCTCGAAGTGGGCTCCGGCAAGGTCCTGCTCGTGAAACTCGGTCATGGGCCATCACGCTAGAACCAATTCCGGACGATCTACTTCCGGTTCTTCTCGTGTCTCCCTTAATCTGCTCGGGTGTCGACCGATCTCAGCCCCACCGCGCGAGCGCTGCGTGCCATCGAAATCCTCCAGACCCGGCCCGGCACGACGGCAGACGAGCTTGGCGAGAGACTGGGTGTGACGGAGCGGGCCGCGCGGCGATATGTCGGGATCCTCCGGGAGGCCGGCATCCCCGTCGAGTCGGCTCGGGGTCCCCATGGCGGGTACCGGCTTCGGCGCGGCACGAAACTGCCCCCGGTCGTCTTCACGCAGGCGGAGGCGCTCGGTCTGGTCATGGCGGTACTCGACGGCCAGCCGGCCGCCGCCGACGTCGAGGACCTCGTCGGTTCCGCCCTGGCCAAGGTCATCCAGGCCCTCCCCGAGAGCGTGGGCCGGCAGGCGGGTGCGCTGCGAGAGCACGCGTGGACCGCGCCCGACCGGTACTCGGCCCGGCCAGATCCCGCCACCACCAGCGCGCTCGTCGCCGCTGTCGCCGTCCGCCGTCGCGTGCTGGTCACGTATCGGAGCGAGTCCGGCAAGGAGTGGGAGGCCGAGGTGGATCCCTGGGCGGTCGTCGTCCGCCACGGGCGCTGGTACCTCCTGTGCCACTCTCATCGCGCGGAGGCGATCCGCACCTACCGGGTCGACCGGATCCGCGCGGTCCAGCAGATCGCGTACGAGTTCGAGCCGCCCGAGGACCTCGACCCGGTGGCGGCGCTGGAGGAGAACCTGGGCACCGGGTGGGAGTTTCCCACCCGGGTGCTGTTCGACGCCCCACTGGCCGAGGTCGCCCCGTGGATCCGGCCGCCCATGGGCCGGCTCGAAGCGTCGGGGGACGGATGCGTGCTCGTCGGCAGCACGAGCAATCCGACGATGTACGCGCAGGAATGGTTGGCGAATGTGCCGTTCGCCTTCCGCGTCGACGGTGGGCCGGAACTCCGTGCCGCGATGGAGACGCTCGCCGCGCGTTTCGCTGCCGCCCTGGCGGACCACTCCGGTCCTGATGTCTCCTGATGTCTCCTGATGTCTCCTGACGTCTCCTGACGTCTCCTGACGTCGATTCCACATCAGACGACGGCCCCGGCCGGCTCGCCGCCATTGGACGCCATCGACCGGTAGCCAATTAGCATGGCGGCATGGCCCTTGACCTGTACGCGGGAATCCCGGTCGACGACTACCCGGCGGCGTTGGCCTGGTACGAACGACTCCTCGGCAAACCGCCGACGTTCGTCGCGAGCGACACGGAGGCCGTGTGGGAACTCGCCCAGCATCGGTCGGTGTTCATCGAGCGGCGGCCCGAGCATGCCGGTCACGCCATGCACACAATCTTCGTCGACGATCTTGACGCACTCGTCGCCCGGGCAGCCGACCGGGGAGTGGAGCCCTCGAAGCGGGAGACCTACTCGAACGGTGTACGCAAGGCCACCTACCACGACCCCGACGGGAACGAGATCGGTTTCGGCGGCGCCCCACTGTGACCACCGACGCGGAGTGGGAACCCAGGTGATGATCTATCAACTCGGTGACATCGTGGCCGAGCGGCAGGTGGACGCGATCGCCGAGGACGGCAGCCGTACCCCGGTGGTTCTGAGGATCGGCAATCCGCTGCCGGACGCCCTGCCCGGCGGGGACTGGTACTGCCCGCACCAGATTCTGGGCCTGGGCGACGAGGCCGTGCGGGCATCCTTCGGCGTCGACTCCTTGCAGGCCCTGCTGCTGTCCGTGTACGCGCTGCGGCTGAAGCTGGCGGAGCGAGCCGAGACGGCATCTGTCCGGCTGGACTGGCTGGGCCAGCCCGACCTGGGTCTGACGGTCGACCCGGAGGTACCGGGGCGCCTGCCACCCGGTGTGGTCGGTCCGGGGTCACGGAGTTCGCGCGAGTAACGGTCGTGACGGGTACGGACGACGTGGCGTCGACCCCGCCCTGCCAGGTACTGATCCATGGCGCCGCAGCCGTTCCTGGTGTTGGCACCTGCTGACCGCCGAGCTGCCCTCCTGCGGAGGTGGTACGTCCCCGATCAGGAGCGGAAAACGGAGGCGGCGGAGGCGTCGGTGGCGGCGTCGGTGGCGAACCAGGTACCGGTGCCGGCCGGGGCGAGCGCCTGCGTGATGGTGATCCGGGCATGCTCGTCCAGCGGCGGCAACTCGTCCGGCGGGAACCACTCGACGGCGACCGACTCGTCGTCGTTGACCCGTGCCACGCCGTCGACGTACCGGCAGCGGAAGCCGATGTTCAGGAACTGGCACTGGTCGCCGTTGGGGTAGGTGTGCGGATGCGCCAGCACGCTCGACACCCGCTCGGGGGTCACCCGTACGCCCGCCTCCTCGTAGACCTCCCGGACCACGGTCTGTGCGGGTTGCTCGTCGGGCTCCACGAAACCGCTGAGAACCGACCAGCGCCCGTCGTCGGCACGCTTGCCGAGCAGTAGTTCTCCGGCGTCGTTCAGCACCACCGCGCTGACGCTGGGCAGCCAGAGAAGGTCGTGTCCGACCGCCTTGCGCAGCCGGGTCACGTACTCGGGGACGGTCATGCCAGGACGATAGTCAGCGTTCGGGCGGGCCGGTTCAGCGGGCCGGAACCGGCGGGAGCGTGCCAGGGACTGTCGTCGGTTCCGGTCCTGACATCGGCGGCGGTGCGGGCGCGGTGGACGACCGCGCGGGCTCCGGTGTCGGTGTTCCGTCGGGCGGGGCGTTGTCCGGGCACGGCACCTGGCTCCGGGAGAAGTCGCGGCGTTCCTGGTCGAGGACCTGGCGGAAACAGACCCGCATCTCGGTCGACGCCCGGCCGGCCATCAGGGGTTGGGACATCGTCACGTGCACCCGGAAGACGACCCGTACGCCGGGGGAGTGGCGTCGGTCGGTGCCGTCGACCGTCAACACGTCGACGCGATCGTTGCGGGCCGCGCTCTGGCCGAGTCCGGCCGCGTCGTCGGCGACGCCGTGCACCAGTGCGTCACCGATCACGGCGGCCCGCCGTTCCGCTTCGCTATGCGCCCGTTCCTCGATCGAGGGCTCTGTCGTGATGGTCAGAATGGTGTGCCCGACGCTGGCGACGAGCAGCAGCAGAATGGCCAGCACGACGATTGACAGCACCCGGGGAAGCCGCCCTGTCCCATCCGCCCGCCGCACCATGCTCACACTGCGAATTGTGCTCCATTCTTCGCCGCCAAGTGCCAGGTCAAGGCGATGAGGCGGTCGGCGGAGCGTACCGGCGGGGATTTTTTTCCCACGCCTGGCGGAGTGCGTCGCCGACGGGTCCGCACGTCGCTGACGGTGGTGAATCCCTTGCCGCAGAAAGCCTTTCCGGAGTACGACCACAGTTTGCCGATTCCACGACCGGGGTTATCCGATGGGGTCTACTGTGGAAGTCCTCCCGTCTTTTTGCGTGAAACGGTAGCGCCTGGTCGGTTTGCCGTGCACAGTAATCCCATGAGCGACAGCGGGAGTGATGTGCAGTACTTCTGGTGCATCCGCCATCACCGGACAGAGACCGGTGCTGACGTGTGCCCTGCGAGGTACGTGCTCGGTCCTTATGCCTCGGCCGCCGACGCGGAGCAGGCGTTGCAGCGTGTACGGCAACGCAACGAAGAGTGGGATGCCGAGGATGCCCGCTGGGCCGGGGAGGAGCGCTAGACCGGCGCGGCGACAGTCCGCGTCGAGAAACTCCGTGGTGCTCCGCGAGGAGACCCCCGAGAGCATGTCCCGCAAGGAGGAACACAGATGGCCGAAGCAACCAGGGCCAGCCGCCCGGTGGCGCGAAGTGCCGCCGGGAAGAAGACTGCGGCGCGGAGCCGGACGGTGGGTGCCAGCAAGGGCACCGCGGCCCGGCGGACCGCCAGTTCGTCGGTAGCCAAGAAGGCGCCGGCGAAGAAGGCCCCGGCCAAGCGCGCGACGGCGGCGAAGAAGGCGCCGGCGAAGAAGGCGACAGCGAAGCGGGCGCCGGCGAAGAAGGCCACCGCGAGGAAGACGACGGGTACGCGGGCGGCAGCGAGCCGCCCCGGCACGGCGAAGCGTACGACGGCCGCGAAGAAGACGACGGCGGCGAAGAAGACGACGACGGCGAAGCGGACCACCACCGCGGCGGCGAAGAAGACGACGGCGGCGGCCCGGAAGACGGGCGCGACGGCCAAGCGGACCACCTCGACGGCGGTGCAGAAGGTCACCGCCCGGAAGGCTCCCGCGAAGAAGGCTCCGGCGAAGAAGGCCACGACGAAGCGGACGACGGCGACAACGGCTCCGGCGAAGCGAGCCACCGCCAAGAAGGCTCCGGCGAAGCGGGCCACGGCAAAGCGGGCTACGGCGACGAAGGCTCCGGCGAAGCGGGGAACCGCGGCGGCGAAGCGCACCACCGCCACGCCGGCCAAGAAGATCACCGCCCGGAAGGCGCCGAGTAAGCAGGCTGCGGCCCGCAAGGCGCCGGCCAAGGCACCGGCGCGGAAGGCCACCAGGTCGTCCGCCCAGAAGATGGTGGGTTGAGTTGCGCACCGGAACGCCCCGGAGCGGGGGCGTTCCGGTGCGGTACGCGCGTCGGCGGTGACAGGTGTCGGCGGTGACGCGCGTCGGCGGGGGCAACGGAGGCGGCGCCGGGCGGATGTGACATCCCGCATCCGGCCCGGCGCCTCCGCCGTGACGTCGGGTTTGCGAGGATGCCGGCATGGCATATGACGCGAGCGCCCTGCCCGACGTTTCCGGACTGACCGTAGGAATCATCGGTGGCACGGGCGACCAGGGGCGAGGGTTGGCCTACCGGCTCGCTCGGGCGGGTCAGCGCGTACTCATCGGCTCCCGCTCGGCGGCACGGGCCAGCCAGGTGGCGGAGGAGATCGCCGCCCTGCCCGGCCTGCCCGCCGACCCGACGGTGTCCGGCGGTGACAACGCCGAGGTGTCGAGCCGCTCGGACGTGGTCATCATCGCGGTGCCGTGGGACGGACACCGGGACACGGTCGCCGCACTGCGTGAGCCGCTGGCCGGCAAGGTGGTCATCGACTGCGTCAACCCGCTCGGCTTCGACAAGCAGGGGCCGTACCCGCTGCGGGTCGAGGAGGGCAGTGCCGTGCAGCAGGCCGCGGCGCTGTTGCCGGAGTCCCGGGTCTGCTCGGCCTTCAACCACGTCAGCGCCCCGCTGCTCGCCGATCCGGGCATCGACCGGATCGACCTGGACGTACTGATCTGCACCGAGGAACGGGAGCTGGTCGGACTGGTCGCCGCCCTCGCCGCGCGGATCCCGGGCATGCGTGGCATCTACGCCGGCCGGCTCCGCAACGCGCACCAGGTCGAGGCGTTCACCGCCAACCTGATCGCGATCAACAAGCGCTACAAGGCGCACGCCGGACTCCGCGTCACCGACCTCTGACCGACCCGCGTACCGCCGGACCGCCGACTCGCCGGACCGCCCCCCGCATACCGCCTGGCCCGCGTACCGCCGGACCGCCTGGCCCGCGTACCGCCGGACCGTCCGACCCACACCGGGGCCGGCGCGGTCCGGCGGCCGTCGCGCTCGGCGGGCGGAACTAGAAGGTGTGCTCGGCGGTCGGGAACTCGCCGTCGCGGACCTCGGCGGCGAACCGCTGGGTAGCTTCGGCCAGCGTGCCGGCCAGGTCGGCGTAGCGCTTCACGAACCGTGGCATCCGGCCGGACCGCAGGCCCGCCATGTCCTGCCAGACCAGCACCTGGGCGTCCGTGTCCGGGCCCGCCCCGATCCCGATGGTGGGGATCGCCAGCTCGTGGGTGATCCGCTTGGCCACCTCGCCCGGGACCATCTCCAGGACGACCGCGAACGCGCCGGCCTCGGCCACCGCGAGCGCGTCCGCCAGTACGTCGTCGGCGGCGTCGCCGCGGCCCTGTACCCGGTAGCCGCCGATCGTGTGCTCCCGCTGCGGCGTGAACCCGATGTGCGCCATCAGCGGGATGCCGGCACCGGTGATCGCCCGGATCTGCTCGGCCACCTGCCGGCCGCCCTCCAGCTTCACCGCGTGGCAGCCGCCCTCCTTCATGAACCGTACGGCGGTGCGCAGCGCCTGGGTCGGCCCCTCCTCGTACGAGCCGAACGGCAGGTCACCGACGACCAGCGGATAGTCGGTCGCCCGTACCACCGCCCGTACCAGGGGAAGCAGGTCGTCGACCGTGATCGGTACCGTCGTCGGGTAGCCGAAGACGTTGTTCGCCGCGGAGTCACCGACCAGCAGCACCGGAATTCCGGCCTGGTCGAAGATCGCCGCCGTGTACTGGTCGTACGAGGTGAGCATCGGCCAGCGCTCGCCGCGTTCCTTGGCGGCGATCAGGTCACGGGCCCGTACCCGCCGGGTCGCCGGACCGCCGTAGAGCGTCGCCACCTCGGCTGGAGCGGACTCCATCCCTTGCTCAGACATCTTCGTCTCCTTCCGCCTCGAGGCCGCGTCCACGGTCCCCGGGTCGCTTCCGATCGTCCCACCGTTTCCGGGGGCGCCGGCAGAGAAGAGTGCAGGTTGTCACACCAACCGACCAGCCCGCTGGCGGCTTATCCGCGTTCGCGCCAGCGGTTGGTGATCGGCAGGCGGCGGTCCCGGCCGAACGCCTTGATCGAGATCTTCGAGCCGGGGGCGGACTGCCGGCGCTTGTACTCGGCGATGTCGACCATCCGCAGCACCCTGTCCACCACCTCCGGATCATGCCCGGCGGCGACGATGTCGTCCCGGCCCTGGTCGCCGTCGACATAGCCGACCAGGATCGCGTCGAGTACGGAGTAGTCGGGCAGGGTGTCGCTGTCCAGTTGCCCCGGGCTCAGCTCCGCGCTCGGCGGCTTGCGGATCGAGTTCTCCGGAATCGGCGGGGTCTCGCCACGTCGGATCGCCTCCGCGTTGCGCCAGCTCGCCAGCTTCCACACCAGGCTCTTCCAGACGTCCTTGAGCGGATTGAACCCGCCGACGGAGTCGCCGTAGAGGGTGGAGTAGCCGACCGCCAACTCGCTCTTGTTGCCGGTGGTCAGGACGAGGTGGCCCTCCTGGTTCGACAGCGCCATCAGGATCACCCCGCGGACCCGCGCCTGGAGGTTCTCCACCGCCATCCCGGACAGCGACAGGTTGGCCAGAAAACCGTCGACCATCGGCTGGATCGCCTCGACCCGGTAGTCGAGCCCGGTCCGCTTGGCCAGGTCGGCGGCGTCGTCCCGGGAGTGCTCGGAGGAGTGCTGGCTGGGCATCGACACCCCGACCACCCGCTCCGGTCCGAGCGCGTCCACCGCGATCACGGCGACCACCGACGAGTCGATCCCGCCGGAGAGACCGAGCACCACCGAGCGGAAGCCGTTCTTGTCGACGTAGTCGCGCAGCCCCAGCACCAGCGCCTGCCACACCTCACCGGAATCGACGACCGGTTCGGTGATGCCGCCGACAGCCGGCGGACCGGCCGGCGCGGGCAACGTGTCGCTGATCCGGATCCGGGTGATGGACATGTCCTCCGGGGCGTCCGCCGGAGCCGGCTGCGCGGGCTCGGTGCCGGTCGGCGCGTCCACGCGGGCGGCGGGCAGCTCCAGGTCGTGCAGCAACAGCCGCTCGACGAACTGCGAGGCCCGGGTCAGCAGGGTGCCGTCCGGCGCGACGATCATCGAGTCGCCGTCGAATACCAGTTCGTCCTGGGCGCCCACCGTGTTGACGTACGCCACCGTGGCGTCGGCCTCGGCGGCCCGGCGGCGGATCAGCGGCAGCCGTACGTCGTCCTTGTTCAGCTCGTACGGCGAGCCGTTGATGTTGACGACCAGGCCGACGCCGGCCCGGCGGGCGACCTGGAACGGGCCGCCGGCCTGCCAGAGGTCCTCGCAGATGGTGAGCGCGACGTCGACCCCGCCGATCCGGACCACGGTCAGGGTGTCACCGGGGACGAAGTAGCGGTCCTCGTCGAAGACGCCGTAGTTGGGCAAATGGTGCTTGAAGTAGCGGGCCACGACCCGCCCGTCGTGCAGTACGGCGAGGGCGTTGCGCGGCCCCCGACGCGGGGTGGCGTTGGCGTTGACGGTGGCCGGGCCGTCGGCGTCGAGGTAGCCGACGACCACCGGAATTCTTCCGAGGTCGTCCCCGGCCAGGTCGACGGCGAGCTGCTCGAGGGCCGCCCTGGAGGCGACGACGAAGGAGTCCCGGAAGACCAGGTCCTCCACCGGATATCCGGTCAGCATCATCTCGGGGAACACCACGAGCTGCGCCCCGGCCCCGGCGGCGGCCCGGGACCGGTCCCGGACGATCGCCGCGTTGCCGGCGATGTCGCCGACGGTCGGATTGACCTGGGCCAGGGCGATGCGCAAGGTCGGCATACCTCCATCTTGCCCCAGCCGCCGCGCGGGGGCGCGCCCCACTCCTGGTTGTAAGGAAGGGCCCCTTGTTATCGCTTTCTGTAGAAGAAGGGCCCCTTCTTAACGCCGGCCCTCGCTTTAACGCCGGCACTCGCTTTAACGCCGGCCTCGCCCTTGACGCAGGCCCTTGCGCGGGGAGCGGCGGAACGGTCGTTCCCGCTATGTTTGGTATGAACGCCCAACATGCGGGCAGGGTGGGCTACCCCGCGCATCCGTTGCGGTCTAGCTCACGTAACGTCCGTGTAACGAAACCGGGGAAGACTGGACTGCCGGGCGTGCGCCGGCTGGGCCGGTCCGAACAAAGTGTGCGAGGGGTTGAGGTGGACCGTCAGCAGGAGTTCGTGCTCCGTACGCTGGAAGAGCGTGACATCCGTTTCGTCCGGTTGTGGTTCACCGACGTGCTCGGAACGCTCAAGAGCGTGTCGGTGGCGCCCGCAGAGCTGGAGGCCGCCTTCGACGAAGGGATCGGCTTCGACGGCTCCGCGATCGAGGGCTTCGCCCGGGTCTTCGAGTCGGACATGGTCGCCATGCCCGATCCGACGACCTTCCAGGTCTTTCCCTTCGAGGGTGGGGTCAGCGGCGAGAGCGCCCGGATGTTCTGCGACATCCTGCTGCCCGACGGCGGCCCGTCCTGGGCCGATCCCCGGCACGTGCTGCGCCGGGCGCTGTCCCGGGCGGCGGAGAAGGGCTTTACCTTCTACACCCACCCCGAGATCGAGTTCTTCCTGCTCGAGAACGGTCCCGCCGACGGCTCGGTGCCGGTGCCGGTCGACTCGGGCGGCTACTTCGAGCACACCACCCACGCGGTGGCCAGGGACTTCCGCCGGCAGGCGGTACTGGCCCTGGAACGGATCGGCATCTCGGTCGAGTTCAGCCACCACGAGGTCGCGCCGGGCCAGCAGGAGATCGACCTGCGCTACGCCGACGCGCTCACCACGGCAGACAACATCATGACGTTCCGGCACATGGTCAAGGAGGTCGCGCTCTCCACCGGGGTACGCGCCAGCTTCATGCCCAAGCCGTTCACCGACCAGCCGGGCAGCGGGATGCACACCCATCTCTCCCTCTTCGAGGGGGAGCGCAACGCGTTCCACGACGCGAGTGACCCGATGAAGCTCTCCAAGGTCGGCCGCGCCTTCATCGCCGGGCTGCTCACCCACGCCCGGGAGTACACGGCGGTCACCAACCAGTGGGTCAACTCGTACAAGCGGCTGTTCCCGCAGGCGTTGCCGGACCGGATCACCGAGTCCCCGGCGTACGTCTGCTGGGGGCACCTCAACCGGTCCGCGCTGGTCCGGGTGCCGGCGTACGGCAAGCCGAACTCCGCCCGGATCGAGGTCCGCTCGCCGGACTCGGCCACGAACCCGTACCTCGCCTTCGCGGTGCTGCTCGGTGCCGGCATGAAGGGCATCGAGGAAGGCTACGAACTGCCGCCGGGCGCCGAGGACGACGTCTGGTCGCTGTCCAACGCCGAGCGCAAGGCGATGGGGTACGAGTCCCTGCCGGAGAACCTCTCCGAGGCGATCGACGTGATGGCGGGGTCGGAGCTGGTCGCCGAGGTGCTCGGCGAGCACGTCTTCGACTTCTTCCTCCGCAACAAGCGCGCCGAGTGGGAGCAGTACCGCCGCGAGGTCACCCCGTACGAGCGCCAGCGTTACCTGGGGCTGCTCTGACGATCAGATGTTAGGAAGGGCCCCTTCTTATACAGAAAGCGATAAGAAGGGGCCCTTCCTTACAGCCGTGCGGGTGGTGTGGGGCTGTCTGGCCTTGCCGCCGCACGCTATCGTCCTGACGAACGCGGCCCCCTCCGGCGGCCGTCCACACCCGTTGGGAGGCAGTCGGTGGTCGAGGATCTGTTCGCGGGAGCCTGGCAGAGCATCGTGTTCGGTGTGGTCGGCATTGCGCTGATGGCGGCCGGATTCGGGCTGGTCGACGCCCTCACCCCGGGAAAGCTGCGCGAGCTGATCTGGGTGCAGCGCAATTCCAACGCCTCGTTGCTGCTGCTGGCCAACCAGCTCGGCATCGCCGGCATCGTCTTCACCGCGATCCTGACCAGCTACACCGACTTCGCCAAGGGGCTGGCCTCGACCGTCCTGTTCGGTGTCATCGGGATCGGCATCATGGCGCTGGCGTTCCTGGTGCTGGACTGGCTGACCCCGGGCAAGCTCGGTGAGGTGATCTGCTCCGAGGAGCCGCATCCGGCCGCCCGGGTGAGCGCGGCGACGCACTTCGGGGCCGCCCTGATCGTCTGCGCCTGCATCGCCTGATCCCGTCCCCGGCCGGCGGCGGGATGACGGTGTGGCCCGCCGCCCGCCGCCCGCACCGCGCGCCTGCCGCGTACCGTCCCACCGGTCCGTTCCGGACGGCGGTGGGCACGATGCTCGGGACGCGCAGGGGGAGGCGCGCAGGGGGAGGCGCGCAGGACGAGGCGCGCAGGACGAGGCGCGGCAGGACGAGGCGCGGCAGGACGAGGCGCGCACCGGTTCGGGGTGCTACCTCGTTCGACCTGATTCCCTGGTCGTTTTCAGAGTGGCCGGGGTGTCGCTCTGATCACTCGTCCGCCGCGCCGCCCGTCCGGCCGTCGTGCTTCGTACCGTCGTGCTTCCAGCCGCCCCAGCCGCCGCCGTGTCCCGGGCCGCCGCCCCAGGCCGGCAGCACGCCCGCCTGGAACGCCTTGATGATGGCGTCGGCCTGCTCCCGGGTCAGTTTGCCGTCCGACACCGCCTTGTCGAGTCGGGTCTTCAGCCACGCCTCCCGATCCGCGTTCGACTTCCCATCGGGCTTGTCCTGGCCCCGGTCCTTCCGCTCGGCCTGGTGCTGCTGCCTGATCTTCGCCAGCGCCGCCTCGACCTTGTCCTGCGGAACACCCAACTCGGTGGCGAGTTCCTCGGCGAGCTTGTCGCGCCGGTCCAACGCACGCTTGTCCTGACCGTGCGGAGCCGCCCCGCTGTCGGAGGATGTCGACGGGGACGGCTTGGGCGACGTGCCGTCCTCGGCGAACGCCACGGCGGGGGCGGCGATGCCCACCGTGAGTACTCCGGCGGCGACCAGGCCGCCGAGGATCCTCTTCCGGGAGGGTCGGGAAGGCAGGCTGTTCATCTGGTTTTCCTCTCGTCGGCGAAGCGGTCTGCAGTCGTCCAGACTGCCGCATCACCCTGTGTGGCGGCCGTAGCCGACCTGGCAGAGGGCTGAGAATCATGGCCGAACCCCCGATCTCCGCCCCGGTCCGTGCTCGACCGGGCGGTCCTGGCCCACTACCGTCGGTTGTCCGGTACGGCCATGCTTGGGCCGGGAGTCTCGATCGACAGGAGTAGCCGGGTGCCCCGGACGCTTTCTTACGCCGCCGCCGCACGGCTGCTCGGCGGCGACCGTGGCCGGGTGGTGAGCGCGCTCGACACCATCGCCGGAGGCGCCCTGCTCGGCACGGCCGTCGCGGTGCCGGCGGTGCTGGCGCTCTTCGACGCCAAGGCCGAGTTCGTCCGGCTCAGCCATGAACTTGTCCGTACCGTCTCGGAGCGGCGTGCCGGCCTGACCCGGTACGACCGGACCGAGCGGCTGGCGGCGGCACACCGGGTGCTCGTGGTGACCGCGTTCTTCGAGGCGCTGACCGAGGCCGACCTCCCGTTCCGGTTCGGTGACCTGGAGCTGACCGAGCGGGAACAGGTCGCGGTGGCCGGGGCGCACGGCGCCGACCACGGGCCGCTGTTGCGGGCGTTCTTCGGCGACGGGGTTCCGGCGCCCGGCCCGGAGCAGGCGTACCGGGACTTCCGGGCGGCACTGGACGGCTACTACCAGGAGGTCGTCGACCGGCTGCGGCGGTTCGTGGTCGGACTGGCCGCCTGGGAGTGGCTGGGTCTCGGCGAGCAGCAGCGGTTCGACGCCCTCCTGAATGTCCTGCCGACCAGTGCGGTGGACCGGCACCAGGAACTGCTCGGCCGGTTGGCTGGCGATTTTCCCGAGGTGGCCTTCTGGGCCGGGCTCCGGGAGCACGCCGCGACCCGGAACGAGCTCCGCCAGCTCTCCGCCGCACTCGGCGACCTCGAACAGATCCTTTGCCAGATCTCGACCGGACGGGCACCGGACGAGCGCCGGGCCGCACTGGCCGGGACGTACGCCAGGGGGCTGGATCGGTCGATCGTCGAGTCCGGGGACGTACCGGCCGGGATCAAAGTGCCGACCCTCGGTGCGGCGTACGTGCCACCGTTGTGCCGGGTGGCCGCACTGGGCCCGGACGCCCGGCCCAGCGACGAGTCGTGGTGGCTGGAGCAGCCGGTCCGGCGGGACCTGTCCGAGTTCCTCACCGGCTACCTCACCACTCCGGGCGCGGTCGAGGCGCCGCTGCTGGTGCTCGGACAGCCCGGTTCCGGCAAGTCCGTACTCACCCGGGTGCTGGCGGCCCAGTTGCCGGCAGCGGACTTCCTGCCGGTCCGGGTGGTGCTTCGCGACGTGCCGGCCGCCGCCGATCTTCAGGATCAGATCGAGTACGCGGTGCGTGCGGCGACCGGCGAGCGGCTGGACTGGCCGGCGCTGGCCCGTTCCGCCGGTGACGCCCTGCCGGTGGTGCTCCTCGACGGCTTCGACGAACTGCTCCAGGCGACCGGGGTGAGCCAGACCGACTACCTGCTCAAGGTCGCGGCGTTCCAGCGTCGCGAGGCCGACCAGGGCCGACCGGTCGTGGTCCTGGTGACCAGCCGGACCAGCGTCGCCGACCGGGCCCGGCCGCCGGAGGGGACCGTCGGGTTGCGGCTGGAGCCGTTCGACCAGGAACGGGTCGCCACCTGGCTGGCCGCCTGGAACAGGGTCAACGCCGACGAGTTCGTGGCCCGCGGGGTGGCCCCGCTGGACCTGCCGACCGTGCTGGCCCACCGCGAGCTGGCCGAGCAGCCACTGCTGCTGCTGATGCTGGCGCTGTACGACGCCGACGGCAATGCGCTGCGCTCGGCCGGGGCGCTGCGCAAGGACGAACTCTACGAGCGCCTGCTGCGCCGGTTCGCCCACCGGGAGGTGGTCAAGCACCGCCGGGGACTGCCGAACGGGGAGGTCGACCAGGCCGTCGAGGGGGAACTGCGCCGGTTGTCGGTGGTCGCCTTCGCGATGTTCAACCGCAACGCCCAGTGGGTCACCGAAGCCCAGTTGGAGACCGATCTGCTGGCCCTGCTCGGCGCCGCATCGCCGTCCGGCACCGCCGCCGACCTGCGCGCGCCGCTGGGGCATGCCGAGATCGTGCTCGGCCGGTTCTTCTTCGTGCACCGGGCCAGGGCGGAGCGCGACAACAGCCCGTTGGAGACGTACGAGTTCCTGCACGCCACCTTCGGCGAGTTCCTGGTCGCCCGGTTCGCCTGGCAGGTGCTGACGAACATCGCGGCCAGAGAAGCCGCCGCGACGATGTCGTTCGGTAGCGGACCGCCCGACGACGACCTGCTGCACGCCCTGCTGTCGTACGCGGCGCTGAGCGGGCGCACTCCGATCCTCGGATTCCTGACCGGGCTGATGTCCGGCGGATCGGGCGGCGGATCGGGCGGCGGGTCGGCGGGACTGACGACGTTGCTGGTCGGGCTTTTCCAGAAGGCTCACCATGCCCGGCCGTCCCGCCGGTACGAGTCGTACCAACCCCGTCCGCTGCCGCTGCCGGCCCGACACGCCGCGTACAGCGCGAATCTGCTGCTACTGGCTATCTGCGCCGGTGGCACCCTGCGTGGCGGCCGGCTCTATCCGGGCCGCAACGTGGTGGCCTGTTGGCACCGGGAAACCCTGCTGTGGCAGTCCCAGCTCGGTACCCAGGACTGGACCAGCCTGGTGGAGACGCTGGTCCTCGATCGGCTGCGGTCCGCCGACGGCACCCGGGACATCGAGCTGCGGATCACCACCGATCCGGCCACGTGGCGGCCCCGCCCGGTCGATCCGCTGTGGACGTACGACCTGTCGCCGGAGCGATCGCAGAGCTTCGTCCGGTCGGGCCAGTCCTGGGCACAGCTCGCCCGCCGGGCGTACCTGCGGTGTGCGATCGACGACGATGTGCTGATCCACGCGCTCGAACCGGCGGTGGCGGTCCTTCCGGAGGGAATCAACCACTTCCGCCTCAATTCGCAGGGCGGGGCCGCGTCCACCCTGCACGACGTGCTCGCGTTCGTGATGTTCCCGTCGGATGACCGCGGCGCGGACGAACGTCTGCACGGCTTCCTGCGGGTCGTCGCGACGCTGACCACGTTCGACAACGCGTACGTGGTGCACCGGCTGGCCGCACTCGTCCTCGATCGGCTCGCGAATGACCCGGGACTGCCGGCCGACATGGCCTACCAGGTCGTGGGATCGTTGCCCTGGTACCTGATCACCGAGAGCAGGCTGGCCGATGCGTTGCTCCGGTGTGCCCGGGTCTTTCTCGGCCGCGACCGGGCCGTCGACAAGCTCCTGGGAGAACTGTTGCGGGCCGGGGCCCTGAACGAGTCCTCCGCTGCCGACCTGCAAATCGCCGCCGAGGTGTTCGTCCAGTTGGCCGAGGCCGGGGCCGCTGGCGGCGTTTCGGAACCGTTCCTCGCAGCTGTGGTCGCGTCCGTGAATGCGGATCCGGAGCTACGCGCCCGGTACGACCGGACCTTGGAAGGTGCCGCAGACTGACGACGCGTCGGGCAGCCGCCGGTCGCGCGCTACCCAGCGAACTAGCTCGACGTCCAGCGGCGTACGGCGGGGGAGACGGTAAGGGTGCCGGCGGTGGCATCCAGGGTCGCCGGTACGCCGACCGGCACGGTGAGCTGGCCGACCCCGTGCCCGATCGGCAGTCCGCCGAGCACCGGCACCCCGAGGTCACCCAGCCGCTCGGCGAGCACGTCGGCCACACCGATCGCCCAGTTGTCGGCGCAGTCGGTGAACTGGCCCACCGCCACCCCGGCCACCCCGGCCAGCACTCCCGCCCGGCGCAGGTGGGTGAGCATCCGGTCGACCTTGTACGGCGGCTCCCCGACGTCCTCGATCAACAGGATCGCCCCGGTCAGGTCCGGCATGTCCGGAGTTCCCAGGGACGACACGATCAGGCAGAGGTTCCCGCCGATCAGCGGGCCGGTGGCCGTACCGGGGACCAGCACCGGGGCGGTCTCCTCGGTCGGCAGCCGGTGCACCACCACCGGTTCGGTGCTCATCAGCGCGGCGCGCAGCGACTCGGCCGAGGCCGGCGGGGTGCGCTCGTCCAGCCAGGCGGCCCCGGGGCCGTGTACGGTGGCCAGCCGGGCGCCGCGCCAGAGCGCGAGTTGCAGCGCGGTGATGTCGGAGAACCCGGCCACCACCTTCGGGTCGTGGCGGACCGCCGCCATGTCGAGGGCGTCGACGACGCGCTGCGCACCGTAGCCGCCCCGGGTGCAGAGGACGCCGCGTACCGACGGGTCGGCGAAGGCGGCGTTGAGGTCGGCGGCCCGAAGTGCGTCGTCCCCGGCCAGGTAGCCGCGCCGGGCGTACGCGTTCGGGGCCAGGACCGGACGCAGGCCCCAACCGGTGAGGAGTTCGACGCCCCGGGCAACTCGTTCCGGTCGGGTCGGCCCCGAGGGTGACACCAGCAACACTGTGTCCCCGGGACGTAGCGCCGGTGGCCGTACGGCCTGATCGTCGGGCACCGTGCCTCCTCCTCCACTCGGCCCAGAGCCTATCGGTGCCGGACGGGGCCACCGGATAGCCTCAACACCGTGGCAACCGAGACCGGAACCGAGAGTGTGACCGCGACCGCGATCGCGCTGGTGATCGAGAACGACCCGACGAACGGCGCCCGCCGGCTGGGGGAGTGGCTCACCGAGGCCGGTCTCGAACTGCGGGTGCTGCGGCCGTACGCCGGGGACGCCCTCCCCGAGGACCTGACCGGATACGACGCGCTGGTGGTGCTCGGCGGCTACCAGCAGCCCTACCCGGCGCCCGACGGCACTCCCGGCGCCGGTTGGTTCCCGGCCCTGGAGGGGCTGCTCCGCAAGGCGGTCCGGTACCGGGTGCCCACCCTGGCGATCTGTCTCGGCGCCCAACTCCTGGCCACCGCCCACGCCGGCACGGTGCAGCGGAGCGAGGCCGGGCCGGAGATCGGGCCGACCGTGGTGGGCAAGCGGGACGCGGCCGACGGCGACCCGCTGTTCAGGTACGTGCCGATGATCCCCGACGTGCTCCAGTGGCACGTCGACGAGATCACCGAGTTGCCGCACGGGGCGACCCTGCTGGCCGCCTCGACCCGCTACCCGCACCAGGCGTTCCGGCTCGGCGACCGGGCCTGGGGACTTCAGTTCCACATCGAGTGCGACACCGACATGATCGCCGACTGGGCGAGCGACTCGGCGGTACTGGCCGAACTGGACTACGACCCCGAGCTGGTGGTGGCCGCCTGCGCCGAGATACTGCCGGACGTGGAGGAGGTGTGGCAGCCGTTCGCCGCCCGGTTCGCGGCGCTGGCCCAGGGCCGGCTGCCGGACGCGGAGCCCCGGCGGACGCTGCCGCTCCTCGGACATTAGGAGGCGCCGGCGATGAGCAGACCGACCAGCGCACCCGGCCGGCTCGCCCGGTACGGCTTCGGCGTGGGCGACGGCGGTGGTGTCGCCGGCAACGGTGCCGGGCGGGCCACCGAACTGCTCGGGCCGGACGGGCTCGGGCTGTGGGACGTCGTCGCCCTGGAACCGGTCGACGAACCGGCCGGCCAACTGCTCACCGCGCTGTCCCGGGCCGCCGACCCCGACCTGGCGCTGCGTCAACTGCACCGGATCGTGGAGGCGGAGCGTCGTTCCGCCGCAGACCCGGACAGTTCGGCCCTGATCACGGCGATGCACGCCGATCCGGGGCTGCGACGCAGGATGGTCGCCGTCCTCGGGGCCTCGTCGGCGCTCGGCGACCATCTGGTGGCGAACCCGGAACAGTGGCAGGCCCTGTCCACCGGGACGGACGGGCTACCGCCCAGCGCCGAGGGAATGCTGCACCCCGAGCTCGCCGAGGGAATGCTGCACCCCGAGGTCGCCGAGGGAATGCTGCGTCCCGAGGTCGCCGGGGGCCCCGCGCCCAGCGACGCCACCGGGCCGGGCACCCCTGGGCGCCTGCCGCCGGAGGCCGCGTTGCGGCAGGCGTACCGGCTGGCCCTGCTGCGGATCGCGGCCGCCGACCTGACCGGCGGGCGCGGCCTGGAGCAGACCATGGCGGCGATCTCCGCACTGGCCGACGCCACCCTGGGTGCCGCGTACGACATCGCGGTCGACGAGTTGCCGGACGGCACCCCGGCGCCCCGGCTCGCCGTGCTAGCGATGGGCAAGTGCGGGGGCGAGGAGCTGAACTACGTCTCCGACGTCGACGTCATCTTCGTGGCCGCGACGGACGAGGACCTGCCCGCCGCCACCCAGGTGGCTACCCGGCTGATCCACATCTGCGGACTGGTGGCCTGGCCGGTCGACGCCGCTCTGCGGCCCGAGGGCAACCGTGGCCCGCTGGTGCGTACCCTCGCCAGTCATCTCGCCTACTACCGGCGGTGGGCCCGGACGTGGGAGTTCCAGGCGCTGCTCAAGGCCCGTCCGGCGGCCGGGGACACCGAGCTGGCCGGGGAGTGGATCGACCAGCTCGCCCCGCTGGTCTGGCGGGCGGCGGAACGCCCGGAGGCGGTCGAGGACGTCCGGGCCATGCGCCGGAAGATCATCGACAACATCCCGCCCAAGGAGCTGGAGCGCGAGATCAAGCGTGGTCCGGGCGGGCTACGGGACATCGAGTTCGCCGTGCAGCTCCTCCAACTCGTACACGGGCGGGTCGACGAGTCGCTGCGGTCCCGGGGCACGCTGCCGGCGCTGCGGGCGCTGGTCGCGGGCGGCTACGTCGGCCGGGCCGACGGCGAGGCGCTGCTGCGCGGGTACCGGTTCCTGCGCGGCGTCGAACACCGGCTCCAGTTGCAGGGCCTGCGGCGTACCCACACCGTGCCGGCGGACCCGCCCGCGCTGCGCTGGCTGGCCCACGCGCTCGGCTACACCGCACTGCCGGGCCAGAGCGCCGTCGAGGCGTTCCGGGCCGACTGGGTCGGGCACGCCACCGAGGTACGGCGGCTGCACGCCAAACTGCTCTACCGGCCGCTGCTGGAGGCGGTCGCCCGGGTGCCGGCCGACGGACTGCGGATGACCCCGGAGGCGGCCCGGAAACGGCTGGAGATCCTCGGATTCGGCGATCCGGCCAGGGCGCTGCGCCACCTGGAGGCCCTGACCGGCGGGCTGACCCGGACGGCGGCGATCCAGCGCACCCTGCTTCCGGTGCTGCTCCAGGAGTTCGCCGACGCGCCGGAGCCGGACCGGGGCCTGCTCAACTACCGGACGGTCTCCGACAAGCTCGGCGGCACCCCCTGGTACCTGCGACTGCTGCGCGACGAGGGGCCGGTGGCCCGCCGGCTGGCCCGGATCCTCGCCGGTTCCCGCTACGTGGCGGACCTGCTGGCCCGGGACCCGGAGGCGCTCCGGCTGCTCGCCGAGGACGCCGAACTGACCCCACGCGACACCGACGTACTGCGCGACGGCCTCGCCGCCGCGGCCGACCGGCACCTCGGTGGCCGGGGGCCGCAGCCGGCCAACCCGACCGAGGCGATCCGGGCCGTCCGGGCGCTGCGCAGCCGTGAACTGATCCGGGTCGCCTGTGCCGACGTGCTCCACCAGGCCGGTTCACTGACCCCGGGCCGGCCGAGCGGCCCAATCCCGAGCGGACCAATCCCGAGCGGACCAATCCCGAGCGGCCCAATCCCGAGCGGGCGTACCCCGGGCGGACCAACCAGACCGGTGCCGCCCGTCCGCCCGGAATCGGGTACGGCAGGTGCCGCGATGTTCGACGTCACCGCGGTCGGCGCGGCGCTCTCCGCCGTCACCGACGCCACCCTCGGGGCGGCGCTGCGGGTGGCCCGGGCGACCCAGCCGACGGTGCCCGGACTCCGGTTCGCGGTCATCGGCGTCGGCCGGCTCGGCGGGTACGAGATGAACTACCTCTCCGACGCCGACGTGCTGTTCGTCTACGACCCCCCGCCCGGAGTCGCCGAGGACGTGGCGAGCACGGCGGCCCGGGGGATCGCCGAGGAACTGCGCCGGCTGCTCGGAATGCCGGCACCCGATCCACCGCTCGGAGTCGACGCCGACCTGCGTCCCGAGGGACGGCAGGGGCCGCTGGTCCGCAGCCTGGCCGCGTACGCGCAGTACTACGCCCGCTGGTCGAAGGTCTGGGAGGCACAGGCCCTGCTGCGCGCCCGGTACGTCTGCGGCGACGCCGACCTCGGCACCGAGTTCGAGGCCGTCGCCGACCCGGTGCGCTATCCGGAGCGGGGACTTACCCGCGAACAGGTGGTGGAGATCCGGCGGATCAAGGCCCGGGTGGAGACCGAGCGGCTGCCCCGGAACGCCGACCCGGCGACCCATACCAAGCTGGGCCGGGGCGGGCTGGCCGACGTGGAGTGGGCGGTGCAGTTGATGCAGCTCCGGCACGCCGGCTCGCTGCCGGAGCTGCGCTGCACGCGTACCCTCGACGCGCTGGCCGCCGCCCGGGACGCCGACGTCGTCGATGCCGCCGATGCCGCCGCGATGGCCGCCGGCTGGACCATGGCGGCGCAGGTACGCAACGCGTTGATGCTGGTGCGCGGCCGGGCCGGCGACCAGTTGCCCCGGCACGGGGTCGAACTCGCCGGGGTGGTGCGGCTGCTCGGTGCGGAGGATCCGGGCGAGTTCCTCGACGAATACCTGCGGACCGCACGGCGCAGCCGGGCCGCTGCGGAACGCGTACTCAATGCCTGACCGGCACCGGACGGCGTTGCCGGCCGGCCCGGCCCGCACCGTGCTCGGCGCGGTCGGGCTGGCGACGCTACTGGCGGTGACGTTCCTGCTCGCCCCGCCGCTGGGGACCGACCTGTCCGCACAGGTCGCCCGGGCCAACTTCTTCGCCCGGCACGGCTTCGCGCCGCTCGACCTCGGCTGGTACGCGGGTGTGTCGCCGTACGGGTACAGCCTCTTCACCCCGCCGCTGATGCACTGGCTCGGCGGGGACTCGCTCGGCCCCCGCCTGGCGGGGGCCCTGGCCCTGCTCGTCTCGGCGGCCGCGCTGGCGCTGCTCCTGGTCCGAACCGCCGCCCGCCGCCCGCTGGCCGGTGCGCTGGTCGGCGCCGCCTGCATAGCCGGCAACCTCGTCTCCGGCCGGATCACCTACGCCATCGGCATCGCCCTCGCCCTCCTAGCCCTACTGGCACTGACCACCCCCCACCCCAACCGCCGCCCCACCTCCTCCCACCCCATCTCCTC
>NZ_JADPUN010000434.1 GCF_015690345.1 Plantactinospora alkalitolerans | reverse complement strand
GAGCGGTGGGGGTGGACGGAGGCGTGGTCGGCGGGGTCGTCGGGTTGCTGGAGGGGGTCGGCGTCGGCGTGCCGGTCGGCGGCGGGGTGGTCGGCGCCGGGGGCAGCAACGGGCACGTGCTGCGGTAGGTGACCACGCCGCTGGAGTCCAGCAGCGGGCAGAGGAACTGGCTGTACCGGGTGTCGTTGTCGATGAACATCTTGACGAACGGCAGCATGGTCCGGATCATCACCGGGTTCGACCGACCGACCATGAAGCCATGATCCGCACCGGCGACCTCCAGGTAGACGCTCTCCGTCGTGGCCGGGAGACTGTTGTACAGGCCGGTGGCGTAGGACGGGGTGACCACCGTGTCCGCCTGCCCAGAGAAGATCATCGTGGGCACCCGATCGTTGGCCAGGTTCGACGACGGCGAGTACGGCGCGATGCCGACCACTGCCTTCAACGACGAGCGCCGGATGGCTGCGCTCAGCGCCCCACCGCCGCCCATGGAGTGACCGGAGACGGCGAGCCGGTTCGGGTCCACCCGGTCGCGCACCGGGCTCTGCTGGGTCAGGTAGTCCAACGCGGCGAGCAACTGGGTTCCTCGGGCCGTGTCGAAGTCGTTACGGCTGTTGGTCTCGATGCCGATTACGACGAAGCCGTGCGAGGCCAGCCACGGCCCCATCCAGGCCAGCTCGGCCGAGAACAACGCGGTGTAACCCGGCGAGATCGCGATGGCCCCGAAGGTGCCCTGACTGGTGTCGGTCGGGTAGTAGATCCTGCCGCCGTTGAAGCCGTACCCGGTCGGGACGCTGACCGACGTGTTGGCGAAAGGCCCGTTCACGGCCGCGACACTGGTGCGGGTGGGGTCCGGGCCCCGCTGGTACGGATTGTCGGCGGCCGACGCTGACCCGGTCGTCACCGCCATGGCGAACAACCCGACGGCGGCTGCGATCCCAGCCGCGGCGAGCTTGAACAGCCCTCCCCGAAAGCCGGGGGACCTTCGGTCAGCATGGGTATCCCCCGAGGGCGTGGGGTGGGGTGTGTGTCCTCGCACTGTCGGTACCTCCTGGTGATGGGGTAGGTGAGGAGCGGGCGGGCTCGGTACTGTGCCGGGCCCGCCCGCTCCGGCGTTCTCCGATCGTTAGCGCTGGAGGGTCAGCAGACCCGGTCGGTACGGCAGGAGGCCGTAGTCACCACCGGAACTGGGAGACCGCCCCTGGTAGAGCAACTGCAGGTTGCAGGCGTTCACGGTCATGGTCTGATCGGCGTTGCTGCGGATCAGTTCGCCGTGGCTGATGTCGTTGGTCCAGGTGGCACCGCTGTTGGCCTTGCCGGCGAACGGGTTGCTCTCACTCGTCGCCTGCGGCGTCCACGAACCACCCAGGCTGGTAGCCGTGAACGAACGGAAGTAGCGCCCGTTCGCGCCGATCGCCTCGACGAGCATGAGGTACCGATTCTCGCCCTGGAGCTTGTAGACCTGAACGCCTTCGAACAGGTTGTTGGTCGTGTCGGTCATGATCGTCGTGTAGTTCGAGCCGAAGCTGCCCGGGAAATTCCCGATCGGCATGCTGGACCGGTAGATCCGGCCGTTGTCACCGGCGAAGAACAGGTACATGTTCTGGTCGTCGCCGATCAGTGCCTGGTCGATCGGTCCGGTGCTGGAGTCGGAGATACTCGCGGTGGAGAGGGTCTGCTGCGCCGACCATCCGTTCGCGTTGGTGGGGTTGCTCGACGTGCGGTAGGAGAACGCGGTCCCACCCCACTGGTAGGCGAGCACCCAGATGTTGCGCGGCGCGAAGTAGAGCAGTGTTGGCGCGACGGTGCCGGAAGACATCGCGTTCTGGCTGGCCGAGCCCATCTGGTTCCAGTCCGAGAAGAGGCCGAAGTTCATCGAGCCCCACGTCGATCCCGTGTCGTGCGTCGTGGCGTAGACCAGATGCTGACCGTTGTACGGGGCGTAGGTGAAATCCTTCAGCGACACCCACCCCGACCTCGGCTGCGCCAGCGCGCCCGACGACGACCAACGGTACGACGACGGAAGAGGGCAGTTGGCGCCCGTCGGCGTGGGCGTGGGCGTCGTGCTGGACGTCGGCGTCGGCGTAGGCGGCTGCTCGGTGGGACCACCGAGGGAGACGAGCCGGAATTGCTGGTTGGTCTGTCCGTGGCAGTCGTACAACTGGACCTGCGCTCCGTTGGCTGTGCTCCAGACGTCCAGGCACCGCCCGGACTGCACACCACTGATGGTGCCGTTGGAATTGACGTTCCACTGCTGGTTGGTCTGACTGTGGCAGCTGGAGATCTGGACCGCCGCGC
>NZ_JADPUN010000415.1 GCF_015690345.1 Plantactinospora alkalitolerans | reverse complement strand
CAGTCCAACCGCCCCGACACACCCGACACATAGTTCGTCAACGCCTCCTGGGTCACCGCGACACCCTTGGGCGCCCCGGACGACCCCGAGGTGTACATCACATACGCCACAGCCCCACCAACCGGCGCCACCACCGGAACCGGCCCCTCAGGCAGATCATCCAGGCGCATCACCGGCACGACAGCGGTCATGTCCCGATCGGTCAGCAACACACCCGCACCACTGTCGGCAAGCAGAAACTCGACCCGCTCGTCCGGCAACGCCGGATCGACCGGCAGATACGCCGCCCCCGCCTGCCAGACCCCGAGAATCGCCGCGATCATCTCCACCCCACGCGGCAGACACAGACCCACCACCGACTCGACACCCACACCCCGCCCCGCAAGAGCCCGAGCGATCCGACCAGCCCGCTCATCCAGAGCCGCGTACGACAACTCCACCCCATCGGCCACCACCGCGACCCAGTCCGGTTGCTCGGCCGCCCGCGACCGGAACATCTCCCCGACCGTCACAGCCGCCGTCGGTTCCGAGGTGTCGTTCCACCGGAGCAGGAGCAGGTCGCGCTCCGCCGGGTCGAGCACCGACACCCGCTGCACCTGTGTGGCCGGCTCGGCGGTGACCGCGGCGAGCACCCGGCCGTACATCGCGATCAGCCGCTCCACCGTGGCCTGGTCGAACAGGTCGGCCGCGGCCACCACGGAGCCGACCATCCCGGCCGCGGCGCCATCGGCGTCGACGGTCTCGCCGATCGAGAGCCAGAAGTCGTAGCGCGCCGGCATCGCCACCATCCGGTCGATGGTCGCCCCGGCACCGCCGGCCCGTACCTCGCCCAGTTCCAGCGAGCCACGCTCGGTGTTCTGCAGGGTCAGCATCACCTGGAACAGGGGATGACGACCCAATGCCCGCTGCGGTGCCAGTTCCTCGACGAGCCGCTCGAACGGCACGTCCTGGTTGGCCAGCGCCTCCAGGGTGGTGTCCCGCACCCGGGCGAGGAGCTGCCGGAACTCCGGCTCTCCGGACAGGTCGGTACGGATCACCAGGTTGTTGACGAAGAACCCGACCAGATCATCAAGAGCTTCATCGGTACGGCCGGCGACCGGCGACCCGATCGGGATGTCGGTGCCGGCCCCCAACCGGAAGAAGAGCACGGCGAGCGCGGCCTGCAACACCATGAACGGGGTGACACCCTCGGTCCGGGCCAGCTCGACCAGCCTCGCGTGCACCTCCGCCGGCACACGCCACTGGAGGCTGTGGCCCCGGTGGCTGGCGACCGCGGGACGAGGATGGTCGTGCGGCAGGGCCAGCTCGGCCGGTATTCCGGCAAGTGCCCGCCGCCAGTACGCCACCTGCTTCGACAGCAGGCTCTCTGGATCGGAATCCGCACCGAGCAGCCGCCGCTGCCAGAGCACATAGTCGGCGTACTGCACCGGTAGCGGCTCCCACCTGGCCTCCGCACCGCGCCGCTGCGCCTCGTACGCGAGCGACATGTCCCGCAGGAGCGGGCTCATCGACCAGCCGTCGCTGACGATGTGGTGGGTCACCAGCACCAGCAGACGCTCATCGGGACCCGCCTCGAACAGCCACGCCCGGAACGGCGGCTCGGCGGAGAGGTCGAACGTGTACCGGGTCGCCCGTTCCAGCGCACCGGCAAGTTCGTCGAGTTCGATCCGGACGACGTCGAGACGCCAATCAAGGTCCTCCACCGCCAGAATCCGCTGGTAAGGCTCGTCGTCCGCTACCGCGAACGTGGTGCGCAGCGCCTCGTGCCGGGCGATCACATCCCGCAGCGCCGCTTCGAGCGCGGGCACGTCCACATCACCGGAAAGCCGGGTCATGGCGGGCACGTTGTAGGTCGGGCTGGGTCCTTCCATCTGATCGACGAACCACAGCCGGCGCTGCGCGAACGACAGTGGCACCCGTCCGGGCCGCCCCTCCGCCCGCAGGGCCGGCCTGCCGTCCGCGGCACCGACGAGGGCGGCGGCCAGCGCGGCCGGGGTAGGCGCCTCGAAGATCATGCGCAGCGGCAGCTCCAAGCCGAGGACGGTGCGGATCCGGGACACCAGCCGCGCCGCGAGCAGGGAGTGCCCGCCCAGCGCGAAGAAGCTGTCGTCACCGCCGACCGCCGGGACGTTGAGCACCTGCGCGAACACCGAACGCAGCAGTTCCTCCTGCACGGTGGCC
This sequence comes from Plantactinospora alkalitolerans, assembly GCF_015690345.1. Lineage (GTDB taxonomy): Bacteria > Actinomycetota > Actinomycetes > Mycobacteriales > Micromonosporaceae > Plantactinospora > Plantactinospora alkalitolerans. Next base: position 144 of record NZ_JADPUN010000415.1, on the reverse strand, counting down.
GGTGCCCGGCCGTCCCCGGTGGTGTGGTCGGGTGTGGGTAGGGCGGTCCGGTCGAGTTTGCCGTTGACCGTCAACGGCAGGCTTGGCAGGGACACGAACGTGGTCGGGACCATGTAGTCCGGGAGCCGTTGGCCGAGGAACGTC
>NZ_JADPUN010000152.1 GCF_015690345.1 Plantactinospora alkalitolerans | reverse complement strand
GTGGGGGCCGAGTCGGTGGTGCGGCGAGTGGCTCGGGACGTGCTGACCAGGGCGGTGCGGGGCGGCCGTGGTGCCGACGGCGGTTCGGGCGGGACCTGGGGTGCGGCAATCCTGGGCGAGTTCGAGGAGACCGTCGGACGATGGGAGGCGGTGCGCTGGGCGGCGAGCGGCGTGTGGCTCTCCTGGCGCGAGCGGCGTACCGGCAGAGGGCTGCTGGCTCCGGTCGCCGCCGTACTCTGGCCGGCCGACCGGCTCCGCCGGCTGCTGGTCGTCGGCGTATCGGCCGCCGTGCTGCTGGTCGCGGCCAGCCAGTTCGTGCTCACCGTCCGGTACGTCCCCAGCACGAGCATGCAGCCGACGCTCGCCATCGACGACCGGGTTCTGGTCGATCGGCTCACCGTCCGCTTCACCGGGGCGGACCGGGGCGACGTGGTACTGCTCGCCCGCCAGCGTCACGGCGAGCGGGAGGTGTTCAACATCCGCGTGCTCGGGCTTCCCGGTGACACGATCTCCTGTGTGGACGGAGCGCTCCGGCGCAACGGCATCGCCGTCGACGAGCCGTACCTGGCGACGGGCAGCCGGACCAACTGCTCGCCGGTCACCGTCGCGTCGGGCACCCTCTACGTGCTCGGCGACAATCGCGAATCGGCGGTCGACTCCCGGTCCTGGGGACCGGTCGACGAGGCGGACGTCGTCGGCGAGGTGGTCGGCCGGATCTGGCCGGCGCGACGGGCCAGCTCCGTCCACTGAGGGTTGCGATCAGGTGATGGGCGCCGGCTGGTCGTCGGCGGGCGGTCCGCCACCTCCGGGTGGGATGGTTGCCGCCGCGCCGGACGGGGCGGCGGCAACCACACCCGGGACGGCGGTCGTGGCGCCGGCGGGCCGGGGCTCGGGTACGACCGGAGCGCCCACCCAGGGCACCTCGGGCGAACGGTGGAAGGTGATCCCCGCCGTGCTCCACCGCGCGCCCTGGCCGGCCAGCCTGACCCGGAAGTCCGCCCAGTCGTGGGTCGACGCGGGCGACCAGCCGAGTTCGGCGATGGCCGGCAGCCGGGGAAACGTCATGAACTCGACGTCGCTGACCGTCCGGATCGTCTCCGTCCACAGTGGCGCCTCGACGCCCAGTACCGCCTCGGCGGGCACCCCGGCCAGGTAGCTGCCGGGATCCCAGTCGTACGCGGTGCGAACCTCGATCAGTCCGGCCCAGTCCTTGCCGAGCGGGGTCGCCTCGGTGTACTTCATGTCGAGGTAGGTCCGGTTTCCGGGGGAGAGCACCAGCTTCGCGCCGTTGCGCACGGCGGCGGCCACCACGGGATCGTCGGTCGACGTGCCCCAGTACTGGACGACCCGTCCGGCGCTGTGCTCGGACACCGCGAGCTGGTGCCAGCCCAGGACCCGCTTCCCGTGCCCGGTGACGATCCGCTGGATCCGGTTCATGAAGCGGGTGTAGTCGGCCGAGCCCAGGGTGAACGCCTCGTCCCCGCCGACGTGCAGGTACGGGCCGGGGGTCAGCGCGGCAACCTCACCGAGTACGTCGTCGACGAACCGGTACGTCCGCTCGTTGTCGACGTCCACCGCGCTGAATCCGACGTCGGTGCCGGTGTACTCCGGTGGGGCCTCGCCACCCGGGGCGAGTTCCCCGTACGCGTTCAGGGCCGCGTTGGTGTGTCCGGGCAGGTCGATCTCGGGTACGACGGTGATGTGCCGGGCGGCGGCGTACGCGACGATCTCGGTGTACTCCTCGCGGGAGTAGTAGCCGCCGGGACCGCCGTCCACCTCGGTGGCGCCGCCGACCGTGGTGAGTCGGGGCCAGGAGTCCACCGCGATCCGCCAGCCCTGGTCGTCGGTGAGGTGCAGGTGCAGGTGGTTGAGCTTGTACCGGGCCAGGTGGTCGATGAACCGCAGCACGTGCGGTACGGCGAAGAAGTGCCGGGCCACGTCGAGCATCGCTCCCCGGTAGCCGAACCGGGGATGGTCGGAGATCACGCCGCCCGGGATCGCCCACGGGCCGGGTTGCCGCCGCCCGGCCTCGATCTTCGGCGGCAGCAGTTGACGCAGCGTCTGTACGCCGTAGAAGAGCCCGGCGGCGGTCCGGGCCCGGACCACCACGCCGGTGGCACCGATCTCCAGCCGGTAACCCTCGGCCGGCGATCCGTCCCGGGCGTGCCGTTCCCCGGCGGAACCTTGCCCGGTCCCGGTCAGCAGGAGGGAGATCCCGCCCGGTGCGTCGGCCGGACCGGCGGGGACGATCGGCAGTGGATAGCCGGTGGGGCGGCGGAGCAGGTCCGCCAGGTAGCGGCCGACGGCGGCGGCGTCGGGGCCGGCCGTGGTCCGGATCGTCGTGCCGGGGGTCAGGATGAACTCGACGCCGGCGGCCGGCTCGACCCGTACCGGGGCGGGCAGCACGTCGGCGA
>NZ_JADPUN010000382.1 GCF_015690345.1 Plantactinospora alkalitolerans | reverse complement strand
GGCCGGGGGCCACCCGGGGCGGTGAACCCGAGCAGCGCGGCGGCCCGGTCGGCGGCGTTGTCGACAAGCATCCGCAGCGCCTCCGCCGGCACCCCCGGCGCATCCGGCAACTCCGGGCCGGTCCCGCCGGATCCGGGTGGGGGCGGCGGTCCCGGCAGCACCGGATCCGGCCGGGCGTACGCCTGCACGGCCGGCACCCCCGCAGCGCCGGCCGACGGGACGACCCGGGGTACGGCCTGCGGCCGGGCGGTCCGGCGCCGGAGTTCGGCCAGGAGTTCCCGCCGACCCCGGCCCCGGATCAGCAGCAACACGAACGGATCGGCGTCGAGCAGCCAGGCCACCTGGTAGCAGAGCGCGGTGGCGTGCGGGCAGGGATCACCCCATTCGGGGCAGTCGCATTCCGGCTGCAGGTCACCCAGCTCCGGCAACAGCCGGACGCCGACATCATCCGCGGCGGCCACCAGGTCACGCGGCATCTCCCCGTCGAGCAGCGCGGCGATGTGTCCGGCCTTCGCCTCGACCTGGTCCAGGAACCGGACCCACCCGGCGTCATCCGTCGGTTCGACGAAGACCCGCGGCCGGTAGAAGACGTCCTGCACGCCGTCGTGCACCTCGGCGGCGATCCGACCCGGGCTGACGGTTATCGAGCCGACCTGGCCGGCGGAGGCGAACCGGCGTCCCCGGCGCAGCAGCGTCTGGTCCAGCGACGTGTCCTCCAGGGCGCGGATCCACGCGTCCCCCCACCAGGCCCTGGTCTGCCGGGCCCGCCGGCCGGGCGGGAACGCCGGAAAGCCCCGGACCCGGTCACCGCCGTCGCCCATACCACCACCGTCGCTCACGCCGTCTCCTCGCCGCGCTCGTCGCCGTTCCGAGCCGGTCCACCGGGCTCGCCGACTCCTCCGCCGCGCCCACTCATGCCGGCCCGCGCAGCTCGACCAGGTCCGCCAGCTCGGCGTCGGACAGTTCGGTCAACGCCGCGTCGCCGCCCGCCAGCACCGCGTCGGCGAGTTCCCGCTTCGTCGCCAGCAGCGCGGCGATCCGGTCCTCGACCGTCCCCTCGGTGACCAGCCGGTGCACCTGCACGGGCCGGGTCTGCCCGATCCGGTACGCCCGGTCGGTGGCCTGCTCCTCCACCGCCGGGTTCCACCAGCGGTCGTAGTGCACCACGTGATCGGCCCGGGTCAGGTTGAGCCCGGTCCCGGCAGCTTTCAGTGACAACAGGAAGACCGGCACGGCACCGTCCTGGAACCGGCGTACCTGCTCGTCCCGGCGCAGCACCGGCGTACCGCCGTGCAGCAGTTGGGTCGGCACGCCACGGTCACCGAGGTGCCGCTCGATCAGCCGGGCCATCGCGACGTACTGGGTGAAGACCAGCACCGCGCCGTTCCCGGCGACGATCGTGTCGACCAGTTCGTCGAGGAGTTCGAGTTTTCCGGACCGGCCGGCCAGCCTCGGCCGCGCCTCCCGCAGGTAGTGGGCCGGATGGTTGCAGACCTGCTTCAACGAGGTCAGAAGCTTCAGCACCAGGCCCCGCCGGGCCATTCCGGCACTGTCCCGGATCTGCGCCATCGTCTCCCGGACCACCGCCTCGTAGAGGCCCGCCTGCTCGCCGGTCAGCCCGACCGGACGATCGGTCTCGGTCTTCGGCGGCAGCTCCGGCGCGATACCCGGATCCGACTTGCGGCGGCGCAGCAGGAACGGCGCGACCAGTCGGGCCAGCTCCCGGGCGGCCACCGGATCCCGGTCCGCCTCGATCCGGCCGGCCCACCGGGCCCGGAACCGGGAGAGCGGGCCGAGCAGACCAGGGGTGGTCCAGTCCAGGATCGCCCACAACTCGGCGAGGTTGTTCTCCACCGGAGTGCCGGTGAGGGCGACCCGGGCGGCGGCCGGGATCCCGCGCAGCGCCCGCGCCGTACCGGAGGCCCGGTTCTTCACGTGCTGCGCCTCGTCCGCCACGACCAGACCCCACCGGAGCGCACCGAGCCGGTCGGTGTCCAGCCGCATCGTCCCGTACGTCGTCAGCACGAACCCACCGACCACCTCGTCCAGGGTCCGCCGGCCGCCGTGGAAGCGTCGCACCGGCGTACCCGGGGCGAACCGCCCGATCTCCCGTTCCCAGTTGCCGAGCAGCGAGGCGGGGCAGACCACCAGGGTCGGGCCGGCGGTCGCCGGATCGGCCTGCCGGTGCAGATGCAGCGCGATCAGCGTCACCGTCTTACCCAGCCCCATGTCGTCGGCGAGGCAGCCGCCGAGGCCGAGCGACGTCATCCGGGCCAGCCAGCGCAGCCCACGGAGCTGATAGTCGCGCAGCACCGCGGTCAACCCCGCCGGGGGACCGATCCGGTCCGGGTCGACGTACGCCCGGTCGGCGTCCGGCGCCCGGTCGGAGTGCTCCCGGTCCGGGCCGCCGGGTCCGGCCGGCTCCGGGTCGGCGATGCGCCGCCGCAGCCCGGCCAGCCAGCCG
>NZ_JADPUN010000432.1 GCF_015690345.1 Plantactinospora alkalitolerans | reverse complement strand
GGCTGGGCCCGGCACGACGTCCATCCCGAGTACGGCCGGACCCACCCTCTGCCCCGACGCATCGACTTCGCTCCGGCGGCCGGGCCCAGCCCGTCGTCGGTGCAGATCTGAAATGGAGTAACCGTGCGCAGACTCGTGTACTACGTAGTGGGCGTCCTCGCGGTCGCCACCATCGGCACGGATGTCGGGGCGTCCCCCGGGCAGGGCGCCGGAATCAACCGTGCGGCCGCCGTCGCCGAACCGGCCGTGGCCGCTCCGCGGGCGGCGTCCGACACCCCGGCGGCAACGGACGTCAACACCCAGGCCGACCCCGGCGACATCACGTACTCGGTGCCGAGCGGCACCTTCCAGGGCGAGGTCTCGGTCAGCCTGGGCACCACCGTGAGCGGTGCCCAGGTCCGTTACACCACGGACGGCAAACCGCCGACGGCGAGCTCTCCCAGCTACGCGGGAACACCACTGCGGTTCACCCGCACCACCCAGCTTCGGGCCCAGGCCTTCGTCGGCAGCACCGCCACCGGGGCACCCGGCACGGCGCTGTACGTCGCCCGCGCCATAAGCACCAGCCACGACCTCCCGGTCCTGCTGCTGGACGCCTACGGGAGCGGCGCGCCGGGGCGGGACTACGTCGATGTGGCCGCGATGGAGTTCCAGCCCACGAACGGGTCGACCTCGATCGCCGCGACGCCCAAACTGGTCAGTCGGGCCGGTTTCCACCTGCGGGGCAACTCCAGTGCCTCGTTCCCCAAGACCCCGTACCGGCTGGAGCTGCGGGACAACACCGACGACGACAGCGACCTGCCGCTGCTGGGCATGCCCGCCGACTCCGACTGGGTGCTGCGCGGGCCGTACACCGACAAGGCGCTGATCCGGGACGCCTTCGTGTACGGCCTCGGCCGCGAGATGGGGATCCACGCCTCCCGGTTCGCCTTCGCCGAGGTGTACGTCAACACCGACGCCCAACCGGTGGCCGCCAACGACTACCTCGGGGTGTACCTGATCGTCGAGACCATCAAGAACTCGAAGAACCGGCTCGACCTGAAGCAGCTCGACGAGGACGACATCACGCTGCCCAAGATCACCGGAGGTTACATCTTCAAGTTCGAGTGGCTGGCGGCCGAGGAGCCGACCCTGCCCTGTCAGGGCGCCGACCAGACCTGCTGGCACTACCTGGAGGTGGTCGACCCGGACCCGCTGCAACCCGAGCAGCGGGAGTGGCTCCGCCAGCACATTCAACAGTTCCACGACCTCTTACGTACGCCCGGGTTCGCCGATCCGACGACCGGCTATCCCGCCTGGATCGACGTCGACTCGTTCGTCAACCAGTTGATCGTGAGTGAGCTGAGCCGGGAGATGGACTCCTACCTGCGCAGCGCGTACTTCCACAAGGATCGGGACGGCAAGATCGTCGCCGGGCCGCTCTGGGACTTCGACCTCAGCTTCGGCGTCGGCGGCTACTTCAACAACGACCAGGTCTCCGGCTGGCAGTACCAGCAGACCCGGAGCCCGAGTGCCAACGACTGGATGGCCCGGCTGCTGCAGGACCCCGCGTTCGTGAACCGGGTCAGGACCCGCTGGCAGCAGCTCCGCCAGGGCGTACTCTCCAACGCCCAGCTCGATGCCAGGATCAACGCCCTCGTCGCGCCGCTCGGCAATGCCGCCCAGCGGAACTTCCAGCGGTGGCCGAACCTCAGTACCCGGATGCTCGGACCGTTCATCACACCCACCGCCGCCACCTGGCAGGGGCAGGTCCAGTACATGCGGGACTGGATGTTCCGGCGGGCCGCCTGGCTGGACAGCACCGCCGGATGGGGGACCGGTGGCACGACCCCGCCGACCACGCCGCCGGCCACGCCGCCCGCCACGACGCCTCCGGCCAGCACTCCCCCGGCCACCACTCCACCCGCCACGGGCCGGACGTGTACGGCGGCGTACTCGGTGAGCGGTCAGTGGACCGGTGGCTTCCAGGGTGCGGTCCGGGTCACCGCCGGAACCTCGGCTATCAGCGGCTGGCGGGTCACCTGGACGTTCGGCAACGGCCAGACCGTCTCCCAGTTCTGGGAGGCGAACATCACGACCAGCGGCTCGACGGTGACCGCGACGAACGTGGCCCACAACGGGACGCTAGGCGCCGGCGCCAGCACCAACTTCGGGTTCCTCGGCACCTGGAACGGCGCCAACAACCTGCCCACGGTGACCTGTACCGCCTCCTGACCCTCCGTCCGGTTCTGTCGGCGTCGGCCAATGGCCGGCGCCGACATCCGTTTCCGTGGGTTTCCGGGTGGCCCGGCCGACGGCCCCGCCGGTCGTGGCCCGAGCGACCCGGGATGCCAAACGACTTGTCGTCGATAGCTTTCCGATATATCGTCGAGCTATCAACGACAGTGTGAAGGGAGCCCAGGATGGGTTTTCACCGAGGATTCAGTGATCTGCACGAGGCCCGGAGGCGCGGCTTCGGCTTCCCGATGGG
>NZ_JADPUN010000429.1 GCF_015690345.1 Plantactinospora alkalitolerans | reverse complement strand
GGCCACCGGTCGGATGTTCACCGTCGACGGCCGCCCGGTCAGCCGCCGACGCGGCGGAGCAGACCCTCCTGCACGGCGCTGGCGATCTGCCGGCCGTCGACGGTGAACATCCGACCGGTGGCCAGTCCCCGGCCCCCGGAGGCCGACGGGCTCCAGCAGTCGTAGAGGAACCACTCGTCGGCCCGGAACGGGCGGTGGAACCAGAGGGCGTGGTCGAGACTCGCCCCGACCATGCCGCCCGGTCCCCACACCTCACCGTGCACCGAGAGGACCGAATCGAGCAGCGTCATGTCGGAGGCGAAGGTGAGCGCGCAGGCGTGCAACAGCGGGTCGTCCGGCAGCTTGCCGTCGATCCTCATCCAGACCCGTTGGTGCGGGTCGACCGGCCGGTCGCCGGGAGCGACCCAGCCGGGTTCGCCGACGTACCGGACGTCGATCGGGCGCGGGATCGTCCCCCAGATGCCCAGCCGTTCCGGGTACCGGGCCAGCCGGTCGGCCATCGTCGGCACCTCGTCCGGCGGCGGCACGTCGTCCGGGGTCGGGGCGTGGTGGTCGAGCCCCTCCTCCTGGCGGTGGAAGGAGGCGGACATGAAGAAGATCGTCTTGCCGTGCTGGAGCGCGACGGAGCGGCGTACCGAGAAGGAGCGTCCGTCCCGGATGTTCTCCACCTGGTACTCGATCGGCTCGGCCGGGTCGCCGGGGCGGACGAAGTAGCCGTGCAGGGAGTGCACGACCCGGGACGGGTCCACGGTCCGGCCGGCGGCGACCAGGGCCTGACCGGCGACCTGGCCGCCGTAGACCCGCTGGGGTCCGACCGGCGGGCTGATGCCCCGGAAGGTCATCTCGTCGAGCTGCCGCAGGTCGAGGACGTCCAGCAACTGGTCGACCGCGGCCTGCCCGACGATCAGCTCCGGTCCGCTCCCGGAACTCACTGCCGGGCCCGGGCCGCCGACGCCGCGTCGACCAGCGTGCCGAGCTGGTGCACCCGAAGGGTGTTGGTGGAGCCCGGGGTGCCGGACGGGGTACCGGCGACGATCACCACGTAGTCGCCCGGGTTGGCGTGGTTGAGCCCGACCAGCGCCTGGTCGACCTGCCGGAACATGTCGTCGGTGTGCTGGACGAACGGCATCAGGAAGGTCTCCACCCCCCAGGAGAGGGCGAGCTGGTCCCGGACCTCGGGCACCGGGGTGAAGGCCAGCAGCGGCAGGTCGCAGTGCAGCCGGGAGAGCCGCCGGACCGTGTCGCCGGTCTGCGAGAACGCCACCAGTGCCTTCGCGCCGATGGCCTTGGCGATCTGGGAGGCGGCGACGGTCAGCGCGCCGCCGTGGGTACGCGGGTCGTGCTGCAACCTCGGCACGCCGATCGAGCCGGACTCGGTGGTCGTCACGATCTTGGCCATGGTGCTGACCGTGAGCACCGGATACTTGCCGACGCTGGTCTCGCCGGAGAGCATCACCGCGTCCGCGCCGTCGAGCACCGCGTTCGCGACGTCGGACGCCTCGGCGCGGGTCGGCCGGGAGTTCTCGATCATGGAGTCCAGCATCTGGGTGGCCACGATGACCGGCTTGGCGTTCTCCCGGCAGAGCTGCACGGCACGCTTCTGCACCAGCGGCACCTCGTCGAGCGGAAGCTCGACGCCGAGGTCGCCCCGGGCCACCATGACACCGTCGAAGGCGTCGATGATCGCCTCCAGGTGGGTCACCGCCTCCGGCTTCTCCACCTTCGCCAGCACCGGCCGGTACACGCCGACCTCCTGCATGATGCCGTGCACCAGCTTGATGTCCTCGGGCGAGCGGACGAACGAGAGCGCCACCAGATCGACACCGAGGCCGAGCGCGAAGCGCAGGTCGGCGGCGTCCTTGTCCGACATGGCCGGCACGCTGACCGCCACGTTGGGCAGCGAGACGCCCTTGTTGTTCGAGACCGGGCCGCCCTCGGTCACCAGCACCCGGATGTCGTTGCCCTGCACATCGGTGACCTCGACCGCGACCCGACCGTCGTCGATGAGGAGCCGGTCGCCGGGCCGTACCTCGGCCGGCAGCTTCTGGTAGGTGCAGGAGACCCGCTCCCGGGTGCCGACGACGTCGTCTCCGGTGATCACCACGGAGTCGCCGGTACGCCACTCGTGCGGGCCGTCCGCGAACCGGCCCAGCCGGATCTTGGGGCCCTGCAGGTCGGCCAGGATCGCCACCGCGTTGCCGGTGGTCCGGGCGGCCTCACGGACCAGGTGGTACACCTGCTCGTGGTCGGCGTGGCTGCCGTGGCTGAAGTTGAGCCTGGCTACGTCCATGCCCGCCTCGACGAGCCCACGAATGCGCTCCGGGGAGGAGGTCGCGGGGCCAAGGGTGCAGACGATCTTCGCGCGGCGTTTCACGGCCATCAGGCTATTCTCTCTCTCGGATCGGCCCGCCAGACCCTTGGGAAGCCGAACGGTTGACCAACGTCTCGCGGCGGGAAAGTGACCGGCGGGTGCGTCACACCGGGACGTTGTCGGCGGGCATCAGCGACCGCGCGGCGCCGAGCCTACCCCCGCCGCCCTTGCCACGTCCCCCCGGCCTGATCTGCTCCGGGTCCCGGCCTGATCCTGTCTCTTATACCCATCT
>NZ_JADPUN010000100.1 GCF_015690345.1 Plantactinospora alkalitolerans | reverse complement strand
CCCACGCTCAGACAGCCCGGATGGGAGACAGCGCGCGGTCGGCATGCAGACGCCGGCCGACAGGCCTGTCCGTCCCGCGCGCCGTCTCCCATCCGGACTGTCTGAGCGTGGGCGGTGCCCGCACTCAACCGTCGGCCCTGGGTTCTCACCAGGTCCACCGGGCGGCACTGAGCCGACCGGGTCGCGGGCTTACCGGGCTCTCGCCCGGATCACCGCCGGTTCGGAATTTCACCGAGTCCCGCCAGCGCGTGGTGGGTACCGGTCGAGTGTTGCACGGATTCGAGGGTCGAGTGCCAGTGAGGCGACCGACCTCACATCGAAGTGACTGCGGTCACCCTCCGGGGCGACGCCGGTCCATCGCCACGTACGACCCGGGTTGGCTCTTGGCCACCGTCTTCATCTCCGAGGCCGCCGCGATCACCTCGAGCGGGTCGGTGAACCGCCGCTCGGGCACCGACAGGGAGACACCGATGGAGAGGGTGACCAGGTGGGCGCGTTGGACGTTGCCCCGGCGGTCCTTCAACTCGACGTAGCCACGCTTGGCGTCCTCGGGGTCGTACAGCTCGTCGGCGGTCTTCTCGAAGTCGACCACGGCCCGCTCGGTGAGTGGCCGGACCTGTTCGGGAGCGCAGACGATCACGAAGTCGTCGCCGCCGATGTGCCCGAGGAAGGCCGGGGGCAGGCCGACCGAGACCACCGCCCGGTGCAGGCTGCGGGCCAGGGCACTGATGAACTCGTCGCCCCGGACGAAGCCGTACCGGTCGTTGACGCTCTTGAACCGGTCGATGTCGATGTAGCCGACCCCGTAGTCGACGCCGCTGCGTACCCGGTCGCCGATCTCCCGACGGATCCGGGTGTTGCCGGGGAGCCCGGTCAGCGGGGAGACCTCGCGGAACTCCTTGTTGCGGCGCAGGGTCGAACTGACCCGGGCGATGAGTTCGGCGGTGTCGAACGGCTTCACCAGGTAGTCGTCCGCACCCGCCGTGAGGCCGTGCACCTTGTCCACGGTCAGGCCCTTGGCGGTCAACATGATCACCGGTAGGGCGGAGGTCATCGGATTGGCCCGGAGTCGCCGGGTCAGTTCCAGCCCGTCGACCCGGGGCATCCGCAGGTCGACCACGGCCAGATCCGGACGCCGACGCTCGATCATCTCCAGCGCCTCCTGGCCGTCTCCGGCCTGCATGACCTCGAAACCGTGCAAGCGCAGATTGAACGCGACGAACCGGACGATGTCCTCGTCGTCGTCCACCACCAGGATCACGTCGGGCCGTTCCTCGACCCCGTCGACGCTCATGCCCGCGCTCCGCTTCGCTCCGCGCAGGCACGAGGCTCCCCGGCACCGAACTGGCCGATTCGCTCGCTACGCTCGCTCATGCCCGTGGCACGGCGCGTTCGGCAAGCCGCCGCAGCTGCGTCACCGCCGCGGCCGGATCCGCCGCGGCGTAGACGGCGGTGCCGGCGACGAACGCGTCCGCGCCCGCCACCGCCGCCTGCTCGATGGTCTCGGCCGCGATGCCGCCGTCCACCTCGATCCGAAGTTCCAGGTGGCCCGCGTCGGCGTGCCGGCGGGCGGTACGGACCTTGTCGAGCAGTTCGGGGATGAACCGCTGCCCCCCGAAGCCCGCCTTGATAGTCATGATCAGCAATGTATCGAAACTGGGTAACAGGTCAAGGTACGGTTCGATCGGAGTGTCCCGGTCGACCGCCAACCCGGCCTTGGCCCCGGCCGAGCGCAGATCCTTGGCCAGCGAGACCGGGTTGTCGCACGCCTCGGCGTGGAAGGTCACGTTGTACGCCCCCGCGTCGGCGTAGCTGGGCGCCCAGCGCCGCGGATCCTCGATCATCAGGTGTACGTCGAATGGCAACGTGGTCACGGCCAGCAGGCTCTGCACCACCGGCAGCCCGATGGTCAGGTTGGGCACGAAGTGGTTGTCCATCACATCGACGTGCAGCCAGTCCGCCGTGGACTCCACCGCGTGGACCTCGTCGGCGAGCCGGGCGAAGTCTGCGGCGAGAATACTGGGCGCGACGATCGGCGCAGGTACGGTCACCGCGCCAGTGTACGAATGCCGGTCACCCGGGCCGTCGCCGGATGCGGATCCCGGTCACCCTCCCGTCGGAACCCCGTCGGCGAAGAACCGGTCCGGAGTGATCGGCAGGTCGCGTACCCGCACCCCGGTGGCGTGCTGGACGGCGTTGGCGATCGCCGCGGCCGTCCCCACGATGCCCAGCTCACCGATGCCCTTCGAGCCCATCGGGTTGACGTACGGGTCGTCCTCCTCGACGAAGTGCACCTCGACCGAGCCGACGTCGGCGTTGGTGGCGATGTGGTACTCGGCGAGATCGTGGTTGACCACGTACCCGAACCGGGGATCGACCACGGCCCGCTCGTGCAGTGCCATCGACAGGCCCATGGTCATTCCGCCGAGCAGTTGGGACCGGCCGGTCTTCGGGTTGATGATCCGCCCGGCGGCGAACACGCCGAGCAGCCGGGGCACCCGGACCTCCCCCGTCTCCTCGCAGACCCGGACCTCGGCGAACTGGGCACCGAAGGCGTACATGGCGAACCTGTCCGCGTACGGGTTGTCCGGCATCTCCGCGCTCGCCTCGATCCCCTCGGCCGGCACCACGCCGCCATGCTCGTCGGCGAGCCGGGCCCGTAGCCGCCGCGCCGCCTCGACCACCGAGGAACCCCACGAGGTCATCCCGGACGAGCCCCCGGCCGCCATCGCCTGCGGCAGCAGGGTGTCGCCGATCCGCAGCTCGATCCGGCCGACCGGAACGTCCAACGCGTCGGCCGCGATCTGGGTCAGCGTGGTCCAGGTGCCGGTGCCCAGGTCGGCGGCGCCGATCGAGACCGTGTACCGACCGTCCGGACCGAGCCGGATCATGGCCGACGACCCGGGCAGCCGGTAGACCGGGTACATCGAGGCGGCGACCCCGGTGCCGACCAGCCAGCCAGCCCGCCGACGGGCCCGGGGCGTCGGATCCCGCCCGTCCCAGCCGAACCGGCGGGCCCCCTCGCGCAGGCAGGCCACCAGGTTGCGGCTGGAGAACGGCAGATCCCGCTCGGGATCTGTGGCCGGCTCGTTGGCGATCCGGAACTCGACCGGATCCTGTCCGCAGGCGATCGCCATCTCGTCCATCGCCGATTCGAGGGCGTACATCCCGGGGGTCTTGCCGGGCGCTCGCATGATCGTCGGGACCGGTACGTCGAGTGCGACCATCCGGTGCGTGGTACTCCGGTCGGCGGCCGCGTACATCACCCGGGTCGGTGACGCGCTCTGCTCGGCGAACTCCTTGATCCGCGCGGTCTGCTGTACGACGTCGTGGGCGACGGCGACGAGTCGTCCCTCGGCGTCGGCACCGAGCCGGATCCGCTGGATGGTCGGGGTGCGGTAGCCGACGTGGATGAACATCTGCTGCCGGGTCAGCGCGAGTTTCACCGCCCGGCCGGGGACGGCCATCGCGGCCAGTACCGCGAGCGCGACGTCCGGATGGGCGTGCAGTTTGCCGCCGAACGCACCGCCGACGTGCGGTGAGATCACCCGGATCCGTTCCGGGTCGAGTCCGAACAGGGCGGCGATCGAGTCGCGCAACCGGTGCACGCCCTGGCTGGCCACGTGGAGGGTGAGGTGACCATCGGCCCAGACCGCGATGGTCGAGTGCGGCTCGATCGGATTGTGCTGGTACCGGGGCGTCGTGTAGGTGGCGTCGAGACGTACCGCTGCCGTCGACAGTGCCCGCTCCGGGTCGCCCCGCACGCTGTCGGTGGCGAACCCGCCGTTGACCGTCTCCGGGGCGTACCGGTCGGGATGGTCGGCCCGCAGCTCGACGTCGTGCGGCCGGGCCTGGTATTCGAACCGGACCAGGTCGGCGGCTCGACGGGCGATCTCCGACGTCTCCGCGACCACACCACCGACGAACTGTCCCCGGTACCGCACCTCGGCGTCCTGCAGGATCGCCACCTCGGGGTCGTCGACCGAGGCGACCCGGGCCGCGTTCTGGTGGGTGAGCACCGCCAGCACCCCGGGCTCGGCCGACGCGACTGTGGTGTCCACTCCGACGATCCGTCCGAGGGCGATCGTCGCCTGCACCGGATGCAGATAGGCGGGCCGCTCCACGGGATGCTCGAAGGCGTACCGGGCGGTGCCGGTGACCTTCTGCGGCCCGTCGAGCCGGTCCAGCGGGGTACCGATGGCCCGAGCCGGCATGGTCATCCCGTCCCCCTCCACCAACCAGACATATACCCACAATCTAGCCGGACACAGATGTAAGGAAGGGCCCCTTCTTATCGTTTTCTGTATAAGAAGGGGCCCTTCCTAACCGGTCAGGGGGTCGGGGTCAGCCTCGGCGGAGCATCGCCAGGAACATCGCGTCGGTGCCGTGCCGGTGCGGCCAGAGCTGGACCGTCGGGCCGTCACCGAGGCCGGGCATGTCCGCCGGCAGCAGCGGGCGGGCGTCTACGAAGTCCACCGGTACGCCGGAACGCCGCGCCGCCTCGCCGACCGAGACGTGCGTCTCCACGACGTGCGGCGAGCAGGTCACGTAGCCGACCACGCCACCGGGACGGACCGCCCGCAGCGCGGCGCCGAGCAGTTCCCGCTGCAACCGGGTCAGCGCCGGCAGGTCGGAGGGCTGGCGGCGCCACCGCGACTCCGGTCGCCGCCGCAGCGAGCCGAGCCCGGTGCACGGCGCGTCGACCAGCACCCGGTCGAAGGAGTCCGCCGGCAGGTCCGGGTCGTTTCCGACGGTGCGGCCGTCGGTGGTCAGCACGGTGACCGGCAGGCCCCGGACCGCCTGGGACACCAACCGGGCCCGGTGCTCGGCGACCTCCACCGCGGTCAGCTTCGCACCGCGCTGCGCGGCCAGTGCGCCCAGCAGACCGGCCTTGCCACCCGGCCCGGCGCACAGGTCCAGCCATCGCTCGTCGGTGCCGTCGAGTTCGGCGTTCACCAAGGCGGCGGCCACGAGCTGGGAACCCTCGTCCTGGACGTGCGCCCGGCCGTCGGCCAGCACGGCCAGCTCGCCGGGGGCGCCGCCGGGCAGGTAGACCGCGTACGGCGAGAAGGCGCCGGGCGCGCCACCGACCTCGTCGGCGACCTCGGCCGCGTCCGCCCGGCCGGGCCGGACGCAGAGGTGTACCGAGGGCCGGTGGTTGTCCTCGATCAGCAGCCGGGTGGTCTCCCCCAGATCCCCGCCGAGCGCCTCGGAGAACGCCCGTACGATCCACTGCGGATGGCTGTAGGCGAGCGACAGGTTCCCGATCGGGTCGGTGTCGGCGGCCGGCGACAGCTCCGCGATCCAGGTGTCGGCGTCCTTTCCGGCAACCTCCCGGAGCACGGCGTTGGCGAACCCGGTCGCGCCCGGCGCCACCGCCCGGACCAGGTCGACGGTCGAGGAGACCGCCGCGTGGGCCGGAACCCGGGTGTAGAGCAACTGGTAGGCGCCGAGTCGCAACGCGTCCCTCGGCTGCGGGTCGATCCGCGCGACGTCCCGGCCGGCGGCGGCGGTCAGGATCGCGTCCAGGGTGCCCCGCAGCCGCAGTGTGCCGTAGGTCAGTTCGGTGGCGAAGGCCGCGTCGCGGCCGTGCAGCCGCCGCTCCCGCAGGATGTCGGGCAGAACCAGATTCGCGTACGCGTCGTCGCGGTGCACCGCCTCGATCGCCTCGTACGCCACCTGCCGGGGGAGGTCCACCGGCGGGCGCTCCCGGCGCGGTGGACGACCGGCGCGATCCCGGTCGGCGCCACCCGGGCCGCCACGTCCCCGGTCCGGGCGTCCCCGGTCCGGGCGACCCTGGTCCGGGCGACCGCGGTCGGCTCCGCCCGGTCCACCGCCCCGCCCCCGGTCGGCACCACTCCGATCGGCACCACTCCGATCGGCACCACTCCGATCGGCACCACTCTGATCGGCACCGGCCCGATCGGCACCACTCTGATCGGCACCGGCCCGGTCGGTTCCGGCCCGCTCGCCGCCGTCGATCTGCCCGCTACGCTCGCTCACTCGAAATGCTCCCCACCGGCTACCCGGACTCCGCGAGCCCAGTCCGGTGCCGGCATCGCCCGCTTACCAGCCGCTCGTACCTCTCCCAACGCCACCGGTCCGGTGGCGGTACCCGCCAGCACCCGTCCGCGCTCGACCAGAAGTTCGCCCGGCTTGAGGTCCGGCCCTTCGGCAAGCGGCTGGACCGGGCCGAGTTTGACCCGGGCACCCCGGAACTCGGTCCAGGCTCCCGGCGCCGGTGTGGCGGCCCGGATCCGGCGGTCCACGGCGAAGGCCGGCTCCGCCCAGCGGACCTGGCCGTCCTCGACGGTCAGTTTCGGGGCCAGCGAGACCCCGTCGGCGGGCTGCGGCACCGCCCGCGCGGTCCCCGCGTCGATCGCGTCCAGCACCGCGACCAGCAACCCGGCGCCGGACACGGCGAGCCGCGCCAGCAGGTCGCCCGCGCTGTCGGCGGGCCGGATCTCCTCGGTCAGGGTGCCGAAGACCGGTCCGGTGTCCAGTCCCGCCTCCAGTTGGAAGACGCTGGCGCCGGTGAACTCGTCCCCGTGCAGCACCGCGTGCTGCACGGGTGCGGCGCCGCGCCAGGCCGGCAGCAGCGAGAAGTGCAGGTTCACCCAGCCGTGGGCGGGAATCTCCAGCGCCACCGGCGGCACCAGCGCGCCGTAGGCGACCACCGGTACGCAGTCCGGAGCGAGGTGGCGCAACCGGTCGAGGAACTCCGGCTCCCGGGGCCGGGCCGGGGTCAGCACCTCGATGCCGCGCTCGTCGGCCCAGGCGCCCACCGGTGACCGGGCCAGCCCTCGGCCCCGCCCGGCGGGGGCGTCCGGCCGGGTCACCACGGCGAGCAGTTCGTGCGACGACGCGGCGAGGGCATCCAGGGCGGGCAGGGCAACGGCCGGCGTACCGGCGAAGATCAGACGCACCGGGCCGTCACCGACCCAGCCCGAAGGGGTTGGTGGAGCGGTCCGATCCGAACCCGAGGCGGCTGGCCAGGGCCTGACGCCGACCGGCCGGGGCGTCGTGCGGGCTGGTCTTGACCACCGGCGGGGCGTCCTGGTCGTACCAGTCCGCCTGTC
This sequence comes from Plantactinospora alkalitolerans, assembly GCF_015690345.1. Classification (GTDB taxonomy): domain Bacteria; phylum Actinomycetota; class Actinomycetes; order Mycobacteriales; family Micromonosporaceae; genus Plantactinospora; species Plantactinospora alkalitolerans. The sequence continues at coordinate 36,784 of NZ_JADPUN010000100.1, read as the reverse complement.
GGATCGCCCGCATCGCCTCCTTGCGCGCCTCGGTGTCCAACCGGTCCAGGAAGAGCACGCCGTCGAGGTGGTCGGTCTCGTGCTGCACACACCGGGCCATCAGGCCGGTTCCGACGATCTGCAGTGGGTCGCCGTACTCGTTGAAGCCCTTCGCGACGACGTTCAGCCGACGCTTGGTGTCGAAGTAGAGCCCGGGGATCGAGAGGCAGCCTTCCTGGCCGTCCTGTTCCTCGGCGTCCGGAAAGTCCAGTACGGGGTTCACCAGATGCCCGACCACGTCGTCGACGTCGAACGAGAACACCCGCAGGCCCACGCCGAGCTGCGGCGCGGCGAGGCCGGCGCCGTTCTGCTCGCGCATCGTGTCGGTCAGGTCGGCGACGAGTCTGCGCAGCTCGGCGTCGAAGTCGATGACCGGTTCGGCCGGAGTGCGCAGCACCGGGTCCCCGAACAGACGGATGGGCTGGACGGTCACGCGGGACGGCTCCTTCACGGGTGGGAGTAACGGTGCCGTACCAGTCTACGGTCGTGCCGAGGACATGACCCCGGGCCGGCGCGGATGTCGGCGACCATCGATGCCCGGCGGCACGGATGTCGAAGACGGATCCGCTGCCGGTCGGCGGTCTGGTGCCCGGTCGAGGCGGCGGTCCGGTTAGGGCTGGGTTCCCGGCTCGCCGGCCAGTACGGCGTCGGTGCGCTCCAGGATGTGCGCGGGCAGCGGCAACTGGGTGCCGTGCGCGGCCTCCCAGTCGTAGATCACGCTCAGCCCGACCTCGGCCCGGAAGAAGTCGATCGCGCTCAGGCCGCCGACGACCGGCTCTTCGCACTCCGCGACCAGTTGGCCGGGGACCAGCTTGAAGCCGTTTCGGAGTGCCGCGCTGAGCCGCCGGTGCCCGTCGACGACGAAGAACTGCTCACCGGTGTAGCCGATGCGCAGCGGCTCCAACGCCTCCTCGCCAGCCTGTCCGATCTGCTGGACGAAGTCCGTCTCCCAGAGCCCGCGCAGCCCCTGGATCTCCTGCGACGGGAAGATCCGGGCCGGGTCGAGCAGCAGCAGGGGCGGCCTGTCGCGGAGGATCTCCTGCCCGAAGGAGCCCTCGTACGCGGCGATCACGTGCTCCACCACCTCGGCCGCCGAGGCCTTCGTGGTGTCGCAGATCAGGTCGTAGTTGCGGAGTTTCGCCTTGTCGACGCCGTACCGGACGATGAACCGGCTCCGCTCGCTCTCGCTGCGTTCGTGGAGCTTGGCTCTCGCCTCCTCGACCGAGGAGTAGCTCTCGGCCGGGCCGGACGGCCGGGCGAGCACGCGACGGGCGGCCTCGGTCGGCTCCGTGATCATGTGGATCTTCAACGCGTCCTTGAAGAAGTGCCAGGCGAGACGGCTGTCGACGATCAACTGTTCACCGGAGTCGGCGATGTCCTGCTGGAGCTGGTCGACGTAGCCGTCGACCGCCTGGTCCAGCTCGGCGTGCAGGTTGAGCTGGAGCGCGGTCATCTTCCGCTGCTGGGCCATCTCCCGATAGAGATCGCCGACGCTGACCCGCTTCAAGCCGAGTCGCCTGGCGAGCTCGATGGAGACGGTGCTCTTGCCGCTACCAAGATCGCCATTGAGGACGATCGATTGACGACCGGTCACGCCCTACCCACCCCTGATCCCAGGTTTTTCAAGATCAATAGTTTGAACATCGCACCGGCGCGATCACTCACCGTCACACCACCCGAGTGAAGCATGAGGGGCGATGGTATCACTCGGATCCTGGCCAGCCAGTCGGACTCTTAGTGCGTCCCCACATTGATACCCACTTCACAGCGTCGGCGAAACAACACTCCGTGTAGGTTTCGGGGCCGAAAATCCGACCCGCACCCGGTCAGAAGATGTCATGCGGATCGATCTGAACCCGTACCGGCTGGGCGGCCTTGCGGGCGGTCCGGGTCGCCGCCGCGGCGTGCAGGGCGGCGGCGAGAGCGGCCGCCCCGGACCGGGGCACCCGGACCAGCATCCGCTCCTGCCCCTCGGTCGCCGGTACCGGACCCAGCAGTTCCGCCCCCTCGGGCAGCCGCGCCGCGTCGAGCAGGTCCGCCACCGCCGCCGCGACCCCGGTCAGGCTGGCCATCCGGGCGGCCGGCGGGAAACCCAACTCGCGGCGCTCGGCCAACTCCCGCCCCGCGAACCAACCCGGGTCCCAGCGCAGCAACGCCTGCACCGGCGCCAACGCCCCGTCGGCGACCACCACCACCCGGCCGCCGGCCGAAGCGGGCCGGGCCAACGCCGCCGCCGCCAGCCAGCGGCGCAGCGCCTCCTCGCCCGCCCGTAGGTCGGCCCGGGTGAGCATCGCCCAGGAGTCGAGCAGCAGTACGGCGCCGAAGCCCCCCTCGGCGACCGGCTCCGCGCCGGGAGTCGAGATCACCAGGCCGGCGCCGCCCGGCACGGTGCCGAGCACCTCCTCCCGCCCCGAGGTCCGCACCGGCACGCCGGGAAACGCCCGACCAAGTTCCTCAGCGGTACGCCGGGCGCCGATCACCGCGGCCCGCAGTCGCCGGCCACCACAGTGCGGACAGGCGTACCCGGCGGCCACCCGCGCGCACCATCGGCAGGCGGGAATCGCACCTGCCGAGCGCAGGGCGAGCGGACCGGCACAGTGCGGACATCGGGCCGGAGCCCGGCACTCGGCGCAGGAGACCGAGGGCAGGTAGCCACGCCGAGGCACCTGGACCAGCACCGGCGCGTCGGCCTTGAGCGCGGCTCGGGCGGCTTCCCAGGCCAGGCTGGGCAGCCGCGCCGTCGCCGCCCCCGGGTCCCGGGCCAACTGCGGGTCGTCACCGGTCGGCGTCACCTGGGGAGAGCGGGCCCGCAGCGTCGCCCGGTCGGCCACGATCTCCTTCGCCCAGCCCGTCTCGACCAGCAGCCGCGCCTCGGCGGTCCGGGCGTACCCGGCCACCAGCACCGCCGCCTCGCCGAGTCGGGCCCGGGTGAGCAGCACCTCCCGGGCGTGCGGATAGGGCGCCCTGGGCTCGGCGTGCAGGTCGTCCCCGTCGTCCCAGATCGCCACCAGCCCGAGTTCGGCGACCGGAGCGAACATCGCGGCCCGGGTGCCGATCACCACCGGCACCTGACCCCGGCGGGCGGCCAGGAAGGCGCGGTACCGCCGGGCCGGGCCGAGCGCCGCCGACAACGCGACATGCCGCCCCGCGCCGAGCCGGCTGGTCAGCGCCGCGTCGAGCCGTTCGAGATCGCGGGAGTCGGCCACCACGGCCACCACCCCGCGTCCGCCCCGTACCGTCGCCGCCGCCGCGTCCGCGAACCGGGCCGCCCAGTCCTCACCGGGCAGCGCCGACCAGACCGCCCGGGGCGCCCGGCCGTCGGCGAGTGCCCGCAGGAACCCGGGCCCGGCCGGGTAGCTCCCCCAGCCGGGGTCGTCCGCCGCGCCGTCGTCCCGGCCGGTCGGCACCGATCCGGTGTCACCGGCTGCCTGCCCGCCGTCGGCAGTGACCGGGGCGACCGCCGGGGGCGGGGCCGGTTCGCGTTCCACCTTGGCGTGCCGGGGCGGCACGGCCAACCGCAGCACGTCGGCGAGGTTGCCGGCGTACCGGTCGGCCACCGCGCGGGCCAGTCGGGCGATCTCCGGAGTCAGCACCGGCTCGGGCGACACCAGCCGCTCCAGATAACTCAGCCGGCCGTCGTGCGCGGACGTCTCGGCCCGGTCCAGCAGCCATCCGTCGACCAGTTGACCCGCGAAGCGCACCCGGACCCGGGTTCCGGCCCGGGCCTGTTCGGCCAACTCGGCCGGGACCAGGTAGTCGAAGGGCCGGTCCAGGTGGGCCAGCGGCACATCCACGCAGACGCGAGCGACCGGCAACCCGGGTGCGGGCTGCCGGTCGCTGCGCTTGCTGGTGGTCAGGCTCCCGCGGCCGACTTGAGGTCGGCGGCGCGGTCGGTGCTCTCCCAGGTCAGATCGGGCAGCTCACGGCCGAAGTGGCCGTAGGCGGCGGTCTGCCGGTAGATCGGACGGAGCAGGTTCAGGTCCCGGATGATCGCGGCCGGACGCAGGTCGAAGACCTCGGACACCGCCCGCTCGATCCGGTCCACCGGCACGTTCTCGGTGCCGAAGGTCTCGATGAACAGGCTCACCGGGTGGGCCTTGCCGATCGCGTACGCGACCTGGACCTCACAGCGCTCGGCCAGTCCGGCGGCCACCACGTTCTTCGCCACCCAGCGGGTCGCGTACGCCGCCGAGCGGTCGACCTTGGACGGGTCCTTGCCGGAGAACGCCCCGCCACCGTGCCGGGCGTACCCGCCGTAGGTGTCCACAATGATCTTCCGCCCGGTCAGCCCGGCGTCGCCCATCGGGCCACCGATCTCGAACCGGCCGGTCGGGTTCACCAGCAGCCGGTAGCCGTCGATGTCGAGCCCGAGTTCCTCCAGCTCCGGCGCGATGACGTGCTCGCGGACGTCCGGGGTGAGCAGCGACTCCAGCGAGATGTCGGCGGCATGCTGCGACGACACCACGACCGTGTCCAGCCGAACGGGACGCAGGCCGTCGTACTCGATGGTGACCTGGGTCTTGCCGTCCGGACGCAGGTACGGGATGGTCCCGTCCTTGCGGGCGGCCGACAGCCGGCGGGCCAGCCGGTGCGCCAGGGCGATCGGCAGCGGCATCAGCTCGGGCGTCTCCGAGCACGCGAAGCCGAACATCATCCCCTGGTCGCCGGCGCCCTGGGCGTCCAGCGCGCTCTCCGACGAACCGGACCGCAACTCGATGGCGCTGTCGACACCCTGGGCGATGTCCGGCGACTGGGACCCGATCGACACGCTGACGCCACAGGAGGCCCCGTCGAAGCCCTTCTTCGACGAGTCGTAGCCGATGCCCAGGATCGTCTCGCGGACGATCGCCGGGATGTCGGCGTACGCCTTCGTGGTCACCTCACCCGCGACGTGCACCTGGCCGGTCGTGATGAGGGTTTCGACCGCGACCCGGCTGCGCGGGTCCTGGTCCAGCAGCGCGTCGAGGATACCGTCGCTGATCTGGTCAGCAATCTTGTCCGGGTGGCCTTCCGTGACCGACTCGGATGTGAACAAGCGGCGTACCACGGTGCTCCTAAGATCTCGAATACACGTTGCGCGGCAGTGTAGTCACCGCCGCCTGGTCTGACGGCCAACACCCTTGGCGTCGTTTTCGCTCATGACGAGCCGGTCAAGCGCGTTGTTACCAGATCCCACACGCCATCGGCGAGATCTTCCTTGGATTGCTCAGAAAACGCTGTCACCGAGCCGTCAGCGCCGAGCACGACGGCGGTGTTGGTGTCGGCCCCGAAGACCTTGTCCGGTCCGACCTCGTTGACGACGATCAGGTCGGCCTTCTTCCGGACCAGCTTGCCGCGGGCATTGGCCTCGGCGTCGCTGGTCTCGGCGGCGAAGGCGACCAGCACCTGGTCGGGGCGCCGACGCTCGCCCAGCTCAGCGGCGATGTCGGGGTTGGCCACAAGTTCGACGGTGAGCGCCGCGCCACGGTCGGATTTCTTGATCTTGTCTGCGGCGTACGTCGCGGGCCGGAAGTCGGCGGGCGCCGCCGCCATCACCACGGCGTCGGCGGACCCGGCCGCCTCCAGGGTGGCCTTGCGCAGTTCCTCGGTGGTCGAGACCCGGACCACGTCCGCTCCGGCGGGGTCGGGCAGTCCCACGTTGGCGGCGATCAGTGTCACCCGGGCACCACGGGCCACCGCCGTCCGGGCGAAGGCGTAGCCCTGCTTGCCCGACGACCGGTTGCCGATGAACCGCACCGGGTCCAGCGGCTCCCTGGTGCCGCCGGCGGTGACCACGACCCGGCGGCCGGCCAGGTCCCGGGGCGCGTCGGCGCCGCGGGCGAGCACCCGGCGGGCCACCGCGAAGATCTCGGCCGGATCGGGAAGCCTGCCCTTTCCGGTGTCCGCCCCGGTCAGCCGACCGCTCGCCGGCTCCAGCACCACGGCTCCGCGCCGACGCAGCGTGGCGACGTTTTCCACTGTGGCGGGGTGCTCCCACATCTCCGTGTGCATCGCGGGTGCGATCAGCACCGGGCAGCGGGCCGTCAGCAGCGTGTTGGTGAGCAGGTCGTCGGCGAGTCCGTGCGCGGCCCTGGCCAGCAGGTCGGCCGTGGCGGGCGCGACGACCACCAGGTCGGCGCCCTGCCCCAGCCGCACGTGCGGCACCTCGTGCACGTCGGCCCAGACATCGTCGGCGACCGGTTGCCCGGAGAGCGCCGCCCACGTCGGGGCGCCCACGAACCGGAGTGCGGAGGCGGTCGGCACGACCCGGACCCGATGGCCCGACTCCGTGAACAGGCGCAGCAGCTCGCACGCCTTGTACGCGGCGATGCCTCCGCCGACCCCGAGTACGACCGCGGTCATCGGACGACGCCTGACCGGCCCTACGGCTGGTCGGTCGGCTCGGCGGTGAGCAGACCTGCGTTGATCTCCCGCATCGCGATGGAGAGCGGCTTCTCCTGCGGCGTGGTCTCCACCAGCGGGCCGACGTACTCCAGCAGGCCCTCGCCGAGCTGGCTGTAGTAGGCGTTGACCTGGCGGGCACGCTTGGCGGCGAAGATCACCAGGGCGTACTTGGAGGTGGTCTTCTCAAGCAGCTCGTCGATCGGCGGGTTGGTGATGCCCTCGGGGTTGGCGATGGATCCCACGGAGATAAACCTCGGTGTCTCTCGACCGCGCCGGGCGGTCAGGTCGGAGTTGGCTCGGTCTGGCGTCGGCCCAGGGCGACGTCGACGTCAGGTCGAAACTCGATCAGGCTACGGGCTCGATGACGCTTCGGACTCGATCAGGCATCGGGTCGAAGCGGGGTCGGGCCGGAACTGGATCGGGCCAGAACTGGATCAGGTCGGCGTCAGAAAGGACGAACCGAGCAAGCCTACCAGTTCATCCGCAGCACGCCCGACCACGTCGTTGACGACCGTTGCGTCGAATTCGCGACCGGCCCGGTGGACGCCGGCCCCGGACGGGGCGAGATACACCAGCCGCGCCTCGGGCATCGCCACCCGCACCTGCCGGGCGCCCCGGAGGTCGATCGCCAGCAGCACCGGCAGACCGGCCGACAGGCGGCTCCGGACCGGCTCGCGCGGCGTTCCGTAGCGGTGAACGCCAATCTCCGACCACTCCAGCAACTGCCCGTCGTCGAGTAGTCGCGCGAATTCGTCCCGGTCGACGAAACGATAGTGCACACCGTCGATCTCGTACTTCCGACGGGGCCGGGTGGTCACCGGGACGGACAGCCACAACCTCGGCGATCGGGCCCGGACAAGTTCGGTCACGCTGTCCTTGCCGGCCCCGGAAGGGCCGGCAAGGACCGTGAGACGAGCCGCAGTGCGGACATCGTCATGCGTACCCACTGCTTGTTTCTACACGGCGAGTGGAACTAGTTCGCCGCGAATTCTCCAAGCAGTGCCTTGCGCTGCTGCTCACCGAGGCCACGCAGGCGACGACTGTCGGCGATCTTGAGCTTCTCCATGATCTGGGTCGCCCGGATCTTGCCGATTCCCGGCATGGCCTGAAGCACGGCCGATACCTTCAGCTTACCGACGACATCGTCCGCCTCCGCCCGGTCGAGGACGGCGGCGAGGGTGGTCTTGCCCTGCTTAAGCTCTTCCTTGAGCTTGGCACGGGCCTTGCGGATCTCCGCGGCCTTTTCCAGCGCGGCTGCACACTGCTCGGGGCTCAGTTGGGGGAGCGGCACCAGTTCTCCTCAGGTCCCTATCGCGACGGGCGGGACGCGCCGTCGCATCTGTGAAACGTGGTGTGCCTGGCAACCAAAGGGGTATGTGGTTCCCAGCGCCGGGAAAACTAGCGGTCAACGGAGCTTTCGGCAACGTGGGCACGCCATGATCACTTCAGCGTGACCACGAGATCACTGACTGGCAGCGGCCAGCGCGGCCCGACAATCGGCCAGAACGCGGTCCGTCGCGGCGCGCAGCGCGGCCGGGTCGGGACCGGCGCCGAGCACCTCCCGGGAGTACGACGGGAGCACCGCGCCGAGCTCGTTTCCGAAGACCGTGCGCAGGTCGGCGGCGCGGCCACCCTGCGCGCCGAGCCCCGGAGCGAGCAGCGGACCGCCCACCGAGGAGAGGTCGTGCCCGGTCGGGCCGATGGTCGCGCCGACCACCAGCCCGAAACTGCCGAGCGGCTCCGCACCCTTGTTGAGCTGCGAAATCTCGTCGATGATCGTTTGCGCGACGGTACGGCCGTCCGCGCCGCGGGCGCGTTGGACGCTCGCGCCCTCCGGGTTGGAGGTGAGTGCCAGCACGAACACGCCGCCGCCGTGCTTGCCCGCCGCTTCGAACATCGGAGCGAGCGAGTTGACCCCCAGGAACGGGCTCGCGGTGACCGCGTCGACATACATCGGGCTGGATGGGTCCAGGTACGCGTCGGCGTACGCGGCGACGGTGGAACCGATGTCACCGCGCTTGACGTCAAGCAGGACGAGCGTCCCGGCGCCCCGTAACTGTCGGATAATTGACTCAAGTACGCCGAGTCCCCGAGCGCCGAACCGCTCGAAAAACGCGGACTGCGGCTTGACCACCGCGACCCGGTCCCCGAGCGCATCGACCGCGATCTGGCTGAACCGGGTCAGCCCGTCGAGATCGTCCGACAGACCCCAGCGGGTCAGCAGGGCCGGGTGCGGATCGATGCCCACACACAGCGGGCCACGCTCCGCCATCGCCCGGTGCAACCGGCTGCCGAAGGTCTCCATATCGCTCTCCTCTCCGCGCGCCACGACCACCTGTCGCGGCGTCTGGTCGACTCCTGTCGCGGCGCCCAGCCGGTTCCCCGGACCGCCGTCGGCCCGCTCAGCCGGCCGCGACGGCCGCGCCGATCGCCGTACAGATCCGGGCCAGGTCCTCGTCCCCGGTGACGTACGGCGGCATCGTGTAGACCAGGTTCCGGAACGGCCGCAACCACACCCCGTGCGCCACGGCGGCGGCGGTCGCCGCGGCCAGATCGACGTCGTGGTCGAGCTGCACCACCCCGATCGCCCCCAGCGCGCGGACGTCAGCGACCCCGGGAACGCCCCGCAACGGCGCCAGACCGGACGAAAGGGCCGCCTGGACCCTCGCGACCTCCCCCGCCCAGTCTCCGGCCCGCAGCAGCCCGATGGAGGCGTTCGCGACCGCGCAGGCGACCGGGTTGCCCATGAAGGTCGGACCGTGCGCGAGCACCCCGGTCACCGAGATGCCCTCGGCGACCTCCGGTGTACACAGCGTCGCCGCCAGGCTGAGATAGCCACCGGTGAGCGCCTTGCCGAGGCACATCACGTCCGGGGTGACACCGGCATGCTCGGCCGCGAAGAGCGCACCGGTCCGGCCGAAGCCGGTGGCGATCTCGTCGAAGATCAGCAGGATGCCGTGCCGCGCGGTCAGTTCCCGGAGCAGCCGCAGGTACTCCGGACTGTGCCACCGCATGCCGCCGGCCCCCTGCACCACCGGTTCCACGATCACCGCGGCCAGTTCCTCGGCGTGCCGCTCCACCGCGTCGGCGAGCGCGGCCGCGTACGCCTCGTCGACGGGCGCGTCGAACCCGGACGGCGGCACGTCCGCGAAGACCTGCCGGGGAAGCACGTCGGTCCAGAGCGAGTGCATCCCGCCGTCCGGATCGCAGACGCTCATCGGATGGAACGTGTCGCCGTGGTAGCCGCCCCGCCAGGTGGCCAGCCGGTGCCGCCGCGGGCGCCCCCGGCCGCGCTGGTACTGCAACGCCATCTTCACCGCCACCTCGACCGAGACCGAGCCGGAGTCGCTGAGGAAGACGTGTTCCAGGCCGGCCGGGGTCAGTTCGACCAGAGTGCCGGCGAGCCGGACGGCGGGCTCGTGGGTCAGGCCGCCGAACATGACGTGGCTCATCCGGCCGAGCTGGTCGGTGACCGCGGCGTCCAGCACCGGGTGTCGGTACCCGTGGATCGCCGCCCACCACGACGACATGCCGTCCACCAGTTCCCGGCCGTCGGCGAGCCGCAGCCGGACCCCGGCGGCACTTTCCACCACGTACGGCCTGCTGGTGGCCGGCATCGGCGCGTACGGGTGCCAGACGTGCGCCCGGTCGAGTGTGACGATCTCCTCCGGCGTCACCGGTCCTCCTCCGACGTTCTCGACGGCTCCGGCCGATCCGCCGGGACCCGTCTCCGGGTCACCGCCGGGTCGCCCGGGCCACCGCGCGGACCAGCCCCGGCCCGCCGTAGACGAATCCGGTGTAGAGCTGCACCAGGCTCGCTCCGGCGTCCAGCAGCGCCGTGGCGTCGCTCGGGTCGAGGATGCCGCCCACCCCGATCACCGGCAGCGCGCCACCCGTCTCGGCGTGCACGAAGGAGACCACCCGGCGGGTACGTTCGGTCAACGGTCGGCCGGACAGCCCACCGGCCTCGCCGGCCCGGGACCGGTCGGCCGGGGCGAGGCCGTCCCGGCCGAGCGTCGTGTTGGTGGCGATCACCCCGGCCGCGCCCCGGCTCAGGCACACCTCCAGCACCTCGGCGATCGCCGCCTCGGTCAGGTCCGGGGCGATCTTGACCAGGATCGGCTTCTCCCCCACCAGCGCGGCCAGCAGCGCGTCGAGGTGTCCCCGGTCCTGCAACGCGCGCAGGCCGGGGGTGTTCGGCGAGGAGACGTTCACCGCGAAGTAGTCGCCGTACGGGTGCAACATCCGGTACGAGGCCAGGTAGTCCTGCACCGCGTCGTCCAGCTCGGTGACCTTGGACTTGCCCAGCGAGATGCCCAGCGGCACCCCCAGGGGACGCTCCAGCGCCGCCAGCCGGGCCGCCAGCGCCGCCGCACCGGCGTTGTTGAAGCCCATCCGGTTGATCACCGCCGCGCTGTCCGGCAACCGGAACAGCCTCGGCCGGGGGTTGCCCGGCTGCGCGTGCGCGGTGACGGTGCCGACCTCGACGAAGCCGAAGCCCAGCGCCGGCCAGGCCGGCAACGCGGCGCCGTCCTTGTCCATCCCGGCGGCCAGGCCGACCGGGTTGGGGAAGTCGACCCCGAAGACCGTGCGCGGAGCCGCCACGGCGTACCGGGCGCCCAGCACGGCCAGTGCGGCCGGACGCCGGGAGAGGGTGGCCAGCCGCCGCAGCGTCCACTCGTGCGCCGTCTCGGCGTCCCCGCCGCCGAGCCGGAACAGCGCCGGCCGGACGATCCGGTCGAAGACCGTCCCACCCGCCGGCCCGGCCCGCCCCGGCCCGGTCGTCAGGTCCGGGCTCACTCGTCCGCCCGCAGCGCCGCGTGCAGTTGCTGCAGCGGACGGACCGACATGTCGCCGCGGATCAGCGCCTCGATCCCCATCACCGCCGCCGCCGCGCCCGGCACCGTGGTGATGCACGGGATGTCGGCGCCGACCGCCGCACTGCGGATCTCGTACCCGTCGGACCGGGCGCTCGCCCCGGAACCCTGCGGAGTGTTGATCACCAGGGCGACCTCGCCCGCCGAGATCAGCGCCACCGCGTCCGGAGAGTCGGCGCCCTCCTCGTAGTGCTTGCGGATCAGCTCGCAGGAGATCCCGTGTCGCCGCAGCACCTCACCGGTGCCCGTGGTGGCGACGATCTCGAACCCGAGGTCGGCGAGGCGCTTGATCGGGAAGATCATGCCGCGCTTGTCCCGGTTGGCCACCGACACGAAGACCTTCCCCCGGACCGGCAACGACCCGTACGCCGCCGCCTGCGACTTCGCGAAGGCGTGCCCGAACGAGGTGTCGATGCCCATCACCTCACCTGTCGACTTCATCTCCGGGCCGAGCAGCGAGTCGATGCCCTTGCCGGTCGGCGTGCGGAACCGCTTGAACGGCAGCACCGCCTCCTTCACCGCCACCGGCGCGTCGACCGGCGTCGTCGTGCCGTCGCCGGTCGGCGGAAGCAGCCGCTCGGCGCGCAGCTCCACGATGGTCGCGCCGAGCATGATCCGGGCGGCGGCCTTGGCCAGCGGGACGGCGGTCGCCTTGGAGACGAACGGCACCGTCCGGGACGCCCGGGGGTTCGCCTCCAGGACGTAGAGGACGTCGTCCTTGAGCGCGTACTGGACGTTGAGCAGGCCGCGTACCCCGACCCCCCGGGCGATCTCCACGGTGTAGCGACGTACCGCCTCCAGGTGGGAGCTGGCCAGGGTGATCGGCGGCAGCGCGCAGGACGAGTCGCCGGAGTGGATCCCCGCCTCCTCGATGTGCTCCATCACGCCGCCGACGTAGACCTCGCCGTCGGCGTCGCAGAGCGCGTCCACGTCGATCTCGATCGCGTCGTCCAGGAACCGGTCGACCAGCACCGGATGGTCCGGCGAGATGTCGGTGGCCCGGGTGATGTACCCGCGTAGCGTCGGGTCGTCGTAGACGATCTCCATCCCCCGCCCGCCGAGCACGTACGACGGCCGGACCAGCACCGGGTACCCGATCTCCTCGGCGATCGCCCGCGCCTCGTCGTACGAGGTGGCGGTGCCGTGCGCCGGGGAGCGCAGCCCGGCCCGGTCCAGCAGCGCGCCGAACGCGCCCCGCTCCTCGGCCAGGTGGATCGACTCGGGGCTGGTGCCGACGATCGGCACTCCGGCGTCCTTGAGCCGCTGGGCCAGCCCGAGCGGGGTCTGCCCGCCGAGCTGGACGATCACGCCGACGACCCCCGGCCCGCCGGCGGCCCGACCCGAGGTCTGCTCGGCGTGCCAGACCTCCAGGACGTCCTCGAAGGTGAGCGGCTCGAAGTAGAGCCGGTCGGCGGTGTCGTAGTCGGTGGAGACCGTCTCCGGGTTGCAGTTCACCATCACGGTCTCGTAGCCGACCTCGCGCAGGGCCATCACGGCGTGCACACACGAGTAGTCGAACTCGATGCCCTGGCCGATCCGGTTCGGCCCCGAGCCGAGGATCAGCACCTTGGGCCGGTCCGACGGGGTCACCTCGGTCTCGCCGTCGGAGGCCGTGTACCCCTCGTACGCCGAGTAGTGGTACGGCGTACCGGCGGCGAACTCGGCGGCGCAGGTGTCGACGGTCTTGTAGACCGGCCGTACTCCGAGCCGGTGTCGCAGGGTACGGACGCCGTCCTCGGCGGCCAGTTCCGGCCGGAGCGCGGCGATCTGGCGGTCGGAGATCCCGGCCCGCTTGGCCCGCCGCAGCATCTCCTCGTCCAGTACGGCCGCACCGACGATCTCCGCGCGCAGCTCGATCAGGCCGGCGATCTGGTCCAGGAACCAGGGGTCGATCCCGCCGGAGGCCGCCGACACCTCGGCCACCGAGGCGCCGAGCCGCAGCGCCCGCTCGACGGTGTAGAGCCGCCCGTCGTGCGGCACCCGCAACGCGGCCAGCGTCGAGTCCCGCGTGGCGCCCTCCGGGTCCGGCACGGTCCAGAACCCGGCCTCCTTGGTCTCCATCGACCGCATCGCCTTGTTCAGCGCCTCGGGGAAGTTCCGGCCCAGACTCATCGCCTCGCCGACCGACTTCATCGTGGTGGTCAGTTCCCGGTCCGCGGCCGGGAACTTCTCGAAGGCGAACCGGGGGATCTTGACGACCACGTAGTCGAGCGCCGGCTCGAACGCCGCCGGCGTCTTCAGGGTGATGTCGTTGGGGATCTCGTCCAGGGTGTAGCCGACGGCCAGCTTCGCGGCGATCTTCGCGATCGGGAAGCCGGTCGCCTTGGAGGCCAGTGCCGAGGACCGGGAGACCCGGGGGTTCATCTCGATCACGACCAGCCGGCCGTCGTCCGGGTTGATCGCGAACTGGATGTTGCAGCCGCCGGTGTCCACCCCGACCTCGCGGAGCACCGCGATCCCGAGGTCACGCAGCCGCTGGTACTCCCGGTCGGTCAGGGTCATCGCCGGAGCGACCGTGACGCTGTCCCCGGTGTGCACGCCCATCGGGTCGACGTTCTCGATCGAGCAGACCACCACGACGTTGTCGTGCCGGTCGCGCATCAGCTCCAGCTCGTACTCCTTCCAGCCGAGCACGCTCTCCTCGATCAGGACCTCGTGCACCGGGCTGGCCGCCAGGCCCGAACCGGCGATCCGGTCCAGGTCCTCGTCGGTGTGCGCCATTCCGGAGCCGAGGCCGCCCATCGTGAACGACGGCCGGATCACCACCGGCAGGCCCAGGTCGGCGACGGTGGCCCGGACCTCGTCCATCGAGTGGCACACCCGGCTGCGCGGGGTCTCGCCGCCGGCCTTGGCGACGATCTCCTTGAACAGCTGCCGGTCCTCGCCCCGCCGGATCGCGTCGATGTCGGCGCCGATAAGCTCCACCCCGTACTTGGCGAGCACGCCGGACTCGTGCAGCGCCACCGCCGTGTTCAGCGCGGTCTGCCCACCGAGCGTCGCCAACAGCGCGTCCGGCCGTTCCTTCGCGATGACCAGTTCCACGAACTCCGGGGTGATCGGCTCGACGTACGTGGCGTCGGCGAACTCCGGGTCGGTCATGATGGTCGCCGGGTTGGAGTTGACCAGGCTGACCCGCAGCCCCTCGGCGCGCAGCACCCGGCAGGCCTGGGTGCCGGAGTAGTCGAATTCGCAGGCCTGTCCGATGACGATCGGTCCCGAGCCGATCACCAGGACGTGCTTCAGGTCGGTCCGCCGGGGCATCAGGCGCCCTTCTTTTCGATGAGCTCGGCAAAACGGTCGAACAGGTAGTCCGCGTCGTGCGGGCCGGCCGCCGCCTCCGGGTGGTACTGCACGGTGAACGCCGGCACGTCCCTGGCCCGCAGCCCCTCGACGACGTTGTCGTTCAGGCAGACGTGGCTGACCTCGACGGCACCGAAGTCGGTGTCGATCACCTCGTTGAGCGGCGCGTCGACGGCGAAGCCGTGGTTGTGGCTGGTCACCTCGACCTTGCCGGTGCTCCGGTCCAGCACCGGCTGGTTGATGCCACGGTGGCCGTACCCCAGTTTGTAGGTGCCGAAGCCGAGCGCGCGGCCGAGGATCTGGCTGCCGAAGCAGATGCCGAACAGCGGAACCTCCCGGCGCATGACCTCACGGGCCAGCCCGACGGGATGGTCGGCGGTGGCCGGATCGCCGGGGCCGGGCGAGAAGAAGACCGCGTCGGCGCCGGTGGCCAGCAGGTCGTCGATGCTCGACGACGCCGGCAGCACGTGGGTGGTCACCCCCCGCGCCGCGAGCCGGCGCGGGACGTTCCGCTTGATGCCCAGGTCCAGCGCGGCGACGGTGAACCGGTGTACGCCCTCGGCCGCGACGGTGTACGGCTTCGCGGTGCTCACCTCGGCGGAGAGGTCGGCGCCCGTCATCCGGGGTGCCTCGCGCACCCGGGCCAGCAGGGCAGCCGGATCGTCGTCGAGGCTGGACACGCCGACCCGCATCGCGCCCCGGTCCCGCAGGTGCCGGGTCAGCGCCCGGGTGTCCACTCCGGAGATCCCGACCACGCCCTCGGTGGCCAGCCGGTCCTCCAGACCGCCGGTCGCGCGCCAGTTCGACCCGATCCGGGCCGGGTCCCGGACGACGTATCCGGCGACCCAGATCCGGCCGGACTCGTCATCCTCGGTGTTGACCCCGGTGTTGCCGATGTGCGGCGCGGTCTGCACCACCACCTGCCGGTGGTACGACGGATCGGTCAACGTCTCCTGGTAGCCGGTCATCCCGGTGTTGAAGACGGCCTCGCCGAAGGTCTCCCCCACGCTGCCGTACGCCTCGCCACGGAAGGTCCGCCCGTCCTCCAGGACCAGGATCGCCGGTCGTCTCCGGTTCATCTCACTCCTCCGATCCGGACCGCGGGGCTCGCAAGCTCACTCCTCGCTCGCATCACCGCACCGCCTTTCCGTCCAGTACCGTCGGCTCGCCGGCCAGGAAGGTCGCGACGATCCGGCCGGGCAGGGTCATTCCGGCGTACGGGGTGTTGCGGCTGCGGCTGGCCATCTCGCCGGGGTCCACCGTGCGGCGGGCCGCCGGATCCACCAGGGTCAGGTTGGCCGGTACGCCCGGTGCCGGGTCCCGCCCGTGCTCGACCAGCCCGGCGATCCGGGCCGGGGTCCGGGACATCCGCTCCGCGATCAGGTCCCACCGCTCGCCGAGTACGGAGAGCAGCACCGACAGCGCCGTCTCCAGGCCGAGCATGCCCGGCCGGGCGTACGCCCACTCGCACTCCTTGTCCTCCAGCGCGTGCGGGGCGTGGTCGGTGGCGACGACGTCGATGATCCCCTCGATCAGGGCTTCCCGCAGTGCGGCGGCGTCGGCGGCGGTCCGCAGCGGCGGGTTGACCTTGAAGACCGGGTCGTAGCCGGTTCCGACGGTCCCGGCACCGCCGGACGTGGGGCCGGCGAGGGCGGGGCCGACGAGTTCCCGCCGGCCGCCCACGATCTCGTCGGTGAGCAGCAGGTGGTGCGGGGTCACCTCGGCGGTCACCCGCACGCCCCGCGCCTTGGCGTGCCGGAGCACTTCCACGCTGCCTGCGGTGGAGAGGTGGCAGACGTGCAGCCGGCTGCCGACGTGCTCGGCGAGGAGCACGTCCCGGGCGATGATGGCCTCCTCGGCCACCGCCGGCCAGCCGGTCAGCCCCAGCCTGGTCGACACCTCGCCCTCGTGCATCTGGGCACCCTCGGTGAGCCGGGGCTCCTCGGCGTGCTGGGCGATCACCCCGTCGAACGCCTTGACGTACTCCAGCGCCCGACGCATCAGCCGGGGGTCCGCCACGCAGTGCCCGTCGTCGGAGAAGATCCGGACCCGGGCGGCGGAGTCGGCCATCGCGCCCAGTTCGGCCAGGCGCTCGCCGGCCAGCCCGACGGTGACCGCGCCGATCGGCTGCACGTCGACCAGGCCCGCCTCGCGGCCGAGCCGCCACACCTGCTCGACCACGCCGGCGGTGTCGGCTACCGGCGAGGTGTTGGCCATCGCGCAGACCGCGGTGTAGCCGCCCAACGCCGCCGCGCGGGAGCCCGACTCGACCGTCTCGGCATCCTCCCGGCCCGGCTCACGCAGGTGGGTGTGCAGGTCGACCAGGCCGGGCAGCGCGACCAGCCCGTCCGCGTCGACCACCGTCGCGCCCCGGGCGTCCAGGCCGGAGCCGACCCGCGTCACCACGCCACCGGCGACCAGCAGGTCGGTCGGCCCGCCGCCGACCACCCGGGCACCCCGGATCAGGTACGTCGGCGTGACCTGGTCACCGCCGACAGTTGATTTGCTCATCGGTCCATTCCCCCCAGCAGCAGGTACAGCACGGCCATCCGGACGGAAACGCCGTTGGTGACCTGTTCGACGATCGTTGACCGGGATGAGTCGGCCACCTCGGGCGCGATCTCCATCCCCCGGTTCATCGGTCCGGGATGCATGACGATCGCGTGGTCCGGCAGGCGTCTCATCCGTGGTCCGTCCAGCCCGTACCGCCGGGCGTACTCCCGGGCGGACGGAAAGTAGGAGTCGGCCATCCGCTCCCGTTGCACCCGAAGCATCATCACCACGTCGGCGGTGGGCAGCACCGCGTCGAGGTCGTACGACACCTCGGTGCCGGGGGCCAGGGCCGTGCCGATGTCGACCGGGATCAGCGTGGGCGGCCCGACCAGGGTCACCTTGGCGCCGAGGGTGGCCAGCAGCAGCACGTTCGACCGGGCCACCCGGCTGTGCAGCACGTCGCCGACCACCGCGACCGACAGTCCGGCGACCCGACCCAGCCGGGACCGCATCGTGTACGCGTCGAGCAGCGCCTGCGTCGGATGCTCGTGGGTCCCGTCACCGGCGTTGAGCACCGACCCGTCGATCCAGTTGGCGAGCGTGTGCGGCGCTCCGGAGGCCGGGTGGCGAATCACCACGGCGTCGGCGCCCATCGCCTGCAACGTCAGCGCGGTGTCCTTCAGGCTCTCGCCCTTGGAGACGCTGGAGCCCTTGGCCGAGAAGTTGATCACGTCGGCGGAGAGCCGCTTGGCCGCCGCCTCGAAGGAGATCCGGGTCCGGGTGGAGTCCTCGTAGAAGAGGTTGACCACCGTACGGCCGCGAAGCGCGGGCAGCTTCTTCACCTCGCGACCGGCCAGCCGGGCCATCTCGCCCGCGGTGTCCAGGATCAGTGTGGCGGTGGCGGCATCCAGGTCCGCCCCGCTGAGCAGGTGTTTGAGCACTACGCCGGCCCTCCGATCAGTTTGACCTCGTCGGCGCCGTCAGTCTCGGCGAGCGTCACCCTGACGCTCTCGGCGAGCGCCGTCGGGATGTTCTTCCCCACGTAGTCGGCCCGGATCGGCAGTTCGCGGTGGCCCCGGTCGACCAGCACGGCGAGTTGCACCGAACTCGGCCGCCCGATGTCGCTGAGCGCGTCGAGGGCGGCCCGCACGGTTCGGCCGGAGAAGAGGACGTCGTCGACCAGGATCACCCGCTTGCCGTCGATCCCCTCGGCCGGCACGTCCGTCGGCCCGATCGCCCGTACCGCGTGGCGGCGGAGATCGTCGCGGTAGAGAGTGATGTCGAGCACACCCACGGGTACGTCGATGCCCTCGAAGGCGTTGATCCGGGCCGCCAGCCGACGGGCCAGCGGGGCTCCTCGGGTGGGAATGCCGAGCAGCACGGTGCCGGCGGCGCCCTGGGTCTTCTCGAGGATCTGGTGTGCGATCCGGTCCACCACCCGGGCCAGTTCGGCGCTGGTCAGGATGACCTTCACGGACGGTGGTGGTACCGGCGGCGGTTGAGCAGCCTGCGGGTACGCCACGGCGGACCCCCTTCCCCGCCTCACGGGACGGGTCGTTAAAGGACGTCGGATTCCGGCGGTCGCCAGCAGACTCGGCGGGCCGGGGCTCTAGTCACGTTACCACTGGCCACGGGGCTGGCCGTGGCGGGTCACTGACCGTCGAATCAGCGAGGCGAAACCGCCCTCGAGAACACGATCTTTGTAATAGGTAGGTAACTAGCACTTGACCACGTGTCGCAATCCCCGTACCGTCACGCTCCGTAGCGATCGCTGGGGAGATCCCCGACCAGCACTGGGAGTGCCGAATGCCCTCTGAATACGCCAAGTCGTTGGGCGCGCGCCTGCGCTCTATCCGTCAGCAGCAGGGTTTGTCCCTGCAGGGGGTGGAGGAAAAGTCAAACGGGCGGTGGAAAGCCGTCGTCGTCGGCTCGTACGAGCGGGGGGACCGCGCCGTCACGGTGTCACGTCTCGCCGAGCTCGCCGACTTCTACCGGGTGCCCGTCTCGGAGCTGCTGCCGGACGGCAGCGGTGTCCGGCACGAGCCGACGAACAAGATCGTGCTCGACCTTGAGCGGCTGTACGACGAGGCGTCCGAGGACCTCGCCTACGTCGCTCGCTATGCCCGAGCCATCCAGCAGCAGCGGGGTGACTACAACGGGCGGGTGCTGTCGATTCGCGCGGACGACCTGCGGGCGCTCGCGATCGTCTACGACTCGTCACCCTCCGGGCTGATCGAGCGGCTCACCGAACACGGCGTCCTCGTCGCCGACCCCCGGGCGCTCTTCGCGTCCTGATCCCCTCACTGCCGGGGTCCGTGCCGAGCTGGCACGGGCCCCGTTGTGCCTTCCCGACGGGCCGAAGGCACGCGTCAGGGCACCCGAGAGCGCGCCAGAGCCCACGAAGGGCAGGTCGGGTGCTCTGTGTGGAGATCCAATACGCCCCGGCCCGTCAGCGGCCGCTGAGGCGGCGCGCGCCGCCAGCCCTGGTCCGGCGGCCAGCCCTGGTCCGGCGGCGGCCGGCCCACGCGATCCGGCGGACTGTCCGGTGCACGCCCGCCCGCGACCCTCCGCTACCGCGCCCGCGCCTCGTCAGCCACGCAGACGGGACGGCACGGGACGGAGGGCCGCAGACCGGACGACGGGATCGGAAACGACGGCGCCGAACTCACCGGGTGGCGAACCTACCGGGTGGCGTACTCGGCGATCCGGCCCAGAATGCCGTTGAGGAACCGTGGCGAGTCGTCGGTCGACATCTGCCGGGCCAACTCGACCGCCTCGCTGATCGCCACCGCGTCGTCGATCTCGTCGACGTAGAGCAGCTCGTAGATGGCGACCCGGGCCAGGTTACGGTCGACCGCCGGCATCCGGTCGAGGGTCCAGCCCTCGGCGTAACTGTCGATCAACTCGTCGATCCGCGCCTGGTTCGCCGCCACGCCCTCGATGAGGCCGATCGCGTACCCGAGGTGTTCCGGACGCGGCTGCTCCAACCGTTGCAGATAACCGGCCAGCACCTCGACCGGAGGGCGGGCCCGCATGTCCGCCTCGTAGAGAACGTCCAGGGCCCGCTTCCGCGCCTTGCGGCGGGCGGGCATCTGCTGTTTGGGGCCCTCCGCCATCAGGCGCGGCCGAGATAGCGGCCGTCGCGGGTGTCGACCTTGATCTTCTCACCGGTGGTGATGAAGAGCGGCACCTGGACCGTCGCGCCGGTCTCGACCGTCGCCGGCTTGTTGCCGCCGGTCGACCGGTCGCCCTGCAGACCCGGCTCGGTGTAGGTGATCTCCAGCACCACGCTGGTCGGCAGCTCGACGTAGAGCGGCACACCCTCGTGGGTGGCGACGATCGCCTCCGCCTCGGGCAGCAGGTAGTTGGCCGCCTCGCCAACCGTGCCGCCGGGGACCGGAATCTGGTCGTACGTCTCCAGATCCATGAAGACGTAGTCCTCGCCGTCGGCGTACAGATACTGCATCGTGCGCTTGTCGACGGTGGCCGTGTCGACCTTGGTACCCGCGTTGAACGTCTTGTCGACGGATTTGCCGGACAGCACGTTCTTCAGCGTGGTGCGCACGAACGCACCGCCCTTGCCGGGCTTGACGTGCTGGAACTCCACGACGGCCCACAGTTCGCCGTCGAGGTTGAGAACCAGACCGTTCTTGAGGTCGTTGGTGGTGGCCATTTCCTGCCTTGATCTTCAATTAGGCGGACGGAGATCCGGCAAGTCTACAAGGAGCGTCCAGTTGATCTTGTCTCGGTTCTTCTCTGATTCTCAGGCGTCCCGGTCAGCTTCTGCGCCAGGTGGATCAGGGCCAGCCGGTAGCCGTCGACCCCGAGGCCACAGATCACTCCGGTGGCCACCGCGGAGACCACCGAGTGGTGCCGGAACTCCTCCCGGGCGTGGATGTTGGAGATGTGCACCTCGACCAGCGGACCGCGCAGCAGGGCGCAGGCGTCCCGGACCGCGTACGAGTAGTGCGACCAGGCGCCGGGATTCAGCACCACCGCCGCGCCCTCGTCCGCCGCCGCGTGCAGCCAGCCGAGCATCTCCGACTCGGCGTCGGTCTGCCGCACCTCGACGTCCAGCTCCCACTCTCGACCGACGGCCCGACACATCTGGACCAGGTCGGCGTAGCTGGTCACGCCGTACACGTCGACCTGCCGGGTGCCGAGGCGGCCCAGGTTCGGCCCGTTGAGCACGTACACCCTCGGCCCGTCGGACCCGGTCATCGCGCCACCTCCGCGTACGCGTCGCGGAGCAGATCGTCGTCCGGGCCCTCGAGGACGCCGGTCCGGGCCAGCCCGTCCAACACCACGAAGCGCAGCCGGTTGCCCCGGGTCTTCTTGTCCACCCGCATCGCCGCCAGCAGCTCCGGCCAGGCGTCCGCCCGGTACGAGGTCGGCAGCCCCAGCGTCGCCAGCAACGCCCGGTGCCGGGCCGCCGTCGCCTCGTCCAGCCGGCCGACCCGGCGGGCCAGCCCGGCGGCGTAGACCAGGCCGACCGAGATCGCGTGCCCGTGCCGCCAGCGGTAACCCTCCGCCTTCTCGATCGCATGCCCGAGGGTGTGCCCGTAGTTGAGGATCTCCCGCTGCCCGGCCTCGCGCAGATCTCCGGAGACGACGTCCGCCTTGACCCGGATGGCCCGTTCGACCAGCTCCCGGACCACCGGACCGGTCGGATCGACGGCCGCCGCCGGCTCCGCCTCGATCAGATCGAGGATCACCGGGTCGGCGATGAAGCCGCACTTCACCACCTCGGCGAGGCCGGCCACCAGGTCGACCGGCGGCAGCGAGTCCAGCATCGCCAGGTCGCAGAGCACGCCCGCGGGTGGATGGAAGGCCCCCACCAGGTTCTTTCCGGCCGCGGTGTTGACTCCGGTCTTGCCACCGACCGCCGCGTCGACCATGCCGAGCAGCGAGGTCGACACGGGCACCCACCGCACCCCGCGCAACCAGCAGGCGGCCACGAAGCCGGCGACGTCGGTGACGGCACCGCCGCCCACCCCGACCACCGCGTCGGTCCGGGTGAACCCCGCCGCGCCGAGCCGGTCCCAGCAGCTCGCGGCGACCTCGATGCTCTTGCCGGCCTCGGCGTCCGGAACCGCCACGGTCAACGGCCGGATCCCGGCGGCACCCAGCCGCTCGGCCAGGTCGTCGGCCTGCGCCGCCAGGGGTGGGGCGTGCAGCACGGCGACGCGCTCGGCACCGTCAAGCAGCGGCGGCAGCGCGGCCAGCAGCCCACGCCCGACGAGTACGTCGTACGGTCGGTCGCCACCGACCGGGATGCGGGTCAGGTCCAAGTCGTCCATCGGGTCAGAGCGTAGTGGCCCGGCCCGGCAGGCAGTGCCCCGGCGTGCCCACGACCGATACCGTACGAACCGTTCGACCAGTGACGATCTCCTCGGTTGACGGAGGCTCGGGTGAGTGGTGTCGAAGCAGGATTGCTCCAGCTCGGCCGGGCGGTGGTGGTACCGGCCGCGACGTGCTGGCTGCGCGGTCGGCGGGAACGCCGGGAGCGGGCGGCGCCACTGACGGAACTGCTGCATCAGAGGATCACCGACGAGTTCTCCCGCCGCCGGGCGGAACGCGAGATCGAGGCCGTCGTCGACGAGGTCGCCGCCCGACTTCAGCCGCTGATCGCGACCCGGTTCGCCGGGCTGACCGCGCCCGAGACGAACGCCGCGCTGGCCGCCGTCGCCGACACGTTCACCGAGACCGACCTCTCCGACGACGCCGTCTTCGGTGCCGACGTCGATCCGGCACGCCTCGCCGGCGCACTCCGCGCCGCCGATCCCGACCGGGCGGATCGGGCCGGCCTTTCCGCCGACGCCCGGCGGCTCTACGACGTGGCTCTCGACGACTGCTGCCGATGCCTGGTGCAGCTCGTCACCCAGGTCACGCCGTTCTCCGCCCGTGCCGAGGTGGAACTGCTGGCCCGGACCACCGGACTGGCCGGCCGGCTCGACGGGCTCGCCGACCAGGTCCGACAGGTACTGGACCGGCTGCCGGTCAACACCTCCGACACGCCGGCCGGCGTCGACCAGGACGAGGAGTTCCTCCGGCGGTACCTGACCCGGGTCGCCGACAAACTGGACGACCTCGAACTGTTCGGCGTCGACGTGCGGCGGTTCCGGCCCCGTACGACGCTCAGCGTCGCGTACATCAGCCTGGCGGTCACCGCCGATCGGCGGACCGCCCGGCGCCACCCGGTGCGGTGGGACCCCGGAGCGTTGCGGCACGCCCAGTTGACCCAGGCCGCCTCGGTACGGGTGGAGCAGGCGCTCGGAGAACGCGGCCGCACCCTCGTCCGGGGCGAGGCCGGGGCGGGCAAGAGCACACTGCTGCGCTGGCTCGCCGTCACCGCCGCCCGGAGCGGCTTCACCGGGGCGCTGGCGGACTGGAACGGTCGGGTGCCGTTCCTGGTCAAGTTGCGCAGCCACGCGGGTCGGTCACTCCCCCGGCCGGAACAGTTCCTGACCGGGGTCGCCGACCCGATCGTCGCGCTGATGCCGGCCGGCTGGGTGCACCGGCAGTTCGCCGCCGGCCGGGTCATGCTGCTGGTCGACGGGGTCGACGAACTGCCCGACGACGAGCGACGGAACGTCCGATCCTGGCTACGGGACCTGCTCGGGGCGTACCCCGGGCAGCGGGTCGTGGTCACGTCCCGGCCGGCCGCCGCAGCGGCCCGGTGGCTCGACGGCGAGGGTTTCGGCTCGGCCGCCCTGGAACGGATGACGCCGCCGGACGTCCGGGCCCTGGTCCGGCACTGGCACGAGGCAACCCGGGACGCCGGCTCGCTGCCCTGCCCGGCCGAGGAGTTGCCCCGGTACGAGAGCGCTCTGCTGGCTCGGCTCGACGGCAGCCCGCACCTGCAGCAGCTCGCGGCCAGCCCGCTGCTCTGCGCCATGCTCTGCGCGCTGAACCTGGACCGCGACACCCACCTGCCGCCCGATCGGATGGGTATCTACCAGGCGACGGTGGACATGCTGCTCGACCGGCGGGACACCGAGCGGGGCGTGCCGGTGGCGCTGCCCGGGTTGACCGCCCGGGATCGACTGCAACTGCTCCAGGATGTCGCCTGGCGGCTCTCCATCAACACCCGCTCGGAACTGCCGGCCACCGAGGCTGCGGCCGGACTGGGCCAGCGGCTCGCCGGCATGCCCCGGCTGGACGCCGCCCCCGAGGCCGTGCTGGACCACCTCGTGCAGCGCAGCGGCGTGGTCCGGTCCCCGGTGCCGGGGCGGATCGACTTCGTGCACCGCACCTTCCAGGAGTACCTGACGGCCCGGGAGATCGCCGAACAGGGCCACATCGGATTCCTGGTCGGGCAGGCCCATCTGGACAGCTGGCGGGAGGTGGTCGTGATGACCGCCGGGCACGCCAACCTGCCACTCCGCAGCGAGTTGATCAAGTGCGTCCTGGACCGGGCTGGTCGCGAGCCACGGCACCAGCGCACCCTCACCCTGCTCGCCGCCGCCTGTCTGGAGACCCTGCCCGGACTGGACCCGCCCGAGCTGCTGACCCGACTCCGCACCGCACTCGCCCGACTACTGCCGCCGCGCGGCAGGGCCGAGGTACGCTCGCTGGCCGCCGTCGGGGAATCGCTGCTCGACCAGCTTCCGACCGGACTGGCCGGCCTCTCCGAGGGGCGCGCCGCCGCGACGGTACGGACCGCCGCGCTGGTCAACGGCCCACGCGCGCTGGACGTGCTGAGCCGGTACGCCGCCGACCCGCGTCGGGCGGTACAACGCGAGCTGGCCCAGGCGTGGGAGTACTTCGACCCCGACGAGTACGTCGACCGGGTGCTCGGCGACGCGCCGCTGGACAACGGCGCTATCGAGATCCGGCGGGCCGGTCTGCTGCCCGCCGCCCGCCGACTCGCCCAGGCACGGTCCATCTCGGTGAACCTCGCCGAGCCGGTGGCTCTGGAGTGCCTGACCCAGGTCCCCACGCTGACGGAGGTCTTTCTGCAGAATGGCTGGCACGGCCATCTGGCGACGCTGGCCGCATGCGAGGATCTTCGGAGTCTGATGATGTGGGCCACTCCGACCTGCGAACTGGACCAGAGTCAACTGACCGCGGTGAGCCGGTTGGCCGCGTTGCGCTCGCTCCAACTCGTACCCTTCGACAACCGGTTCACCGACCTCACCCCCCTGGCCGCGTTGGTCGACCTGTCATGGCTGTCGATCACCGCCGCCGGGGTCGACCTGACGCCGGTCGTCGAGCTGCCCAGCTTGCAGTATCTCTATCTCAACAGGTGCCAGGACGTTCAGTACGAGAGGTTGCGGGACTGCAAGAACCTGTCAGTCTTCGGACTGCTGGACGTCCAGACCGTTCCCGGGGGCCTTGCCGGGCTCGTCGACGTAACGCCTCAGGTCGGCGGGATGTTCTTCAACGCCTGCGACTGGATCGACGACCTGACACCGCTGGTCGGCCTGCCCGAGCTGCGGTCCCTCTATCTCTACCGGACGCCGCGTCTGGACTTCGGCACGCTGGCCGCGCTGCCGGATCTCGTCCTGCTCACCCTCGGCCAGCAGCCGACGGTCGACCTCACGGCGTTGACGGCGCTTCCCCACCTCAGGACTCTGACGCTGACGGCCGTCGACACGCCGGTCGACCTCGCACCGCTGGCTCAGTGGCCCGGTCTGAGACTGGTGGTGCATCTGGACCGTGAGCAGGCGACCGTCAACGCCGAACTCGTCGGGCCGAACGTGCGGATCAGGCGGGAATGACCGGCCCCGGCGACCGCTCGGCGTAGCCGGCGAGCAGGGCGGCGTACGCGCCGACGGCGGCGCGCAGTTCGTCGGGGCGTACGACGGTGAACGGCCAACCCAGGCCGGCGAGCATCTGGGCCATCCCGGTCAGGTCCTCGGCCCTGGTCCGCAGCAGGATGCCGTCGTCGGTGGCGGTCAGCTCGGCCACGCTCGGCGGCACCCGGCGCCGGGCCTGCTCCAGATCGGCCTCCAGCAGCACCTCCACCTCCCACCGGTACGCCACCCCGGCCAGCGACCGGGTTACGTGTCCGACCGGATCGAACCCGTCCGGCACCGAGAACGTCGCGGTGCCGACGTCGACCGAGCCGATCCGGTCGAGTCGGAAGGTACGGATCTGGCCGCGTAGGTGGTCGTGGCCGGTGACGTACCAGCGGCCGGAGTGGAACACCAGCCCGTACGGGTCGAGGTCGCGCTGGGACGCCTCGCCGCCCCAGGAGCGGTAACCGATGCTGACCCGGTGCCGGGAACGGGTGGCCGCCCCCAGTGCGAGCAGGGTTGCGGTGGCTGGCCTCGGCGTGTCCGCCCGGCGTCGCAGGCTGAGTCCGAGGGTCTCCTGGACGGCGTCCAGCCGTTCGGCGAGGGACGTGGGCAGCACCCGGCGGATCTTGGCCTGGGCGAGGTCGGTGGCGGGTGCGGCGGTACCGAGGCCCAGGTGCTCGGCGGCGACCAGCCCGAGCAGCACGGCGACCGCCTCGTCGTCGGTCAGCATCAGCGGCGGCAGTTTGTAGCCGGGGCGCAACCGGTATCCGCCGTACCGGCCGCGGGCGGCGAGCACCGGGATGCCGAGTTCGACGAGGGTGTCGGCGTACCGGCGGACGGTCCGCTGGTCGACGTCGAGCCGGGCGGCGAGTTCGGGACCGGTGAGCCGGTGATGGCTCTGGAGCAGTTCCAGCATGCCGAGCACCCGAGCGGCCGGATGTGCCACGGGTCACACTCCAAATCCGGGCGGAACACGTCCGGATTCGACTCTACCGTTCGAGGCACAACAGCAGATCGAAGGAGATCCAGATGGCCACGTTCGTTCTCGTCCCCGGTTTCTGGCTCGGCGCGTGGGCCTGGCGCGAGGTGACCGACGGGCTGCGGGCGGCCGGGCACGACGTGCACCCGCTGACCCTGACCGGACTGGCCGAGCGGGCCCACCTCGCCGGCCCCGACGTCGACCTCGACACCCACACCACCGACATCGTCCGGTTGATCGAAACGGAGGACCTCCGCGAGGTGGTGCTGGTCGGGCACTCCGGCGGCGGGATGCCCGTCGAGCAGGCGGCGGACCGGATTCCCGAACGGCTGGCTCGGGTGGTCTACCTGGACAGCGGGCCGCTGCCGGACGGCGTGGCGCAGTTCGACACCCACCCGCCACAGGAGCAGGAACGGCTCCGGGCGTTGATCGGCGACGGCCACCTGGTGCCGCCACCGGCCTGGGATCCGACCGAGGATCCGACCAACCTCGCCGGGCTGGACGACGAGTTCCTGGACCTGCTCCGGAGGCGTGCCACCGGGCAACCGCTGGGTAGCGCCACCCGCCCGGTACGACTGTCCGGCGGCGGCACGGTCCCGACCGCGCTGATCGCCTGCACCTTCCCGGTCGAGCTGGTGCGGCGGATGATCGAGGAGGGTAACCCGTTCTTCGCCGGGCTGACCGGCGCCGACCTCTACGGCCTGCCGACCGGGCACTGGCCGATGTTCAGCGAGCCGAAGGGCCTGACCGAGCTGCTGGACCGGATCGGCCGGAAGGTCCCGGCCGACGTCCCACGCTGACCGGTTGGCGTGCCCCGGCCGGTCGACCCGCGGGCGGACCGGTTGGCGTGCCCCGGCCGGTCAACCCGCGGGCGGACCGGCCGGGCGGCCGACGCGGTCGTCGGCGAGTCCAGCCAGGATCTCCTCGGCGACCTGCTCCGGGGTCCGGCCGTCGGTGACGACGGTCTGGCCGGCCACCTCGGTGTAGAGCGGGCGCCGCTGGTCGAGCAGGTGTTTCAGGGTGGCCCGGGGGTTGATCGCGAGCAGCGGGCGGCCGGCGCCCAGGCCGACCCGCCTGACCGCGTCCGTCAGCTCCACCGACAGGTAGATGACGCGGTGTCCGGCCAGCGCGGCCCGGTTCTCCTCGGCCAGGATGGCGCCGCCGCCGAGCGCCAGCACCCCGTCGTGGGACGCCAGCGCCTCGGCCACGGCGGCCCGTTCCAGGGTACGGAAGTGTTCCTCGCCGTCGTCGACGAAGATCTCCGGAATCGGCTTGCCGGCCAGCGCCTCGACGTCACTGTCGGTGTCCCGGAAGCCGACTCCGAGGCCGCTGGCGACCAGCAGTCCG
This sequence comes from Plantactinospora alkalitolerans, assembly GCF_015690345.1. GTDB lineage: Bacteria > Actinomycetota > Actinomycetes > Mycobacteriales > Micromonosporaceae > Plantactinospora > Plantactinospora alkalitolerans. The sequence continues at coordinate 8,621 of NZ_JADPUN010000100.1, read as the reverse complement.
GTGCTGGTCTTTCCCGCGCCCATCACACCCACCAGCACACACACCGGCGCCATCAGCGGATCACCAGGTTGTCCAGGTAGCCGGCCAGGTTGCGGCGGATCTCGGGAACCGAGTCGCCGCCGAACTTCTCCATCGCCGCCTCGGCCAGCACCAGCCCGACCATCGTCTCGGCGACGATTGCGGCGGCCGGCACCGCGCAGACGTCGGAACGCTGGTTGATCGCGGTCGCCGCCTCCCCGGTCGTCACGTCCACCGTGGACAGTGCGCGGTTCAGCGAGGAGATCGGCTTCATCGCGGCGCGTACCCGCAGCGGCTCGCCCGTACTGATCCCGCCCTCCAGGCCGCCGGCCCGGTCGGTGACCCGGCGTACGCCGGTGGCGGTGGGGACGATCTCGTCGTGCGCCACCGAGCCCCGGGACCGGGCCTGTTGCCAGGCGTCGCCGATCTCCACTCCCTTGATCGCCTGGATGGACATCAGCGCGGCGGCGAGTCGGGCATCGAGCTTGCGGTCCCACTGGACGTGGCTGCCCAGGCCCGGCGGTACGCCGTAGGCGAGGACCTCGACGATTCCGCCGAGCGTGTCGGCATCCGACTTCGCGGCGTCCACCTCGGCGACCATCCGGGCACTGGCCTCCGGATCCAGGCAGCGCAACGGGTCGGCGTCGATCCGGTCGGCGTCCTCCGGACGCGGCTGGAGACCCGGCTTCGCGGCCACCGGACCGAGTTCCACGACGTGCGAGACGATCTCGATGCCGAACGCCTGTCGGAGCAGCGCGCGGGCCACGGTGCCGACCGCGACCCGGGCCGCGGTCTCCCGGGCACTGGCCCGCTCCAGGATCGGCCGCGCGTCGGTGTGGCCGTACTTCTGCATCCCGGCCAGGTCGGCGTGCCCCGGACGGGGGCGGGTCAGCGGCGCGTTACGGGCCTGGCCAGCCAGTTCCGTCGGGTCCACCGGATCGGCGGACATCACCGTGCGCCACTTCGGCCATTCGGAGTTGCCCACCCGGACCGCGAACGGACTGCCCAGGGTGACACCGTGCCGGAGACCACCGATGATCTCGACCTCGTCCCGCTCGAAGGCCATCCGGGCACCGCGGCCGTAACCGAGCCGCCGACGACCCAACTCGCGGACGATCTCGTCGCTGGTCACCTCGACGCCGGCCGGCAGCCCTTCGAGCAGCGCGACGAGGGCGGGACCATGGGACTCTCCAGCGGTCAACCAGCGCAACACGACAAACCCTCTCCTCGCCGCGGCCGGGCCGACCGCCGGTCAAGTTTGGCACGGACCGTGCCCGCCGGTCCGCACCGCCCGGACCGTCCCGCTCTGCGGACGGCGTCCCTCCGGCGGGCTGCGCGGCCGCCGATCGGGTGCCCTCGACGGGCCAGGGCCGGCGCTCCGGCGCGCGGCGCGGAACGCCCGGCGGACCGCCGCTCACCGCCCTCCTGGTCGGCGAGGCGCCCGACGACTCAGCGCGCTCCCCGAGCCGCCGCCAGCGCGGATCGCATCGCCGGCACCGGGGCGGCAACACCGGTGAACTGCTCGAACTGCCCGACGGCCTGGGCCAGCAGCAGGTCGAGGCCGGAGACGATCCGGCAGCCGGCCGCCGCGGCTTCCGCCGCGAGCGGGGTCGGCCACGGGTCGTACACGACGTCGAAGACCACGGTCTCGGGACGCCAGGACCCGGCCGCCCCGGCGAAACCGTCGGCCGCGCCCCTCGGCACGGTGGAGATCACCAGGTCGGCCCGAGCCGGATCACCCGGATCGGCCCAGTCCCGGATCTCGAAGCGCACGCCGAGCCGGTCGGCCAGCCGGGCCAGTTCCTCGCCGGCCGTACGTCGCCGTACCAGGCAGGTGACCCGGCTGGTCTTCAGCGCGAAAGCGGCGGCCAGCGCGGCCCGCGCCGTGCCACCGGCGCCGAGCAGCAGCATCTCGGCCCCTTCCGGCACCCCCGCTCCGGTCAGCACGTCGACCATGCCGGGAACGTCGGTGTTGTCGGCGGCCCAGGAGCCGTCCGGACGACGTACCAGGGTGTTCGCGGCGCCGATCGCGGCGGCGACCGGGGAGACCTCGGTGGCCACCGCGAGCGCCACCTCCTTGAGCGGCATGGTGAGGGACAGCCCGGCCCACTCCGGGCCGAGGTCGGCCACCCGCTCGGGCAGCTCGACCTCGGCACATTCGATCGCGGAGTACGACCAGCCGGTCAACCCGGCCGCCGCGTAACCGGCGTTGTGGATCACCGGGGAGAGCGAGTGCGCGATGGGCTTGCCGAGCACCGCCGCCCGACGTGTCCGGGTCACCTCAGAGCACGCCGTTCTCTCGGGCCTCCTGGATGTTCCGTTCGTGTTCCTCGTTGGTGGTCGCGAACTTGGTGGTGCCGTCCTTGTCGACCGCCACGAAGAACAGCCAGGTCCCCTTGGGCGGGTTCATCGCGCCCTCCAGGGCCTTCTGACCCGGACTGTTGATCGGTCCCGGTGGCAACCCGGCCTTGCCGTGCATCCGGTACGGGTTGTTCTTGTCGAAGAGCTCGGCGTCGGTCATCTGTCCGGACCGCTTGGTCTTCTTGCCGGTCAACTCCCAGTAGTAGTTGACTCCGACGTCGAACTCGAGGCAGCCGGTCAGCCCGTTTCCGTTCTTGCAGTAGTGGTTCTCCGAGTAGATGCGGTTGTAGGCCACCCGGGCGACCTTGCCGAGGTCGGCCGTCTTCCCGGCCTCGGCCTGGGCCAGGGACGCCACGATCAGCGCCTCGTACGGGCTGATCTCGCGCTCCTTCTGCACCCGGTCGACGAAGTCGAGGTCCTTGGCCACGGCCATGAACCGATCCACCATCAGCTTGAGGATCTGCTCCGCGGTCGCGTTCGGCGGCAGCTCGTAGGTGTCCGGGAACAGGAAGCCCTCGATCGACTTCTTGGCCGCCTGACGGTCGTCGCGCTTGAACCAGAAGTCCGCGATGCCCAGCCCCTTCAGGTCCTTCGCGGCTTCCTGGAAGTCCTTGACCGGGAGCTTCGTCTCCTTCGACAGCAGCTTGTAGATCTGCGTCGAGGTGGCGCCCTCGGGGATGAGGAGGCCGTTCACGATCTTGTTCTTCAGATCCAGCAGCAGGCCCAGCGCCGCCTCGGCGTTCATCTCCTTGCGGACCTTGTACACGCCCGGCTGGATGTTCTGGCTGCGCGAGTTCGCCTGAGCCGCCTCGATGAAGGCCTTCGTGCTCTTCACCACACCGGCTGCGACGAGGGTGTTGGCGATCTCGGCGATGCTCTGGCCCTCCTCGATCTGGATCTGGGCCTCGCCGGTGCCGCCGCCGTCGTAGTCCGGGGTGACGAAGTAGCCCGAGATCCGGTCGAAGCCGTACCAGCCGACCCCACCCAGCACGCCGAGCAGCACGAACGCCATCAGCAGTGCGGTGATCGTCCTGCCGCGTCCACCACGCTTTTTCTTCTTCTTGTTGTTCAGCTTGCGCTGCGCGCCGCGGCGGTGCCGTCCCTTCTCCGCACGCTCGTCGAACGCGAGCTCCAAGTCGTCGATCATCCCGTCCGCCTCCGCTGCCTGTCCAGCCAGCTCTGCAGAATCTCCACCGCGGCCGCCTGATCGACCACCGCCCGTTGGCGTCGTCCTCGGACGCCCCGCTCGGCCAGCCTACGAGAAGCCACGACGGTCGACATCCTCTCATCCACCAGATCCACCGGCACGGGAGCTACCGCCGCCGCGACCCGCTGGGCGTACGCCGTCGCGTGCTGTGCCGCGGGACCGTTTCCACCGGCGAGTGTCACCGGCAGACCGACCACGACCGTGACCACCTCATGCAGTTCGACAAGCCGTGCAATTTCCGAGATATCGGTAGGAACCCCATCAATACCGGTTTTGAGGTCTCGGGCCAGCGTGACCAGCGGGGTGGCGAGGATCCCATCCGGGTCGGAGACCGCCACGCCCACCCGCACCTGGCCGACGTCCACGCCGAGCCGCACGCCACGGGCAGGTCCGGTCATCCACATCCTCCGCTCAACCAGGTCACGGCCAGGGTCGGGCCGACCGGCGAGCCGTCGTGGCTGGAGATCCAATCACAACGGCCCGCCGGGGAGCAACCAGAGCGGGAACTCACGCCTCGGCGAGCGCCTTCTCGACCGCGGCCAGCAGGCTCGGCGCCTCGCCGGCCGGCAGGCCGCCACCCTGGGCCAGGTCGGCGTTGCCGCCACCCCGCCCGGAGAGCGCACCCTTGACCAGCGCGGCCGCCGAGACCCCCCGGTTCTTCGCCGCCGCGTTGACCGCGACCACGAGCGACGCCTTGCCACCGGACCGGGCGGCCACCGCGACCACCGCCGGGCGAGCCTGGTCGATCTTGCCGCGAATCTCCTGCGCGAGGGTACGGACGTCGTTGCCAGCCGCGCCCTCCGGCGCCTCGGTACCGACGAAGGCGACGCCCCGTACGTCCCGAGCCTGACCGGCGAGCGCCGCCGCACCGCCGAGCACCAACTGCGCCCGCATCTTCTCCAGCTCGCGCTCGGCGTCCCGCAACTGGGCGATGGTCTGCTCGACCCGGTCGGCCACCTGGTCGCCCGGCACCCGGTACAGCTCGGCCAGCCGGGACACCAGCAGGTGTTCCTTGGCCAGGAACTGGAACGCGTCCAGGCCAACCAGCGCCTCGACCCGGCGTACCCCGGAGCCGATCGACGACTCGGAGAGGATCTTGACCAGGCCGAGTTGCGCGGACCGGGCGACGTGGGTACCGCCGCACAGCTCGCGGGCGTAGTCACCGACCTCGACGACCCGGACCTCCTCGCCGTACTTCTCGCCGAACAGCGCCATCGCGCCGATCCGGCGGGCCTCCTCCTGCGAGGTGATGAAGGCGTGCACCTCCAGGTCGGCGAGGAGCACCTCGTTGATCTGCTGCTCGACGTCGGTCAACACGCTCGGCGACACCCCGGTCGCGGTGTTGAAGTCGAACCGCAGCCGACCCGGGGCGTTCAGCGAACCGGCCTGGGTCGCCGACTCGCCGAGGAAGTTCCGCATCGTCTGGTGCACGAGATGCGTGGCGGTGTGCGACCGGGAGATCGCCCGACGCCGGGTCACGTCGATCTCGGCCAGCCCGGCCTCGCCGGTGCGTACCTCGCCGCGTACCACCCGGGCCCGGTGCACGATCAGGCCCGGCACCGGCTGCTGGACGTCGAGCACCTCGACCTGCCCGCCACCGACCGTGATCAGGCCGATGTCGGGCTGCTGACCACCACCCTCGGCGTAGAACGGGGTCGCGTCCAGCACCAGCTCGACGGTCTCGCCCTCGCCGGCCACCTCGACCGGGCCACCACCGGCGCCGAGCAGCGCCCGCACCGACGACTCCCGGGACACCTCGGTGTACCCGGTGAACTGCACCGGCCCGCCGGCATCCAGCACGGTCCGGTACGCGGACAGGTCCACGTGCCCGGTCTTCCGGGCCTGCGCGTCGGCCTTGGCCCGGGCCCGCTGGTCGGCCATCAACCGGCGGAACCCGTCCTGGTCGACCTGTAGCCCCTGCTCGGCCGCGATCTCCAGGGTCAGGTCGATCGGGAAGCCGTACGTGTCGTGCAACTGGAACGCCTTCGCCCCGGAGAGCCGGGCACCGCCCGACGACCGGGTCTGCGCGATCGCCGTGTCCAGGATCGTGGTACCGGCCCGCAGCGTGGAGAGGAAGGCGTCCTCCTCCGCGTACGCGTACGACGAGATCCGCTCGAACTCCGTCGCCAGCTCCGGGTACGACGGCGACATGCAGTCCCGGGCCACCGGCAGCAACTCCGGCAACGCCCGGTCCTGCCAGCCCAGCAGCCGTACCGCCCGGATCGCCCGCCGCATGATCCGGCGCAGCACGTAACCCCGGCCCTCGTTCGCCGGAGTCACCCCGTCACCGATCAGCATCAACGCGGTCCGGACGTGGTCGGCGACCACCCGCAGCCGTACGTCGTCCGGATGCGACTCGCTCGCCGCGTGCCCGGAGTGCGCCCCGTACCGCTTCCCGGTCAGCTCGGCCGCCCGGTCCAGGATCGGCCGCACCTCGTCGATCTCGTACAGGTTGTCGACCCCCTGCAGGATCGACGCCATCCGCTCCAGACCCATGCCGGTGTCGATGTTCTGCGCCGGCAGGTCACCCAGGATCGGGAAGTTCTCCTTGTCCGTGCCCGGACCCCGCTCGAACTGCATGAAGACCAGGTTCCAGAACTCCAGGTACCGGTCCTCGTCGACCGCCGGACCACCCTCGGCGCCGTACGCCGGGCCGCGGTCGTAGTAGATCTCCGAACACGGGCCGCACGGCCCCGGGATCCCCATCGACCAGAAGTTGTCCGCCTTGCCCCGCCGGACGATCCGCTCCGCCGGCACCCCGATCTTCCGCCAGATCGCCTCGGCCTCGTCGTCGTCGAGGTAGACCGTCGGCCAGATCCGCTCCGGATCCAACCCGAAACCGCCCTCGGCCACCGGCTTGGTGACCAGGTCCCAGGCCAGCGAGATCGCGCCGTCCTTGAAGTAGTCACCGAACGAGAAGTTGCCGTTCATCTGGAAGAACGTCCCGTGCCGGGAGGTCTTCCCCACCTCGTCGATGTCCGGCGTACGGATGCACTTCTGCACCGACACCGCCCGCCGGTACGGCGGCGTCTGCTGCCCGAGGAAGTACGGCACGAACTGCACCATGCCGGCGTTGACGAACAGCAGGTTCGGGTCGTCGATCGCCGGCAGCGGAGCGGACGGGACCACGGTGTGCCCGTTGGCCTCGAAGTGCGACAGGTAGCGCCGCTTGACTTCCGCCGTTTTCATCTGGTGCCTTCCTCCGGAAACAACTCGCGGTCGCCGATCCGGGGGTCCTCGCGCAGTTCGGCGAACTGGTCGTCGAACTGCACGCCCTCGGCGAACGCCTCGTGGATCTGCTGCTCACGTTCGGCCATGCCGTCGCGGACGTCGTCGGCGAACTCCCGCATCGCCTGGACCAGACCACCGGCGGACTCCGTCAGCGAACTGGCGATGCCGCCCGGGGTGTACGCCTGTGCCGTGCGGGTCAGCTTGCGGACGACCAACGCACCTACGGCGAGCCCGATGCCCAACCAGAGCAGTCGCTTCATGGCCTCATCCTTCCTCGTACCACCGGTTGTCGGACGCGGCGGGTTCAGCGCTCGCCGCGTCGGCTGGCCCGGCGCTGCTGCTTGAGGGTGGTACGGACCTCGCGCTCCTGCTCGGCGTGCCGGCGCGCCGAGGCGGCCTTACGGACGCCATATCCGAACGCCGCCACCTTGACCAGGGGGTTCGCCGCGGCGGCGGAGACCACGGTGGCCAGGTTGGCGACGTTGGCGGTGACGTTCTGGGCGTGGCCGGTCATCGTATCGATCTTGGCGAGTTGGATGTTCACCCCGTCCAGCGAGGTGTGCACCTGTCCCAGCGCCGTGTTCACGTTCTCCACCGTGACGTTCATGTTGCCCAACAGTGGCGCGGTACGGTCGTTGAGGTCGTTGATCGCCCGGGTCGCCGCGTCCACGGTGCTACCCAGTTTCCAGATGGGCCTGGTCAGCACCAGCACCAGCATCAGGAATGCCCCGGCCGCGACGAGCGCGGCGATCTGGCCGATCTCTCCAGCGTCCACCCGTGTCCTCCTCTATGCACCGTCTCGAATCACGCGACCGTCTCACCGGGACGCCCGGCGCCGCCGACCGGCGGCAGACCCGGGTCACCCGCCGAAGTACCAACATCCAACCCTACCGTCGGTGACGACAACCGGCCTCACGACGGGGTCGGTGTGGGCGTCAGCCCACCGAGCGGGTCGCCGGTGAGCAGCGGATCGGGGTCCTCGCCGGTGAGCGACGGATCAGTGCGCGGCTGGGGACCGGTCCGTTCGTCCGCGATGGCGTTCCGGACCTTGATCGAGACCAGCGATCCCTCGCAGTTCTCGGCGTCCCGGGCGGTCGCGTCGGGCGTCGCACCGGGAGCGGGCTGACCCGCCACGGGGGGCTGGCAGGCGGGTTGCCGCACCCACAGGTCGAGCGTCAGCTCGTCCCGACGCCAGCACGTGTAGTGCCCCTCCACCTGCTGCTCGGGGCAGAACGCCACCTTCCATGGCCGCCAACCCTCGCTACCCAGCGCGGTCTCGTACGCCTGCGCCGTCTCCTCCCACTTCCGTTCGGAGGTGACGGTCCGCTCCCGGAACCGGCACTCGATGAAGCACCACCGGCTACCGCTCACCCCGTCGACGGTGTCGGTCGCCGCCCAGGCCGGCACCGCGAGCGCGTCGAGGGAGTTGAACACCGGATCACGGGTGGCGGCCCGGAGACCGAAGTACATCGGCAGGGCGCCCAGCACCAGCAGGCTCGCCAGCAGCAGCGCGATGGTCTTCAGCCGCCGTTGCTCCCGAAGCTGACGGCGGATTTCGGCCCGCGCCCCCCGCACCGGTTCCACCGCGGCCGACGCCGGACCGGGCTCCTCGGCGCCCAGCGGCCGGTCCGGCAGCACGCCGACGACCGGCTCGTTACGCCCGGGCGCGGCACCGGACCGGCCCGCGCCCTCGGGGCGTCCGGGACCGTCGGGCCGGACCGGACCCTCCGGCCGCACGGCCGGGCGAGCCGGACCGTCGGGACGGACGACACCGTCGGGACTGTCTCTTATACCCATCTGACGC